>JAETPP010000079.1 GCA_021771115.1 Bacillota bacterium | reverse complement strand
TCCGCAGATCGTGGGATATTCCCCGTCGTCATCCAAAAAGAATTTGATCTCCCCTTCGCCCCACCAGCCGCTGCTGTTTGACCCCCAGGCAAGGTAGGTGCCCACATACTGCCCCTTCCCCTTTACGCCGTCCAAAATAGTGTAAACCTGCTGATAGGGCAGCGGATTCACCCGGCGGAACTGGGCGTGAAAATAGGCGGTATCCTCCGGAAGCTCCGTGAGGGTATAATCGATCTGGTAATAAATGGTCATGGGCTCTTCGCTGCGGTTTTCCATGGTAATGAGGCAGTGCTCCCGGAAGGGCATGGGCCAGTAGCAGTTAAAGGCCCTGCCCGGGTTTACGCAAACCGCCAGAGAGGACAGGGGCGCGTATTCTTCCCAGCCGCTGGCGAAGAAATCTCCCAGAGGGCACTCCACGGAAGGCTGCTCTGCCTTATCCCAGTACATGCGCAGAATGGTGCTGCGCCATTTTCCGGTGGGTGTCATCCAAATATGCTGGATACAGCCGGGACCGGCCACATCCGCCAGGGTGATCGTTTCGCCGGGAGCGATGACAAAATAGGGGTTTACCTTCCAGGTTTTACCCAGATCCCGGGCGGCATGGCGGGCGCTGCCGTTTTCCAGCTCGCACATTCCCCCCTTCCCCTTTTCTCCGGTCACATTCTCCGGGGACAGAGAACGGGTTTTTGCTTCGGACACCCGAAACAAATTCCCCATATTCATTTGCAGTCCGTCAAACATGATTTACTCTCCTTTTCCGCGGAGGCTGTCCGCGTTTGTTATCGATACAGGGGGCCATAGGTCCGGCAGGCTCTGTAATCCTGGCCTTCCTTATCCATGCCGAAGGCGTTCCAGCACGCAGGGCGGAAGATCTTTTCCTCCGGCACATTGTGCATGCAGACGGGGATCCGCAGCATGGAGCACAGGGTGATCAGGTCTGCCCCGATATGGCCATAGGTAATGGCGCCGTGGTTTGCGCCCCAGTTGTTCATCACATCATAGGCTGTGGCGAAAACGCCCTCTCCGGTGGTTCTGGGAGCAAACCAGGTGCAGGGCCAGGTATAGTCGGTGCGCTTCCAAAGCTTATCGGAAACCGCCTCCGGCAGGTGGACCGTCCACCCCTCCACCAGCTGCATGACAGGGCCCAGGCCCTTGACCAGGTTCAGGCGCATCATGGTAACGGGCATTTCCGCCCGGGTGCAGAACCGGGAAGAGAACCCGCCGCCCCGGAAATAGCCCAAATCGGAGGCGCACCATTCGGTGGCCTTCAGGCAGGCCTGCTGGTCGGCCTCAGTCATTTCCCAGAAGGGCTTCATGACGGCATTGCCGTTTTCGTCCTTCACCTCGCCGCAGGCATCGATACAGGCCGCGCCGGAATTGATCAGGTGCAGAAAGCCACCTGCCGCCTTGGCCTTTCCCTCCAACTCGTACCCATCGGCGGCCCGCCTTACGGCGTCGGCGCTCCAGTGGGAACGCACATCGGCAAAAATCTGGGCTCTGTTTGTCAAGAGCTTTCCCAGCAGCATAGCGGCGCCGTTTAAGGTGTCGTTCTCGGTGGCCAGCACAAAGGGTTCTCTGGCCCCCTCCCAGTCGAAGGAGGAATTGAGCATAGCCTCGGCGAAATCTCCATTGGGGTAAAAATCTGTCCACTGGCGCTGGCCCTGGAACCCGGCGGCAATGGCGTTGTGGCCGATCCGCTCTTCCTTCCAGCGGTCAGGCAGCTTTTCATTGCCCCGGCAAAGGTCCTTGATAATACACATCATCTTTACGGAGAATTCCCAATCCTTTTCCTTCTGCTCCGGACTGCGCTGCAGCTCCTTCGGGTTTTTATCAAAGCCCTCGGGGCAGTTTTTCTTTGTCCAGGCCAAGGCCTTCTGGAATTCCTCCTCATCGTAGATGTTTTCCGTCATGCGGCGGATCAGCTCCACCTCGTCCACCGATTCCACCCGCATCCCCAGGTATTCCTCGAAGAAGGCGGGGTCGATGATGGAGCCCGCGATCCCCATGCAAACCGAGCCGATCTGCAGGTAAGACTTGCCCCGCATGGTGGCCGCGGCCACTGCCGCCCGGCCAAACCGCAGCAGCTTTTCCCGTACATCCTCCGGAATGGAAGTATCGTCCGCCTCCTGCACATCCTTGCCGTAAATGCCAAAGGCAGGCAGGCCCTTCTGGGCATGGGCCGCCAGCACGGAGGCCAGGTATACCGCGCCGGGCCGTTCGGTGCCGTTAAAGCCCCACACGCCTTTTATGGTTTTCGGGTCCATATCCATGGTTTCGGCGCCATAGCACCAACAGGGCGTCACAGTGAGGGTGATATCCACCCCGGCCCTGCGAAACTCGTCGGCGCAAATGGCCGCTTCGCCCACCCGGCCGATGGATACACTGGAGATCACCGTTTTCACAGGCTCCCCATTGCTGTAGCGCAAATTTTCCTCAAACAGCCTGGCCGCCGCTTCCGCCATGGCCCTGGTCTGCGCCTCCAAGGATTCCCGCACCTGCAAGGCCCCCCGGCGGGCGTCAATGGTGGGCCGAATGCCGATCACAGGATATTCTCCTCGATACCGATTTTCTGCCATACTTCAATTTCCTCCCTTTTATAAAAATCTAATTTTTCTCATTATATCCCTATCTTTTTTCCGCCTCTTGTGTTATCATGGCAAAAAGTAGGATAATATTCACCTTGCGGAGGAAGTGCTGATGCAGGAACGGGCTTATAACGAATTGCTTCCCAGAGGGGAGCCGGATTTTCCCCTGGAGCTTTACCACATTTCAAAAGGGCATCCCCGCTTTGTGATGCCCTACCATTGGCATATGGAATACGAGTTAGTCAGAGTGCTTACCGGGCGGCTGACCATTTGGCTCAATGGCGTAAAATACCCTCTGAAGCCGGGAGAGCTTTTGTGGATCGCCGGGGGCGTTCTGCACAGCGGCCAGCCGGAGGAGGGCTGTGTGTACCAGTGCATCGTCTTTGACCTGGAGCTGCTCCGCAGTGCCTGCGGGCAGTGGTCGAAGCATTTACGGGAGCTTGCCGCGGGAAACCTGTTTCTTTTGCCAAAGCCCCCGAAAACAGATGACGGCCTGTCCCTTTTGGCTGAGCTGCTGTTTTCCCACGGAGCCGCCAAGGAAAAGGGCGAACGCCTTGCGGCTTTTGGCGCTCTCTGCGGGCTGTTTGGCCACATGGTCGAACAGGGGTGGTATACCTCGAATCTGCCGGAACAGGAAAGCAGGCGGAAAAATATCCGCCTGCTGAAAAAGCTGTTTGCTTTTGTGGAAGCTCACTATGCCGAGCCCCTTACCCTGGAGCTGCTTGCCCGGGAGGCCGGAATGTCTCCCAAATATTTCTGCCGCTTTTTCCGGGAGATGACCCAGCACACCCCCATAGAATACCTGAACCACCGCCGGATCAGCCACGCCTGCGACCTTCTGGCCGAGGGAAATTGCTCTGTCACGGAAGCGGCCTTCGCCTGCGGCTTTAACGACCTCAGCTACTTTATCCGCACCTTCCGCCGTAGCCAGGGCCTTACCCCAAAGCAGTACGCCCTGCGGCAAGCTGTCCGGCAGGAGTAGGACCGCTTTGACGGCATTGACCCACACCGGGGTTCCATCTCCTGTATCATGGATCAGCCTGCCCTGACCCATGGCTTCACAGGCAAAAGCACCTGTTTAAAATTCATAGTGGAAAACGCCCCAATCAGTTTCCTGTTCCCGAATCGCCATAGATCTCGAAAGGGCCTCGATCTCATCGGCGGTTACCTCACGGCCCAGCGCGCCGGAAAGGAAGATCCCCTCGCTGACCAGCATCGTTTGCAGCGCCAGCCAGGCTGTGTCATAGCGCTCTGTCAGTTCCCCGGAAAGGAAGGCGATCCAGTAGGTCTGGTCGTCTGCCAAAAACCGCGCGGAGGGATCCCGGAACACTTCATTTCCGCCGTTTTCCTCAGCCCTTAAATCGACATCCACGCGGGAGCCTTCCCCTGTTGTAGTCAAAAACCTTAGGCCAAAGGAGGGCTTGCCGTATACGATATCCTCCGTCAGCTTCAAGCCGCCCCGTTCCCCTGCCAAAAAGGCGGGCCCGAATTCATCCATATGAATCGCCCAGGCCTCCAGCACATCCAGGGTCAACCCATTTTCATAGGTTGCAAGGCCCACCCCCAGCTCCTCTACCTCCATTCCCGCCTCTGAAGCGGGTTTTCCCAAATAGGGCACCTTTTGATAGGTGTGCCCTGTTACCCGCTCCAGCTTGGGGGTATCTAAAATATAGAGCAGCTGGGAAATGTGATACACTCCCATATCATATAAAGCGCCGTGACCGGCCCAATGCCCGGAAATAAAATCCCTGGAAAAAGCCGGAGGCGGTACATCGAGCCCGGGGCGCATACAACGCCGCAGGCCAACGGAACGGGCATGGTAAACCTGACCCAGCTCTCCGTTTTTCACCATTCGCCGGGCAATGCGGCTTTGCGGACGGAACATAAAATCCAAATGGATCGAAAGCTCTTTTCCGGAGCGCTTCGCCTCTTCGTACAGCAGCTTCGCGTCCCGGTAAGAGCCCGCCATGGGTTTTTCACAATAACAGTGCTTCCCCGCGCGCAAAACCTCCAGTGCCATGGGAACGTGAAGATTGTTGTGCAGACAAACATCCACCGCGTCGATATCATCCCGCTTCAAAAGCTCGCGATAGTCTGTATAGAGTTCTTGAACCCGGTATTTTTCTCCCCAAGCCTCCAGCTTTTTTCTGTCAAGATCGCAGGCTGCCACCACCTTGGCGTTTGGAATGCCTTGATAGCGCTCCATATGCTGCTTGGAAATCACACCCGTTCCAATTAAGGCCACACGGATCTCTTTCATAACCTCTCACCTTTCTTTCCTGTTAAGTATCGGGAAGCACAGAGGGCGGCGCCACCTTCCAGGCCCCATCATAGGTCAGCGGAGCCAATACACGCCGGGCCTGAGCAAGCTGGAACGCCACATTCTGGTATTCGTTGCTTGCCTTATGGCATTCCACGCTCCAGCAGCCCTGATAGCCAGCCGCCTTCAGGGCGGGAAGCACCCGATCCGCGTCCGCGCAGTGCTCATAGTTCATGTGGATATGCATTGCTCTGGAAGCAAAGCGGCAGTCATTTTCATCCTTCTCCTCTTCCCGGCCGAACCAGTTTCCGAGATGAAGGAGCAGCCCGAAGTTCGGCTCGTTGACCCGCTGGAAAAGCGTTTCGATCAGTTGAGGGTCCCAGGAGGCTCCCCAGTGATTTTCCGGCCCCAGCTTCGCGCCGAATTTGGCAGCCTCCCGGCAATACTCCTGATACTTTTTCACAACGTAGGCGATCTGCTCCTCGCTGGCTTGCTCTTCGCGGATTCCCACATCGATACGGATCGTTTTCGCGCCCAGCAGCTTTCCCGCTTTGATATCTTCCCAGGCACGCTGTTCATTTTCACACCGTGTTTGGGGGTCGTTATCCCATATATGGGCCTGGTCACAGCAGAAATTCACCACCTCCAGGCCCCGTTCCTCAATGGCGGCTTTTACCTTTTGGAGATAAGGTTCCTCCATGGAATCGAGCATCCCGTTCCAGAGATCGGCTGTTTGCAGCCCATAGCGGTAACGCGCCGTCTCCAAATAGCCGAAAACATCCATTACCCCAATGTTTCGCAGGCCGTGAAAGGAATAAGACATCACAGCAAAATTTTGAAACTCGTTCATCCTTCGAACACTCCCCTGAAAATTTATTTTCCTTGCGCAGCTCCCCAAAACCGAAATGAAATCATCCCTTTACTCCGCCCAGGGTAATGCCTTTTACAAAATTGTTTTGAATAAACGGATAGACCACCACAACAGGCAAAACGCCCAATACCGCCATGGACATCCTGATACCCTCTGAAGGGATATTGGCAAGGCCCACGTTGGCGCTGGTAAGCCCGGCCGAGTTTGTCACAAGAAACTGAATGTTTTCCTGCATGCGGTTCAGCAGATTCTGAATGCTGTAAAGATTGGTGGCGCTGGTAAGGTAAATGTAGCCGTTATTCCAGTCGTTCCAATAAGCAATGCCCACAAAGAGGGCGATGGTGGCGATGATCGGGCGGGCCATCGGCGCGGCGATGGAAGCAAAGATCCGGATCTCCCCGGCACCGTCGATCCGCGCTGATTCCAAAATTTCCTCCGGCACAGCGGTGGCAAAATAGCTTTTTACCAGCATTACATTAAAGGCGTTCATCAGCAGAGAAGGGATCAGCAGCCCTAAAAAGGTGTTCTTCAAATGAAAAACCGTGGTGTAATTGATGTACGTGGGAACCAGGCCGCCGTTAAACAGCATGGTGAAAAAAACCAGGAAGGTCAAAACTCCCTTGCCGGGTATTCCGGGGCGGGAAATGGCATAGCCCAGCAAAACCGTGATCACGGTCCCCAAAAGCGTTCCGCAAAATGTGAGAACGAAGGAAATCATGTACGCGTGGAGCACCTTGTTGGAGCTGGTATCAAAAATATAAGCGTAGTTTTCCAGGCTCCAGGTCCGGGGAATAAATTGATAGCCATCCCGCAGCAGATCGTCATTTGCTGTAAGGGAGGAGGTGACCAGCAAAACGATGGGAACCAAAGCACAAAAGGCTAAAACCGCCATGACGACGTTCGCAATAATTTGGAAAATCCGTTCTTCCTTTGTCTTGACCACAAAAATCCCTCCTCCTTAAAACAGCGCGCTTTCGCGATCCAGCCTGCGTACAATGAGATTGGCGCCCAGCACCAGGATAAACCCCACCAGAGACTGGTACGCCCCTGCCGCGGCCGACATGGTGATATTTCCCACCTCCAGCAAGCCGCGATACACATAGGTATCGATGGTCTGCGTTACCGGATACAGCGCGCCGGAATTCATGGGCACCTGATAGAACAATCCGAAATCAGAATAGAAAATGCGCCCCACGGCAAGCAGAATCAACATGATGATCGTGCTTTTCAGCAGGGGGATCGTGATGCGGAAGATCTGCTGCAGCTTGCCGGCGCCGTCAATAATGGCGGCTTCATAATACGCCCGGTCAAAGCCCATGATCGTTGCCAGGTATACAATGCACTGGTAGCCAATGGACTTCCAGGCACTTACCAGCACCAAAATGAAGGGCCAATATTCTGTTTTTGTATACCAGTTGATGGGCTGCGCCCCAAACAAGGGAAGGACCGCTCGGTTGAGAAACCCGTTATCCACCCCCAAAAAAGCAAAAACCAGGTAGGCTACAATGACCGAGGAAATCAGATACGGCAAAAGGATGGCGCTTTGATAAAGCTTTTTTCCCTTTCCCCTCATCTCGCTGAGCAGTATGGCCACAGCTACGGAAAGCACTGTGTTGATTAGGATAAAAGCTAAATTATACAGGATCGTGTTGCGGGTGATATACCCCGCGTCGTTTTGAAACAGGTATGTAAAATTAGATACCCCAGCCCAGGGACTTCCCCAAATTCCGTCTCGGGCATTATAATTTTTGAAAGCCAGCACCAGTCCGGGAAGCGGCATATAATTGTTGATGAACAGATACAAAAGCCCCGGAAGGGCCATGGCGTAGACCGGCAGGAATTTGACGATCCGTTTGCCAAGGCTCTGCTGTTTCAGCTGTCCGGCAGCTGAGCGCATGCTTTTTCGCATCATTCTCCTCCTTTCTTAATACGGGGAAAACCAAAGGCCGCCCCTTGGTTTTCCCCAGCATAAAGAGATTTTCCTGTCAGGAAGCTTTTCTTATGAAATACCGTTTTCATCGGCCCATGCGTCCAGCTGAGCCTGTTTTTCGGCGATGTACTTTTCCAGCCCCGCTCCCTTGAGGCGTTCCACCATTTCCGGAATGCCCTTGTCGGGATCCAGGAAGCCCATTTCCAGCTGCTTTGAATACTCGTTGTAAATATTTACCATTGCCGTGTATTCATTCATCAGGGAAGAATTGTCAAAGGCAAAGCCCAGGGCCTTGGAAACCAGAGCATTGTCGTTAAAGCTTTCGGTTTTTTCCCAAACATCCAGATCATCGCCCTCCCAAACACCGGCGATAAACTGGTTGGGCATTTCCCAGTTTACAGAATGGAGGTAGGCGGAGGTATCGGCGTTCAATCCTTCGGGATAGGTCAGGTGGCCGTCACCGGTTTCCACCCATTCAAAGCCCTCACGCCCCCAGCAAATCAAGCGGGAAAGCTCCGGATCGGTATAAAGCTCGTTCAACAACCGCATGGAGGCAGTTTTGTCCGCCGTGGTAAAGCCAATACACCAGGAAAGGCCGGAAACCGCGGAAGAGCTGAGGAAATCCTCTCCCTCCTGAAGCAGTACGATATCCTGAGCGCAAAGCTTTGTCTCCTGCTGCCTGATGCCGGGCTTGGTGCCGCACAGATAGCTCATCAAGGTTCCCGCCCGGACCTCAGTGGTAACATGAACATCAGAGGCCATGGCATCCTGGGAAATGTAGCCTGCCTGATTCCAGCGGTAGAACATTCTGCAATAGTCATAATAGAGGTCGCTGGAGAAGAAATCCTCCACCTTCAGGCTGTTTACAGGGTCCAGCAGCACACCGAAGTTGTCTCCGCCCAGAGCATCATACAAAATGTTCTGGCCCAAAAGGCCGTACTTGGTAACGGTTTTGTCCGGGAAGGTTTCGTGAAGCTCGGCCAGGATCCGCTCGATCTCACCCTCTTCCACGTAAATGATATCCTCATCGGTGTACTCGTAGCCGATCCCATCCAGATACTGTGCCCCTACCGCCAGCGCGAACTGGCCGATAGCCATATCACGCATGGTGGGAAGCCCGTAAATGCTGCCGTCTACCCGGCAGGGATCGAGATACTTCTGATCGATGGTATCCAGAATTCCGGAGCCGTAGGTCTGGATCAGGCCGTCCTCCTCCAGATTGAGAGCATACCCATGGTTTACCACAGCGGCGTAGGAATCCAGGCCGCAGGTATTAAACAGATCGACCTGCTCGCCGCCGGAAAAGGCCAGCGTTAACGCCTGCTTATAGGAGCCGCCGTCAATAGGCACCAAAGTTACATTGGCATTCAGCTTTTCACGGGTTATCTCGCTCATGGCCGCCGCCACTTCGTCCTGGGCGTCCTGCGCTCCCATATGCGTTTGAAAATAGATCGTCAGCTCTGCCGGATCCGCGTCATCATTGTTCGACAGAGCGGAGCTTTTCGTTTCCCCGCCGGAAGTACTTTCCGAAACTTTGCTTCCGGGAGCTTCAGAGCTTTCCTCTGACGGCCCTCCATTACAGGCAGCTAAGCTCATTACCATAGCCATGCTCATCAGCAGTGCGATCATCCTTCGTTTCATTTTCTTCATCCTTTCCTTGTTTTCTTTATTTCTCTAGTCGTAAAAACGAAAACAGTCTGCCTGCAAAACAGTTCCCAAGCTTGCCCGGTGCGGAAATGCCGCGAACCCATTTCAGAATGTCGGCCGCTTTCGTTACGGTTTATCAAAATGTCCCCCCTTTTTTCTGAATTTTTATCAGCATATCATAAACAATCAGCATTTACAATCTACTATTGGTTTAGCATAAATATTATTCTTTTTCAAAAAATACCTGACAGTGAGCTTTTGCCTTTTTCCTCAAATCAAAAATGCAAAAGCAGCACACTGTGAGGAGGCATGCAAAGGGAACCGCCCTGAGTCTGCTCCAAAACGTTTTTTTCCTCAAAAACAGAGGGAGGCAGAACGGTGGAGCTGGAATAAAGCATCGCCTCCCGGCAGGTACCGTACTGGGAAAATTCCACTGTTTTTTCTCCGCGGAAGGAAGCGTTCACAACAGTGGCCGTAACGCGGCCCTCCCGGTCAATCGTGATAACAGCCTCTTGCGAGGCGAAGCACAGGCGGTTTCCCGCATGGCGCTTCATCAGGGAAAACACCTGCCCCTGGGCCGTCAGGCTGACCCCCTCCGGGCTTACGCACAGCATCCCCTCATTGACCGCCTGAAAATGGCAGGCAACCGCTATGCCGCTTTTCTCCGCCTCTTCTATCAAAAGGTGCATGGCCAGCGCGGCATAAATACCATCCGTTACACTGGAGGGGCGGTACCAGGCGTACCAAACATTCCATTCATCCAGAGAAATGCGCACGTTGGGCTCCAGCCACTGGCGAGATTCTCGAATCAGGGCGCGCATACGGGGAATGGACGCCAGGCACTCGTGATATTCCTCCTCCACCTTGGAAAGCTCTGTGTAGTTCGGCGCATGTCCGTAATAATGCTGTGAGATCATCTGGGCAATGCCGGAGAGGGGGCGTGCCGACAGTTCTGCCCACTCTTTGTTGGGATAAGGGCCGGAGGAGCATAAGCTGAGCTTTGGAGAGACCTCCAGCATTTTCCTGCCATGCTCCAGAGCGGTCTGACAATACCCGCTGGGCGTATTGTCGCCTTCCATATGGCCATACCCGAATTCATTGCCTAAGGACCAGAGCTGTACATGGTAAGGCTCCTGATATCCGCGCTCCGCTCTGAGGCGTCCGTATTTTGTGGTGCTGTCTCCGTTGCAGTATTCCACCCAGGCCGCATTTTCCTCCGGGGTGTTCCAGCAGGGGTTAATGGTGATAAACGGCTCGGCGCCGATTTTACGGCACAGGGCGATAAAATCATCGGTGTTGATCTCGTCATAGTCATATCCCATAGAGTGGGGCTGTGTTTCCAGGCCGAGATACGATTGGAACGGCGCCCGCATATCTACCGGAAGAAGGCCGTCCATCCAGTTATATTCTCCGGCGAAATTTCCGCCGGGCCAGCGCAGGACACGAATGCCCATTTCTTCCATTTTTTCCACTACATCCCGGCGCATGCCCCGGAAATTATCCTTCGGTAAAAGGGAAAGAGCTCCAAAGCAAACATTTCCCTCCTCTTCCCACCAAACGCGCAGGTCCGCATCCCGGTCGGCGGCGTTCGGAGCAAGCTCCACCTCATAGCGAGTCCACTCCGCCGCATCCACCGTAATGGAGCGGTTGTCATATACCCGGTCTCCCGCTCTGTTGGTCAAGGCCACCCACAGCGTGACAGGCCCCTTCGTTTGTACCACCGCCCCAAACAGATAGCCTTCTCCCTGCCGCACAGCCAGGCCATGCTGGCCCAGGCCGGCTCTCTGCCCGAAATATGGATTCAAAATATTCAGCGAATTGCACTCTGACATCCGCTTCATATGATAACCTTCCCCGTGGCGGGTATAGGGCCGGTCAAACGTAAAGATGGACTTTTCTCCAATGGGATACCACTCCATGGCGCAGCCCTTGCAGGCGGAAGGATTGCCCGCGAATTTCCGATTTCTCAGCATCTGCGCGGACAGACCTCCCCAAACACAGGAGCGGGTGTGCTCTAAATTGCTTCCAAAGAGGTAAGAAGATACCATTAGGTCGCCTGAATCAGAAGGGGAAAGAGAAAGGGGCTTGGCGTAATCTTCTTTTTCACCGCAAACGCCTATCTCGTCTAAATTGCTGCTGCGGGCCACATTGAGAAACTCACCGCTCAAAATCTCAATGACGCTTACACGAAGCTCCGCCGCCAGCCGGTTGAGAAGGGCGATATCCGGAAGGCTCTTTCCCCTTTCCCATTTGGAAACCGCCTTATCCGTAACATCCAGCCGCTGTGCCAGCTGGGCTTGCGTCAATCCCAGCCTCGTTCTCAGCTGGGTGATCAGGCGGCCTGTCTGTGCCATATTCATACAAATTTCTCCTCTCATGGTTCTTTTCGTATTTTTAGCATAGCATAAGCAGAATAGCAGAGCAATCGACCGTTGGTTTACTGCCGGCTCCCTTTGAATCCAAGTTTCCCCAAAAAATGAGCGCATGTTATCTGCTGCTCAGAAATAGACAGTTTGTTTTTTTAGGGTTCTCAATCCCCAAAAACAAAAAACAATGAAAGCCGTATATATCTGACGGCTTTCATTGTTTTAATTCAAATTACAAGAGAAATGGAAAAACTTTAGGTAACCTCTAAAAACTCATTGTTCCGATGAAACGATTTAGAAAAATCGGCCTTCTACAGGCTTTACAAATGCATTTTCCTAAGTTTTTAGAGATTCCCTTTACTTTTTGGTGAACAACCAGCAGTACTGTAAAAACATAAGTTGTATTCTTTTATTTTCAAAAATACATCTCAT
>JAETPP010000373.1 GCA_021771115.1 Bacillota bacterium | reverse complement strand
ATGGGGTGGTACAAAAAGATTGTAGCGGACCAAAAGGCGGGGAAATACTCCGGTGTAAAGGGCGCTAAGATCAACAGCGATTTTTCTAAAATAGACCGAAAACACGCAAGGGGGAATGAACGATGACAAATCAAGAATTAGAACAGATGATAGCATATGAAAATCAGGCCAACAGCAATGCGAACAGCGCGCAGCGCTGGCAAAAGCAGGCGCAGGAGCTTGAAAGGGAATTGGAACAGGTCAAGGCGGAGCTGGAAAGCCTGAAAGGGGAATAGCCATGTACGAAACACTGACGTTCCGGGCGAAAGAAGCGGATCAGGAAATAAAGTCAGACGCGGGGAAATGGAGGATCACCCTAGTGCCGCCGCAGATCATCTTTGACATTGCCGAGGTACGGGAATACGGGGTGAAAAAATACAAGGACCCGGAAAACTGGAAACGGGTGGAAAAGGCGCGGTATGTCAACGCGTTGTTCCGGCACCTGTTTGCGTGGCTTACAAGCCCATATTCCAGTGACCGGGAAAGCGGGATCAGCCATTTAAAGCACGCGGCCTGCAATATGGCTTTCTTGTGCGAGCTGCAAGCCCATGAAGAAAAGGAGCTGGAACGCTTGGAAGAGGAGATCACGGCATGACGTGGGAAGAACGGATAAAAATCCGTAAGGGGCAGATCATGCTGTGCCGGGTGTTGATTCAAAAGGCGCTGGCGATGAAAGACCAACGGATCGCTTGGAGAGAACAGGAAGCCATGCGATACGAAGCGATGATCGAAGGCTGGGAAAGGGAGATCGAAGAACTTGAAAAACAAAACGGACAATCCTAGGAAGTTTATCAACCGTGTGATTGGTACGGCGAGCGGGAAAGACCGGAGCAAAGCCGGGAGGAGGAAAAAGAGGAAATGAGGGAATGGATCGCATGATTCGTAAGCTGATTGCCGTTCCCATTGGCTTTATCGGGATCGGGGTCATCGTTCTGGGCGTTTTGATCGAGGGGCTGGCAGAAATGATTTTGAGCGCGGGGGAGGGATAAAAGTGCCAAATTATGGGGCTGAGATCATCTGCCCATTTTTTATTGCATTATATGATACAAAAAATTCTTACCGAATCGTCTGCGAGGGGCTTTGCCCGGAGGC
>JAETPP010000372.1 GCA_021771115.1 Bacillota bacterium | reverse complement strand
GGCTCATCAGATCGGGCTGGAATTTGCGGAGCAGTTGCTGGGCGGGAAATTCCAGGCAGTGGTCAGCACCCACCTCAATACCAAATGCATCCACAACCATATTGTCTGGAATTCCGTTTCCATGGAAAACGGCAAAAAATACCGAAGCAACCAGAAAAGCTACGTCACGCAGGTGCGGCGGATCTCCGACGAGCTGTGCCGGAAACACCGGCTCTCCGTAATCGACACCGCCAAGTCGGAACGGGCGGCCCGGCCTTATGCCCAGTGGCTGGCCGAGCGGAACGGGAAGCCCACCTGGAAAACGCCCATCCAGCAGGACGTGGACGCGGCGATTGCCGTTTCCCTCACCTGGAAACAGTTCCTGCGGACATTAGAGCAGCGGGGATATACCTTCCGTTTTGACCATAAATACGCCACCCTGAAACCACCGGGCCGGGATTACACCGTCCGGCTTAAGGCCTTGGGCGGGCAGTACACCCCGGAGGCCATCCAGCGCCGCATCCTCTACCCCAAGCCTCCCACACCGGCTGGGAAACGGACACCCCCGGCCCGGAGCTTCCGGCTCCGCACCGGGGGCAAGCCTTCCCGCAGGCTCACCGGCCTGCGGGCTCTTTACTTTTCCTATTTATACAAGGTGGGGGCGCTGCGGAAGAAACCACAGTACATGAGTTACGCTGTGCGGGAGGACATCCGCAAGCTGGACAAACGGATCGAACAGGCGGCATTCATTTTCAAAAACCACATCGAGGACCGGGGTCAGCTTGCCGCCATCCGGCAGAAAGCGGAGGATGAAATCGCGGCGCTGTTAAAGCAGCGCCAAAAGCTCTATCGTTATGAACCGGGCTCTCCGCAGATCGACGAACTTACCGGGAGGCTCAAGAAACTGCGGCATACCGCCAAGCTGTGCCGGAACATTGAAATCCATTCGATACAGATCGAGCAGCGCCTGCAGGCGGATCGGCAGGAGCTGCAGAAACAGGAAGAACACAAACAAGAGAAAAATAACCGCTCCCATGACAGGGAGCGATGAAAGGAGGAAACCTGCCTGAACTACGGAAACGAACCAACCGACCAAATCGTCCGGTTTACCCTGGACGGCGCGGAAATGGCCCTCAAGCTCACCGGAGCAGC
>JAETPP010000371.1 GCA_021771115.1 Bacillota bacterium | reverse complement strand
GGTATGAGCTTCTGTACTCGGTGTCCGCTTCGAGAGGATGAGGGCCATGCCTGAAAAGAGGATACCATATCGGTTTACCATCGGCTTCAACCCCGGAGACCCAGCCCATCAGGTGGTAGCCGGCCTTCTCAACCAGCAGGGCCGACGCAAGGCGCAGTTCTTGGTAAATGCCGTCCTCCATTACATCCACTGCCCGGAAACGCCGGACCTCCCAGAGATACAGGCGGCTCCGGCGCAGGTGGATCTGAACGGCATTGCAGAGCAGATTGTCGGTATTTTGAAAGACCAGGGCTATTTCAAAGAGGCCGTTTTCTCGGCCAGTAAGGGGCAGACGCCAGATGACAGCATGGAGCCGCTTCCCGATGGAATACTGGACGCTGTGGGAATGGCGGCCATATCCGATTCCCTGGCGGCGTTTCGTGGAAAATAAGGCAAAGAGTAGGAAATTTCTTTCCTCTGGTCAGCAGAAAATTGCCCCCGGCTGCCAATCGGCTGCCGGGGGCAATCTTTCCGCGGAAAACTCCCAGTTCAGGTAAAATGAAAGCATACTTTGCAACTGGGAGGTCTCCAAAATGACAAAACAGAAATTGACGCAAGAGCACATTGCGGCCTTCAGCCAGCGCTTAAAACAGGAGGATCGTTCTATGGCCACGCAGGAGAAATACCTGCGGAGCGTCCAGGCATTTGCCCGTTGGCTGGACGGCAGGCCGGTGACAAAAGAGCTGGTCAACAGCTGGAAGGAATACCTGCTGCTGGAGCGGCGTTTGTCCCCCTCCTCCGTCAACGGTAATCTCTCCGCCCTCAACGGCCTGTTCGCTTTCCTCGGCTGGAATCCGCTGCGGGTGCGGTTCCTCAAAATCCAGCGGCGGCTGTTCCGGGATCCGGCCAAGGAACTGACAAAGCAGGAGTATGAAAGGCTGGTGACTACGGCCCAGAAACTGGGAAAGGACAGGCTGGCCCTCATCATGGAGGCCATCTGCGCAACAGGCATCCGGGTTTCGGAGCTGCGGTATATCACCGTGGAGGCGGCCCGGGCAGGTCGGGCGGAGATACGGCTGAAGGGAAAAATCCGGGTGATCCTTCTCTCCTCCAAGCTCTGCCGCAAGCTGCTGAAATACGCGAAGAAAAACAAA
>JAETPP010000370.1 GCA_021771115.1 Bacillota bacterium | reverse complement strand
CTTTTAGAAAGCGGAGCCTTCTTTATTCAATACTCCAATCCACTGCCCGGATGCCGTCTATTCCGACGGAATCACCGCCGGTGCCCTGGTCGGTTATCGTCCATACTCCGTCGATTTTTTCTACCTCCACTGTCCGGCCGGCTGTAGAGTAGCCTTCATTTTCTCCGGTGCCTTCCTTGGTGTTTCCCGCCATCCAGTAGGAAAGGCTTTCTTCATTTTCCGCTTGGAACACCATGCGCAGCGAAATGCGGAAATAGGGTTTTTCATCGGAAACGGCGGATACCTTCAGGTTTTGATAAAAGCATTCGGCAAGGGGGTGCTCCGTATCGGAAAGCCATAGGTTTACATAATCTTGCGCCGCGTCCTTTGCGGCGGTTCGGATCTCTTCCTCCGAGGCGGCCTGTGCCGCTGCCTGGATCTGATCATCCTCAGCCTGCTTCGCTTTATTGGTGTGATCGGCGACCATATTGAGCCGCGCGGCTTCCATCACTTCTTCTTCCGAAACAGGGCGATAAGCGTCGCCGTCCCACAGCCGGTAGCCGGTCATGTCGTTTTGGAACATGTAGGCGAACAGAAGCTGCTGTGAAAGGGCCTCCAGCTTCGGCTTCCCTTCCTTGTTGACAGCGCTTCGCTCTCTGTCTGCTTTCTCCACCAGAGCGGAAGCCTCCTCCTCTGTCAGCCCGGTAAATTCCGCAATAGAGGAAAGGTAAAGGCTTCCATCACTGGGGTACCAGGCGGATTCCCTCTGCGGAGCAAATGCGGTGCCGGCGTCCTGAACGGCGATCATGCCTGCCAGATCGCTGTAGCCGCCGATGGGCTTTATCACTTTTTCGCCGTTCTTTTCAAAAAAGCCGTATTGTGTTTCGTACAGCAGGCAGAGCAGATGAGTGGTCTCATCCTCCGCCGGGTATCTGCCGATCACGTAGTAGGGCAGGGAAATGTTCAAAACCATGGTGCAGGAATCATCGGCCGTTTCGGAAACGGCGTCATCATTTGTCTTTACGTTCCAGCTGTTCTCTTGAAAGGCGAGGTACAGCTTTTGATATTCCGCGTCCGTAAAGGTGAGAACGCCGGTGCTGCTGATGGACATCGCTTCCTGTAGGAGAGGCTCAGAGGTCTGTGCTTCAGAATCAGA
>JAETPP010000369.1 GCA_021771115.1 Bacillota bacterium | reverse complement strand
AAAATTGCCTGGAAGCATCCTGCTCCCATTGCAGGAATAAAAAAGAAAGGAATGGATTTTATGCGCTTACGAAACATCCCCGGTTCCCGGGAAGCCATTGCAGCCAGTGAGTATGTGGTGCAGGAAGAGGATATGCGAAAAAAACGGGGGAATTGGCGGGAGGTTTTTGGCAATGACCAGCCCCTGTACATTGAAGTGGGTATGGGAAAAGGGCGGTTTATTACAGAACTGGCCCAGACCTGTCCGGAGCGTAATTTTGTGGGAATTGAGAAGTATTCCAGCGTACTGCTGCGGGCCTTGGAGAAGCGGGCGCAGCTGCCGGATCTGAAAAACCTTTATTTCCTGCGCATGGAGGCGGAGGACCTTCCGGAAGTCTTTGGGGAAAATGAGGTGGATGGCATCTACCTGAACTTTTCCGATCCCTGGCCCAAGGACCGCCACGCCAAGCGCCGCCTGCCCAGCAAGGAATTTCTGGCCCGCTATCACCAGATTTTAAAGCCGCAAGGACGGGTGGAATTTAAGACAGACAACCGGGCCCTCTTTGATTTCGCGCTGGAACAGGCAAAGGAAGCCGGGTGGAGCATCGACGCATTTACCTACGACCTGCATCACACACCTGAAATGATGGAGGGAAATGTAATGACGGAATACGAGGAACGTTTTTCAGCCCGGGGAAATCCCATCCACAAGGTGATTCTCCACAGGGAATTCACCATACCGGACAGATAGCCATACCTGCTTCCGCCGGACACACACCCTGTAAAACGCATCGTTTCCGGCCGGACCACTACGCCCCGATCCAAAAGACGCAAAAGCCTGCAGGCAGCATATATATGTATAAAGATACATACCGCAGCCTGAAAGGAGGCCCTGCGCTTGATCCGCAAAAACAAGTTACAGGAAAAACTCTATCTCGCCACATATGATAAGCCCGGCCTGAACCGCCGGGCTTATCGTGTCAAAAAGTCTTTCGACGAAGTGAAAAAAGCACTCCAGGGAAAGGAGAAGGAAAAAAAGCCCTGACCCTCCCGTCTCAAAATCGCGCAGGGAAATACCGCTTTCCTCAAAGCTCATCCAGCGAAACATTCTTCTTCGCCAGCCGGTACTGCATATACTGCTCAGCCAGATAGCCCAGAATCG
>JAETPP010000368.1 GCA_021771115.1 Bacillota bacterium | reverse complement strand
AAAAAACACGCGGCGACGGGGAATATATAGGCTCCTTTGAGCAGGGCGGCGGGGCCGCCCTAAAAAACAACTTCGGGTCAACTTGGCCCGAAGTCAGAGAGGAAAGGCTTTATTTTTCCTGTGCCGCTTTCTTTTCCGGTTTGCCAAGTTCCGGCGGCTGTTTCGCCTTGTACTCCTCAAGTAGTTTCAGAATGGTATCTTTCATTTCTCGCGGGGTTTTGTCTTTTCCAAAATACTGCCCCAATTCCTGGCTGGATAAAATCACTTTGTCTACCTCCTTTTTTTCTTCCAACATAATTCCATCAATCATATCGGAGTTTAACAGATTTTTCTGGTCGAGTTCCCTCATGCGCTGCGCCTGTGAAAGTGATGGGGCCGACTGCTGGCCCTCAATGGCGATAGCGATATACCGCTGATTTTTCGGCTTGATGTATGCCAGTTCAACGGCGGGGGTAAACGCGATTTTTTTCGCGTCCACCATTTTCATCAAATCCGGCGCAAGGTCGTTCAGCTTGATATACCGCTGTACCTGCTTCACCGTCATTTTGTTGCGCTCGGCTACAACCTCGTTGGAGCGTTGCCCGTTCCCGGTTCGCGCTCCCTGCTTTTTAATGGCGTCCAACTGCATTTTTAAGGCTTTGGCCCGTTCACT
Organism: Bacillota bacterium; assembly: GCA_021771115.1. GTDB lineage: Bacteria > Bacillota > Clostridia > Oscillospirales > Acutalibacteraceae > Acutalibacter. The sequence continues at coordinate 489 of JAETPP010000368.1, read as the reverse complement.
GGGCAAAATGGCCTCGCGTTGAGTGGTATTGTCCTCCACCATCTGCGTGATGGCCTGCTCGTCTGTGAGATTGCGGACGATACAGGGCATATCCGTAAATCCGGCCAGTTCGCTTGCCATCTGGCGGCGGTGGCCCGATACCATTTCATAGCCGCCGCCCTCGCGGGGCCGGACAATAGCGGCCTGTGTTACGCCTTTGTCCTTGACGCTTTCCACCATTGCCGCCATTTCCTCGTCCTTGCGGACTTGGAACGGGTGATCCTTAAATGGGTGCAATTCGGAAAGTTTGATATATACAATTTCCTCTTTTTCACCGGATCGCGGGGCCTCCCTCGGTTCCGGCGGCTTGTCCGGGGGCGGGGCGGCTTCTTTGGGCGGGGCCGGTTTCTTTGCCGCTTTCGGGGCTTTCGCTGTTTTTTCAGCTTTAGGCGCTTTTTCCGGGGGTGCTTCTTTATCGGGTTTGTCTGTTTTCGGGGTTCTGCCACGCCC
>JAETPP010000078.1 GCA_021771115.1 Bacillota bacterium | reverse complement strand
AAGAGGATGAGGCCGGTTTTACTTCCGGTCGGGCCGCATGCTTACAAATACCGCCTGCTATCTTCACGAGTTGGTGCAGCGGTACGCTGCTAAATTCCAATTTACCGCACTAACTATCCCATTTGTCATCCTGAGGAAAAAAGGCGCTTTGCGCCTTCTTGACGAAGGATCTCAATCTTTAATGCCTAAGGGAAAAGAAAAAAGAACGAGATCCTTCACTTCGTTCAGGATGACAAAAAAGAATGCAGAATGACAAAAAGCCCTTGCCCTTTTCTAACAACTAACTGCTAACATCTAACAACTAAAAAAGAGCAGTGAGGGAAAATTCCCTCACTGCTCTTTTTTCTAAGCCGCTTTTCCCGGCGGCTGAAAATCAAGCCCTGATCTCTTCCTTTCCTCCCATATACATTCTGAGAGGCTGGGGAATGCGGATGCTGCCATCGGCCTGGAGGTTATTCTCCAGGAAGGCAATGAGCATCCGGGGCGGGGCTACCACGGTGTTATTCAGGGTATGGGCAAAGTAGTTGCCGTCCTTGCCCTTGATGCGGATGCCCAAGCGCCTTGCCTGGGCGTCGCCCAGGTTGGAGCAGCTGCCCACCTCGAAATATTTCTTCTGCCGGGGGGACCAGGCCTCCACATCCACGCTTTTTACCTTGAGATCAGCAAGATCTCCGGAACAGCACTCCAGCGTGCGCACCGGGATATCCATGGAGCGGAACAGCTCCACGGTGTAGCTCCACATTTTATGGTACCAGTCCATGCTGTCCTCCGGCTCGCAGACCACGATCATTTCCTGCTTTTCAAACTGGTGGATCCTGTATACGCCCCGCTCCTCAATGCCGTGGGCGCCCACCTCCTTGCGGAAGCAGGGGGAATAGCTGGTCATGGTGCGGGGAAGGGTCTCCGGGTCTAAAATATTGCCCATGAATTTGCCGATCATGCTGTGCTCGCTGGTGCCGATGAGGTACAGGTCCTCCCCCTCGATCTTGTACATCATGTTTTCCATTTCCGCAAAGCTCATGACCCCGGTGACCACATCGCTGCGGATCATAAAGGGGGGCACACAGTAGGTAAAGCCCTTGTCGATCATGAAATCTCTGGCATAGGACAGAATGGCGGAATGGAGCCGGGCAATATCTCCCATCAAATAATAGAAGCCGTTGCCGCTGGTGCGCCGGGCGCTGTCCAGGTCGATGCCGTTAACGCTTTCCATGATATCCGTGTGATAGGGGATCTCATAATCCGGCACCACCGGCTCGCCGAAGCGCTCCAGCTCCACATTTTCGCTGTCGTCCCTGCCGATGGGGACGCTGTCGTCGATGAGATTGGGGATCACCAGCATGCGGCTGCGGATCTCCTCGGTCATTTCCGCTTCCTTCTGCTCCATGGCGGCAAGCTCGTCGGCAATTTCCGCCACCTTGCGCTTGGTTTCCTCCGCTTCTTCCTTTTTGCCTTCCTTCATCAGCTTACCGATCTCTTTACTGATAAGGTTTCTCTGCTGGCGAAGCTCGTCCCCCCTGGCCTTGGAGGCCCGGAACTCCCCGTCCAGCTGCAATACCTCGTCTACCAGGGGCAGCTTTTCGTCCTGAAATTTCTTTTTGATGTTCTCCTTGACCCGCTCCGGGTCCGTTCTGATCAGCTTGATATCCAACATGGAAATTTTCCTTCTTTCCTTTTTTCTTCCTGTTTTTTCAGCCGTCTTACCTTATTGCCTTTGCAGCTTCAATTCATTCAACAGGTTTTGCAGGTCCTCTTCTCCGTAAAATTCAATTTGCAGCGTGCCCTTTTTCTTTGTGCCGGATACCTTGACCTTTCTGCCCAGGTATTCGCCCACAGCCAGCTGCGCTTCCTCGTAATACTGATTTTTCCCCCTGCCGGGGGAGGATTTTTTCTCGCCCAGGCGCTTTGCCATGGTTTCCAGCTCCCGCACGGAAGCGCCCTGCTTTGCTTTCTGGGCGCCCTTCTTCATATCCTCCGGCGTTTTAAAGCTCAAAAGAGTTCTGGCGTGGCCCGCGGTGATCTCTCCCTGCTCCAGCATTTCCTGAAGGTCCTCTGGCAGGTTCAAAAGACGCAAGGCGTTTGTCACCGCCGGGCGGGATTTTCCCACCGTTTGGGAAACCTCCTCCTGGGTAAAGCCCTGGGTCTCGATGAGGGTACGGTAGCCCCTGGCTTCTTCCAGAGGCGTCAGGTCCTCCCGCTGCAGGTTTTCAATGAGGGCAAAGAGCATTTCCTCGGCATCCGTCATTTCCCGCACTACCGCTGGCACCTCGGAAAGCCCCGCCATACGGGCCGCCCGCCACCTGCGCTCGCCCGCTACAATGCGGTACCCGCCGCTGACGATAGGGCGAAGCAGCAGGGGCTGCAAAACCCCGTGCTGTGAAATGGAATCGGCCAGCTCGGAAAGGGCCGCGCTGTCAAATTCCTTTCGGGGCTGATCCCGGTTGGGCTCGATCTCACTGATTTTAATGCTGATGGCGCCCTCGCTTGTTTCCGGGCTGTTCTCCGCGAAAATAGCGTCTAAGCCTTTGCCCAATCCTCGTTTTTTCATTCTGCCAAACACCCTTCCCTATGGCCGGAATTCCAGGCAGGATTTTTCCTGCCCCGGCTTTCTGTATCTCATTTCTGTATCCCAATTACTTATTGTTTTTCAAAACCTCTGCCGCCAGCTCTCCGTAAGCCTCCGCTCCCTTGGAGGAACGGTCATAATACAGCACGGGCTGGCCAAAGCCCGGGGCCTCGGAAAGCCGCACAGTCCTGGGGATCACGGTCTTAAACACCTTGCGGGGGAAATACTTTTTCACTTCCTCCACCACCTGCTGGGTCAGGTTCAGCCGCCCATCGTACATGGTGAGAAGCACTCCTTCAATGTCCAGCCTGTCGTTATACTGCCGCTTTACCCTGCGCACGGTATTCATCAGCTGGGAAAGGCCTTCCAGAGCATAATACTCACACTGGATCGGGATCAAAATGGTATCCGCCGCGTTTAAGGCATTGGTGGTGATGAGCCCCAGGGATGGCGGGCAGTCGATCAAAATAAAATCATATTCCAGCCGGACAGAAGCCAGAGCGCTTTTCAGCGTGTCCTCCCGGTTTTCCTTTCCGGCAAGCTCCAGCTCCGCCGCCGCCAGGTCGATGCTGGAGGGCAGCAGGTCCAGATTTTTGAAGGCGGTTTTCACAATGGCGCTTTTTGCCTTCTCCCCGCTTATCATTACCTCATAAATGCTTAAAATACAGCTGCGCCTGTCCACACCCACTCCGCTGGTGGTGTTTCCCTGGGGATCCGCATCGGCCAGAAGCACCTTTTTTCCCTTATCCCCCAGGGCGGCAGCCAGGCTTACCGCCGTGGTAGTTTTTCCAACGCCGCCCTTCTGGTTGGCGATCGCAATGATTTTTCCCATGGGAACTCCTTTCCCCCGCGGCGCGCTCCTTTGAGCGTTTTTCCGCTTTTTCGGTTTCCCGTTTTCATTGCCTTCTATCATAGCATAAAACTCAGGGAAAGGGAAGTGTTATCCTCCTAAAACTTGAAAATTCTCTCTTCTCTTTTCCAATGTTTCATGTGAAACCAGATGCTAGATGCTGGACGCTAGATACTAGATGAAGGTGGCAAAATAATCTCGCGCGGCTCGGTGATCCGCAGCAGCGCAAGGGAAATCCCTTTTCTCCTTACGAGTAAGGGGAGCCTTAACGACCCAGTCTGAAAAGCTATCATTTACTGTACTTGTGCTTTCTTCTTTGCTTTGCGCAGCAAAGCCGCCATAATTGCTAATTGCTAATTACTAACTACTAATTCCCCCACAAGAAAAGACGGCCGGGGCAAAAGCCCTGGCCGCCTTTTCTTGTGGGAAATGAATAAGGGAATGGGTTAAACTTGTACTCGAATTTTGGGGCGCCCTTTTGGGCGCTGGGCCGAATGCGGGTTCCTGCCCTGTGCAGGCCTTTCCTCATCCGGCAATGCTCTTTGTGAGCTTCGGGATGCGCACGGTACATTCAATGTAGTCCTCTGTTTCCTTTCGCTCGGACTGTGCCTCGATCCCGGCGGTTTTCATGGCGTCCACCGCGTGGTCTATGGTATTGATAAAAAGCCGGATATCCTTCGCCACAAAGGTCCTTTTGGCTTTTCCTCTCGTTGCTTTCGGTTTTAATACCGCCGCGATCAGCTCTTCCGTTTTGGAAACATTCAGCTTCCTTTCGATCACGGTATGAAGTACTCTTTGCCGCAGGCTCATGTCGCTGATCCGCAGAAGCGCCCTGGCATGCCGTTCCGTGAGGTTCCCCTCCAGAATTTCCGCCTGCTCCTCCGGGCTGAGCTTTAACAGCCTTATTTTGTTGGCTAAGCTCGACTGGCTCATTCCCAGCCGCTTTGCCGCTTCCTCCTGGGTGATCTGCCACTCCCGCAGCAAATTGACAATGGCGTTGGCCTCTTCGAACATTTGCAGGTCCTTCCGCTGCAGGTTTTCCAGCAGGGCCAGCACGGCGCTGTCTTCTGCCTCGCATTCCATCAGAAGAACAGGAATCTGGCTCAGCCCCAAAAGCTTGCAAGCGCGCAGCCGCCGTTCCCCTGCCACCAGGTAATAAACGCCGCCTGCCTTTCGCACCGTTACCGGCTGTAATAAGCCGTTTTCCCGAATGCTTTGCGCAAGCCCCTTAAGCTCCTCTTCCTGAAATTCCTTTCTGGGCTGAGAGGGATTGGGCCGTATTTTGGAAATCGGCAGCCGTGTGAGCTTCAGCTTCTCTCTGGAAAACATGGGCCTGCCTCCGTTTCCATTTACCAGAAGGAGAGAAAGCTTGTCCTCTCGTTTCTGTAGCTCCAGTATACACCCTGCAAACGCAGGTTTTTGTAGAAAGCAGTCGGCTGATAAAAATTTTTTCAAAGCATATGGAAAGTAGTTGTTAGCCGTTAGTAGTTAGTTGTTAGATAGAGATAGCCCGCCGGTTGTCATTCTGAGGGAGCATAAAAGACACTCCGCGTCTTCCTGACAAAGGATTTCGACCTCAATGCCCGAGAAAAAGGGCAAAAGGACGAGATCCTTCACTGAAAGCAAAGCTTGCTTTGCTTTCGTTCAGGATGACAGGAAGGAAGCCCTTTCTAACAACTAATAACTAACAACTAACGACTAGCTAACGACTAGCTTCAAAAATATTTCTTAAACCCTTTGACCTCTTCAAATCCCAGGGCCTGATAAAATTTGTGGGCGCCCTTGCGCTGGTTTCCGGAAACCAGCATTTCATAGTGGCAATCCATTTCTCTTCCCCAGCGCTCGATCTCCCGGAACATGGCTTTGCCCACGCCCTTTCCCTGATACTCCGGCAGCACCGCCACGTTTTCGATGAGCAGGATGGGGCGGCAGTCTCCGCAGATATCTTCAAACACTATGCCCAGCAGGGTGCCGCAGAGCGTTCCCGTTTCCGCGTCCACTGCCGCCAGCAGATACTTTTGAGGGTCCTTCCCCACCTTTTCGATGAGCTCCGCCGCCTTTTTCCTGTCTTTTACCTCGCCGTCGCTGATCACCTGCATCACCGCGTCCAGCGCCTCCTGATCCTCCGCCACGGTTTTTCTCAAAATCAATTTCATCCTTTTTCCTCCTGTCTTAAAGGGGATGCTTCGTAATGGTCCCCCCGTGCCGGGGATAGCCCTTGGGGGTAAAGGCCTTTTTCTGCACCGATACAATATTTCTTTCTCCCGCTTCCGGCAGGAAAAAGGAAAGAAGCTCCACATCGGTGCCGCCCAAAAGCTCCAGGGCGTGTTCCGCCTCTGTCAGCTCTTCTTTTGCACCGGGGCCCTTCATGGCAAGGAAAAAGCCCTTCATTTTTACAAGGGGCAGGCAGTATTCACACAAAACATTGAGGGGCGCCACCGCCCGGGCCGTGACAATGTCATAGCTTTCCCGCATTTTGTGATCCAGCCCGGCTTCCTCCGCGCGCTTATGGACCCTGTTCGCTTCCAGCCCCAGATTGGAACAGACCTCTCCCAAAAACACAAGGCGCTTATTGAGCCCATCCAGCAGGGTGAGCTCCAGATCGGGCCGCATGATTTTTAACGGGATCCCCGGAAAGCCCGCCCCGGTACCCACATCGATGAGCTTTGCCCCATGCTTGATTTTACAGTGGGCAAGCAGGGTAAGGCTGTCGAGAAAATGCTTTTCCACCACCTCATGGGGGTCGGTAATGGCGGTGAGGTTTATCTTTTCATTCCAGGAAAGCAGCAGCTCCAGATAGGCCTGAAACTGCTCCGCCTGCCGGGCGGTCACCTTTACGCCCAGCGCCTTTGCGCCATCGATCAGCTCTTTTCGGCAATCTGTCACAGAGAACCCTCCTCTTTCTTTTCTGTTCCGTGGGCAGCAAGCCAAATGAGCAGCACGGAAATATCCGCCGGGCTTACCCCGGAAATTCTTCCGGCCTGTCCCACATTCTCCGGGCGCACCCGGCTGAGCTTTTCTATGGCCTCCAGCCGCAGCCCCGTAATTTTGCTGTAATCTATATCCCCGGGCAAAAGCTTTTTCTCCACCCGGCGCATTTCCTCAATATCCGCGGCCTGCCGCCGGATATAGCCCTCATATTTTAAGCCGATCTCCACGCTTTCCAGCACCGCCTGGGGAAGCTCAGGCCTGCCGGTATCGATTTCCTCCAGATCCCGATAGGTGATCTGCGGCCGGCGAAGGAGGTCAGCGAGCTTTACCCCCGTCCCCACCGGAGATGTTTCATGTGAAACAAGTATTTCGTTCAGCCTGTCGGAAGGCGGAAAAACAGTAGCGTTTACCCGCTTCCATTCCGCCTTGATCTGCTCCTGCTTCCTGCAAAATTTCTCCCAGCGGTCGTCGGAGATCAGCCCCAGCTTTCTGCCCAATGGTGTCAGCCGTTCATCGGCGTTATCCTGCCGAAGCACCAAGCGGTATTCCGAGCGGGAGGTCATCATGCGGTAGGGGTCGCTTACCCCCTTTGTAATGAGGTCGTCGATGAGGGTGCCGATATAAGAGCTGGCCCTGTCCAGCACGAACCTTTCCCTTCCCAGCACTCTGTGGGCGGCGTTGATGCCGGCAACTAAGCCCTGAGCCGCCGCCTCTTCATAGCCGGAGCTTCCGTTAAACTGCCCCGCCCCGTACAGCCCCGGCAGCTCCCGGAACTCCAAAGCGGCATCCAGCTGCAGGGGGTCGCAGCAATCGTATTCAATGGCATAGGCGCTGCGCATGATCTGGGCGTGCTCCAGCCCCTTGATGGTATGGTAAAAGGCGATCTGCACGTCCTCCGGCAGGGAAGAGCTCATGCCCTGCAAATACATTTCCTCCGTATGGAGGCCGCAGGGTTCAATAAAAAGCTGATGCCGGAGCTTATCGGGGAAGCGCACCACCTTGTCCTCAATGCTGGGGCAGTACCGGGGCCCAACGCCCTCGATCATGCCGGAGTACAAGGGAGAACGATGAATGTTTTCCAGAATGACTTTTTTTGTTTCATCATTTGTCCAGCTCACATGGCAGACTGTTTTATTTTCTATCGTCTGCTCCGTATCATAGGAAAAAGGAACTGTGGGCTCGTCCCCCTTCTGCACCTCCAGCTCCGAAAAATCGATGGAGGAGCGAAGGACCCTGGCCGGGGTGCCGGTCTTAAAGCGCCGCAGGGAAATGCCCAGCTCTCTCAGGGAATCCGGCAGAAAAGCGGCGGGGAACATGCCGTCCGGCCCGCTTTCATAGGAAACATCCCCCACAAACACCTTTCCGCCCAGAAAGGTGCCGGTGGCAAGGATCACAGCGCCCGCATCAAAAACCGCCCCCAGCCGAGTGGTCAAATACCAGCGGCCGCCCTCCGTTCTCAGGGAAACCACCTCGGCCTGGCGAAGCTCCAGGTTTTCACAGGTCTCTAAGGTATGCTTCATGGTTTGGGAGTAAAGATTCCTGTCGATCTGTACCCGCAGGGAATGGACGGCGGGGCCTTTTCCCAAATTCAGCATTCTGCTTTGCAGGGTGCAGGCGTCCGCCGCCCGCCCCATTTCGCCGCCCAGGGCGTCGATCTCCCGAACAAGATGGCCTTTCGCCGTGCCGCCGATGCTGGGATTGCAGGGGCAGTTTCCCACCGCGTCCAGATTGATGGTAAACACCGCCGTTTTACAGCCCAGCCGGGCGGCGGCCAGCCCAGCCTCGATCCCGGCATGCCCCGCGCCGATCACCGCCACATCGATTTTTCCCGCGTCATACATAAGAGTCACCTTTTAGTTGTTAGTTTTTAGACTTTCCGTCCTTAGCTCTTAGCCCTTAATTCCTTATCCAGCATCTAGCATCCAGCATCTAGTATCCAGTTTGCTACCGCGTCCTCGTCATTGCTGCCGATCACCGCCGTGGCGGCGCTTTTCAGCTTTTCTGAGGCATTGGAAACGGCATAGGCTTCATCGGCGATTTCAAACATGTCCAGATCATTTTCTCCATCGCCAAATACCACCAGCCGGTCCGCCCCCAGCTCCTGTTTCAGCCGGGAGATTGCGCTGGCCTTGGAAGCATTCTGCGGAATGATCTCAAAGAAGCAGTCCCCGCTGTAAATATCCGGCTGAAAAAAGCAGTGAAATCTCTCCTTGTATCGTTCAAAAAGAGGCCGCAGCCTTTCTTCCTCATCGATGCAGGTAAAATAAAAAACTTCTCCCAGGAAAAGCTGTTTTCCTTGGGAAACAGGACGATCCCGGGGATCCGGCTTTCTGGAGTCAAGAAAGGCCCGGGTCTTTTCATTGATCTCCCGAGGCAGGTAGGAAAAATGCTCCTGCCCGTCATAGGTATAAACAATGGGAGAGATCCCGCTTCCCAGCAAAGCCTCCAAAAGCTCCTCCGCCTCCTGCCGTGTAAAAAAATGAGAAAAGAGCAGCTTTCCGGAGCTGTTGTCCCGAACCAGAGTTCCGTTATAGGTGATCAGCGGGATCCGAGCAGTCAGCCCGGCGGTAGCTTTGGAAGCGGTGAGATACGAACGGGCCGTGGCATAGGAAAAAAGCAGCCCCCGCTGTGTCAGCTCATTGATCACCCGGTTGGTAAAGGCGGAGGTCCTGGCATCGCTGCGCAGTAAGGTACCGTCCAAATCAGAAACATACAGTGTTTTCACAGGGGGTTTCCTCCTTTCCCGGCCGGAAGGGGCGATTGTATCAGTGAGTAATGAGAAATGGGCAATGAAAGCGTGGCCTTGCTGTCGCAAGGTAAATAGGGAGAGCGCTAAATTATTGCTTAGTACAGGTTAGCCGTAGGGGAGGGGCTTGCCCCTCCCGCCAGAATTTATAGTAATTTCCAGGATCGGGCCGGGCAAGCCCGGCCCCTACAACAGGTTTTCCTTAAACCACTAAATTCCAATTTGCCGCACTCATTTTCTCCCTGCTGTCATCCTGAGGAAAAAAGACGCTCCGCGTCTTCCTTCCTCAGGATGACAGAAAAAGGGCCCTTGCCCTTCTCTAACAACTAACAACTAATTACTAACAACTACTTCCCCACGCAAAATTCCTCAAACACCCGGTCGATGATCTCATCGGAGACAGTTTCTCCGGTCAGGGAATAGAGGGCGGAAAGGGCGTCCTCCACGCAGACGGTGGCGGCGTCCAGGGTCAGGCCTCCCTGCAGCGCCTGTTCTGCTTCTTTTACAGCCTCCAGGGCGCGGCGCACCTCGTTTCTCTGGCGCTCTGTAAACAGCACCCCGTCGGAAGGTACAAATTCCTTCGCCCCCAAAAGCTCGGAAACCTTTTGCTCCAGAGCTTCCAGCCCCTCTCCGGACAAAGCGGAAAGGGAAAGGATATGGGGAAAAGCTTCCTCCAGCCTTCCGCTGTCCATTGCCTTCGGCAGGTCGGATTTATTGAGGATCAGGATAGTCCTGTCGGGAGGAAGCTCCTTTGCCCAGGCAAGTTCCTCCTGTGACAGCTCCTGGGAAACATCGAATACCGCCAGGATCAGCTGGGCGGTTTTCAGCCGTTCTCTGGCAGCCGCCACGCCGATGGATTCTACCGGGTCGTCTGTCTGCCGCAGACCGGCGGTATCCGCCAGGCGCAGGGGGATCCCGCCCAGCTGCACCGTTTCCTCCACAATATCCCGGGTAGTTCCGGCATATTCCGTCACAATGGAACGCTGCTGCCCGGAAAGCAGGTTCATCAGGGTGGATTTTCCCGCGTTGGGCCGCCCGGCGATCACCGTATCCACGCCCTCCCGGAAAAGCTTTCCCCTGTCAAAGGTGGATTCCAGTGCGGAAAGGGCCGCGCCGGTCTCCGCAAGCCTTTGGAGAAGCTCCGTTTCTTCCAAAGCGGGCACATCCTCCTCCGGAAAATCTGCCCAGGCTGCTAAATGGGCGGCCAGTTCTGCCAAAGAGTTCCGCACGGCGGCCACTCTTTTGGAAAGCACGCCGCTGCTGCCCGCCTCGGCGGCCCGGGCGGCCTGCTCCCCGCTTGCCCCTATCAGCCCCATGACCGCCTCCGCCTGAGTAAGATCCAGCTTTCCGTGAAGAAAGGCCCGGCGGGTAAATTCCCCCGGCCCGGCAGGGGAAGCCCCGGCACGCAAAACCTCTTGCAGGAGTCTTCTCGTTACATACAGCCCGCCATGACAGGAAAGCTCCACCACATCCTCGCCTGTATAGCTTTTGGGCGCGGCAAACACCAGGGCCACCACATCGTCCAGCTTTTCGCCGGAAGGAAGATAGGCCCCGCCAAGCTGTGCGGTATAGCCCTTCATTTCCCCGATGGCTTTCCCGCTTTTGCTTCGGAACACCCGGTCGGCGATCTGCCGGGCTTCCGGGCCGGAGATCCGCACAATGCCGATCCCCCCGGGCGCCATGCCGGTGGAAACCGCCGCAATGGTTTTTTCGTTTCTCATAAGCCTATCCCCATTTAAACCCAAATCCAGAAAAATGAAGTGCAGTCGGAGCTCTTTATCTTCTCTGACAACTAAAAACCGAGATCCTTCGGGCGCTGCCCTCAGGATGACAAGTAGGGGACTCAGGATAACAGACTGGAGCCCCCGCCTTTCCTTGCTAATTGCGAATTCCTAATTGCCCTTCTCTAACAACTAACGACTAAAGACTAACAACTAAAAACCGGGATCCTTCGGGCGCTGCCCTCAGGATGACAAGTAGGGGACTCAGGATAACAGACTGGAGCCCTTGCCCTTCCTTGCTAATTGCGAATTCCTAATTGCCCTTTTCTAACAACTAACGACTAAAGACTAACAACTAAAACCGGGATCCTTCGGGCGCTGCCCTCAGGATGACAGGTTGGAGGTTTCGCCCTTCTCCAGCATCCAGCGTCTAGAATCCAGCATCTAAAAAGCGGGCCACCTTTTCGGGCGCCCCGCTTTGCCGGCCTTATTTTTTTACTTCGATCTTTCCATAGATGGGCATATCGGGGGCGTCTGACTTAGGCCCTTCTGCTCTGGGCGCGTTGTTTACGGGGTTAGAACTGCTTCTGCCGCGGTCACGGCCGCCGCCCCGGCGGTTATCAAAGCCGCCTCTGCCGCCGCGCCGGTCATTTCTCCGGTTATCGTAGCGCTGAGAGCGCTCGCCGCCCTCCGGGCCGATCACCACGTGGCGGTTCATATCCTCGCCCTCGCTCCAGGATTTCGCTCCCTCCACCGTCTGCACGGCGGTGTGAATGATCCTGCGCTCATAGGGGTTCATGGGCTCCAGGGAAGAATTTCTTCCGTACTTCACGGCACGAAGGGCCATGCGCTTTCCCAGGGCCTCCAGGGTCTCCTTCCGCTTTTCCCGGTAATTTCCCACATCCAGGGTAATGCGGTAGTAGGATTCCTCCACATGGTTTGCCACCAGAGAGGCTAGATACTGCAGAGAATCCAGGGTCTCGCCCCGATGGCCGATCACAAAGCCGATATCCTCGCCGCTCAAACGCAGGGCGGCGCCGGATTCCTCCCGGCTGATCTCCACCTGCACATTGGGCAGGCCCATTTCCCGCAGCACCGCCTTCAGGTATTCCGCGGCCATTTCCGCGGGGTCGCTGTGGGTCTCAATATAGGCCCTCACCTTGGCGGGGCTTCCGCCAAAGAGACCGAAGGTCTTTTTCGTAGGCATTTCCAAAATTTCAAATTCCGCTTCCGTAGTATCCACGCCCAGCTCCCGGCAGGCGTTGGCAAAGGCAACTTCCACCGTTGCGCCCTGAGCCACAGCTTCTTTCATCATAACTGTTTTTCTTCCTTTCCGTTACTTTTTCGTTCCGATATAAGCGCTCGAATCGCTGCCGCCCGAGCCGCCTTTTTTCTTTTTTCCATTCTGCTTTTGCTGCTTTCCGGTGTCCTTCTCCTGCTTTTTCTGAGCGCCGGCCGCCAGCCGGTCTGAGATCTGCTTCTGCGCCT
>JAETPP010000367.1 GCA_021771115.1 Bacillota bacterium | reverse complement strand
CCACGCCGCGGTAGTAAAGGCCGCGGGTACATTCCTGTTCCAGCTTTTTCTCAGTATGAAATGCCTCTATGATTTCTTTTGCCTGCTCTTTTCCCTCAATGGTAAAGTCCAGCAGGATAAAGTGGATTTTCGAAAATTCTTGTTGCCGATCGCTGATGGACAAAGGCAGCGTATTGTAAATAAAGCTTACTTCCCCGTCGCAGCGCACCGGAAAATGGAGTCCCTTGCGGTCGACGAGATAGCCTTTCTGCCCGCAGGCTTTACAACCAATTTGTGCCTTTATGGGGCAGTTTCGCACTGACATCAGAGGCAGATAGCCGTAGCCTACAATTCCCGTCGCAAGCGGTGTTTGAAGTTTGCGCATCCAGTCCAGTTTTTCCTCAATGGAGATCACCGCTGACTGAAGCCCCAAATCTTTGGCAGCCTGCAGGCTGTGAGAATTGGAAAGATTGAGAAAAGGACCGCCGAAAAGCTTCATGCCGGTCTGCCTCCCCAGCGTAATGTGGGATAGGTTATCGCAGTAAAGCGACGAAAATCCTGATTCCTTCAGCCTTTTCAGCTGCGCCTGTACCTTTTCTTCGGCTTGAAAGACAAATCGGGGCGGAACCAGTATAATTTTCTCAAGATAGGGAAATAATTCCTTTTGGTGTATCTCAACTTCGTTTAAAGGAAGCAAAATTTTATTCAAATCTGGTTCTTTCTCCCATGGGATCTGCGAGTATAGACGAAATTTTCCCCAATATACGGGATCTGCAGCTTGGGCAATGGATTCTATCTCGGGGAGAGGGCGCTCCAGAAATTTAAGCGAAGTCCCCTGGCGGAGCTGGTCCAGCTTTTCAACCGCCTTCCGGCGCACCCCGTTAAAGGCGGCGGGAGGAAGGGTCAAGCCGTCTTCGATGTGGGCTTCGAAGTTTTCCAAATAGTAGGGAGTACCTCCCAGTTTAGAGAGGAATTTTTTGGCGAAATCAGCGGTTGCTGAAAGGTTTAGGGCCTCCTGAGAGATTTCTCCCTCCGTCCTAACCACATGTCCGTCCGGGTCGCGGATTTCCAGCCGAATCGGGCCGCCCCGCTTCATGGAAAACGCCATTGATACCGGAACCAAGGGGGTCTGCTTATGATATAACTGTGCAAGGGGCTTAAAAACTTC
>JAETPP010000077.1 GCA_021771115.1 Bacillota bacterium | reverse complement strand
CGCTTCGGTCGGTGTTGGACGTGTGCCACCGGCACACAACACCCGAAGCGACAGCTGAGACCGCTGGTGCGAACCGGTCTACGCTTTCGCTTCGGTCGGTGCTGGGCGTGCCCCACTGGGGCACAGCACCCGAGCCGACAGGCGAGACCAAATTCCCTTTTGCGCCGGTTACTGCTGACCGAGATCCTTCGTCAAGAAGGCGCGAAGCGCCTTTTTTCCTCAGGATGACAGTGTGTGGGGGTAGTTAGTGTGCTAAACAATAATTTCCCCTGCTGATTATGAGTTGTGAATCGTTGGCTGCTGAAGAAGAGCAGTGCGTTAAATTCCTTTTCCTATCAGAAAACAAAAAACCGCCCGGTGTACGGCTGACTTTCAGCGTGCGCCGGGCAGTTTTTTCTGTTTTACGTTTCAGAAGCCGGAGGCTGTGCAGAACCATCGGGCTGGTCCGGGAAAACCGGCGGTGCTTCCTGCGGAGGGGAAGATGGGCCGGAAACCGGATGTGGAGCCGGCTGCTGTGCCGCCGTGGGTTCCGGATTGGAAACGGCCTGTACCGGAGGAACGGGCAGGGGCGCCGGAGCGGCCAGGGGGAATTCCACCACCGTGATGAACAGATCGCCGTCTGTACGCACGATAAAACGCCCGCCGCAGGCTTCGGTGAAGCTTTTGGCGATGGATAAGCCCAGCCCGCTGCCCTCGGTGGTGCGGTTCTGGTCTCCCCGGACAAACCTGGCGGTAAGGTCCTCGCCATTCATGGTGATCTCGTTTCGGGAAATATTGCGAATACTTACCACAGCGTTTCCGTTCTGGGCGGAAAGCTGCACATAGACCCGGGAGCCCTCTAAGGAATACTGGGTGCAGTTTCGGATCAGGTTTTGAAATACCCGGTACAGCCGTTGCCCGTCAGCGTGGACTAACAGGGGCGTATCGGGAATATCCACCCGCCAGGTAAGCTCTGCGGGCTCCAGGATCTCCTCCATTTCCGCAAAGGTCTGTCGCAGAAGCTTTCCGATATCCAGATCCTCCAGATCCAGGTGGATATTTCCGGTGGCGGCCTTGGAAACCTCAAACACATCCTGCACAATAGAGCTGAGGCGGTCCGCCTTTCGGGAAATCGTGTTTACATAATCCATGACAAGCGGCGGCAGATCCGGCTCTTTTTTGATGAGCTCAATATAGCTGATAATGGAAGTAAGGGGCGTTTTGATATCGTGGGATACATTGGTGATCAGCTCCACCTTGGTGCGGTCCGCCTTGATGCCCTCGTCCACGGCCTTTTGAATGCCGATACGGATCATGTTCAGCTGCATGGCGCAGTCATATAAATTGGAGGTGGGCGGCACATGGTTCACCGCATCCAGATTTCCGCCGTACATTTCGGCAATCTGCGCCATCAGGAAATTCCAGTCCCGCAGATCCTGCTTTAAGGCAAATACATACCAGAGAATGGTGCCGCCCACGCCAATCACAGCAAAGAGCAACGTGAAGAAAAGCAGAGCCTCAAGAAAGGGAACGTATCGGTCGGTATTAGTCAGCCACAAAAAGATCATACCGGCCAGAAACACGATTCCAAGTATCACACTCAGGCAGGAATACAGCCTTCTCAGGCTGCGCTGCTGGAAGGTGGACATGCCCCGATAGCTGTTTAAGGCCGTCAAAATAGAGTGAATGATGTTGTGCCGGAATAAAGTTTTGTTGTAGCCGATATCCAGGCACAGAAAATACAGCAGAAGAATACCGGTGCACAGGGTGACAAAGCCGAAGGAAACCGCCATGCTGGCGTCGACCATCAGACTGAACAGCAAAAGCAGGGCAATACACAAAAGCTTTACCTCGACCCAAATTTTGGAAAGCCACCTGGCCAGATCAGCCTCCAGCTTTTGACGGTCCTTTCGGAAAAGAAAGACAGGAAGAACCACAGCGACGGAAAGGACAACAATGCTGAGAATTTGAACGGTGAATTCATAGAGCGCCTGCTGAGACTGCACGGCGGCTTCAGCGGAGACCTCCAAAGAGCCTGAAGCAGAAGAAAGGCCGCTGAAAAACTCCGCGATCCGGGCCTGCAAAAAAGGATCTATTGCCACGATCACCAAGCCCACGGTCCCCACGGCGATGCCGCACAGCATCACGATCAGGCACAGCCAGGAGATCACCCCCCTGAGGGTGCTAGTGCTTTTCGATTTTGTAGCCAATGCCCCACACCACCTTTAAATATTCCGGCTCGCTCGGATTGATCTCAATTTTTTCACGAATGCGGCGGATGTGTACCATCACCGTGTTTTCCGTGGAGTAAGCTGATTCGTTCCAGATCTTCGAGTAGATCTCCTCGGCGGGAAAAATGCGGCCGGGGTTTCGCATGAGCAGCTCCACGATCTTCGTTTCCGTGGCGGTAAGCTTTACCGGCTCTCCATCGGCATACAGCACGTGCTCATCCAGGTTGAAGGTGAGCCTGCCGTTTACAATGGTGTTTTCGCCGCTTGCGTTGATATCTCCCAGGCTGGTGTACCGGCGCAGCTGAGACTTCACCCGGGCGGTAAGCTCCATGGGGTTAAAGGGCTTTGTGATATAGTCGTCAGCGCCCATGGAAAGGCCGATCACCTTATCGCTGTTTTCGCTTTTTGCGGAAAGCACAATGATAGGCAGGTTTTTCCGCTCCCGGATCTTCATAATGGCGGAAAGACCGTCCAGCTTCGGCATCATCACGTCGATGATAATGAGGTGGATCTCCTTTGTCATGGCAAGGTCCAAAGCCTCCAGGCCGTCATAGGCCTTGAAAACCGTATAGCCCTCGCTTTCCAGATTGAGGGCGATGGCCCGCACGATCTCCCTGTCGTCATCTACCACCAGAATATTTTTATTATCTAACGTATCCATGACAGAAACTCCCTTCAAACATGAAATCGGAAAAATCAGACTGCGCAAAGCTTTTCTATGGTACAGTGTACCTTTGTTTCCTTAAAAGTCTGAAAATGAATCCTTACAAAAATCATACAGTATTTTGAAGCGCAAAGCAACGGCAGTGTGATATTTTTTTCTAAAAAAGCATAGAATGCCCGTAGATGGAGAAAAAGCGGGAGGAACCTATATGAAGGAGTTTTTAAGGCTCATGAAGCGGCGCAGGGGAGTGCTGCTGTCCACCCTTGCGATTTTAGTGATATGCGGAGTGGTCACCGCCGTGGCGGCGGGAAACGGAGGCGCGCTGTTTACCTCCGGTGAGATCACGAATTGGGGCCTGAGCTTTCAGAACGAGGGAGATCCTCCGGTCGGAAACGCCTCTTCAGAGTATCTGGCACAATACGATGCTCTCTACTGCACGGATTCCACCGAAAAAAAGCTCTATCTCACATTTGACGCTGGCTTTGAAAACGGCAACACGGAAAAAATACTGGACGCCTTAAAAAAGCACGATGTGAAGGCCGTCTTTTTCCTGGTGGGAAATTATTTTGAAACGCAGCCGGAGCTGGTAAAGCGCATGGTAAGCGAGGGCCACACGGTGGGAAACCATACCTACAGCCACCCCGATATGTCCGCTATCGCGGATGAGGCCAGCTTCCAGAACGAGCTCGAGAAAAACGCCAGGCTCTATCAGGAGATCATCGGCTCGGAAATGCCGCGGCTCTATCGTCCGCCCCAGGGAAAATTCTGCGAAAGCAATTTGAAAATGGCCCAAAAGCTGGGATATCACACTGTTTTCTGGAGCTTAGCCTATGTGGACTGGTACGAAAACGATCAGCCCACAAAGGAAGAGGCTTTCGAAAAGCTGCTGCCCAGAGTCCATCCCGGCGCGGTGATTCTCCTGCACAGTACCTCAAAGACCAACGGCGAGATTTTAGATGAGCTTCTCACAGAATGGGAAAACCAGGGCTATACCTTCGGAAACCTTGCCGAAGAGCTGCTGGGGGCCTCCGAATCGAAAAATTTTCCCATCGGCCTGTGGCAGTAAAAACGATCTTTCCACGCAAAAAAGGGAAATGAAAGAATAAATTCAAGAAATAATTCCCAGGGAGAAATATCTTCCTGGGAATTCCTTGTAAAATGGAAAGACTATGAGAAAAAGGAAAAGGGAAGTGGTCATACCATGGAAGGAATCGTACAAGCCCTCGTCAATTTTTTCAGTGAAACCATTCCGGCGGAGCTCACGGTATTTCTCCTGTCTCTCATGCCCATCATTGAGCTGCGGGGCGGGATCCTGGCCGCAAAGCTTTTGAGCCTGGAGCTGTGGCCGGCCTTTTTTATCTGCCTTGTGGGCACCCTGCTGCCCACACCCTTTATCCTGCTGTTTATCAATAAAATCTTTGACTGGATGCGGAATACCCGGCTCGTGAAGCTGGTAAACCGTATGGAAGAAAAGGGCAGAAGCAAATTTGACAAAATCAACCGCTATAAAACCCTGGGGCTCATGATCTTTGTGGCCATTCCTCTGCCCGGTACCGGAGCGTGGACAGGCTCTCTGGCGGCGGCGCTGATGAAGATGGATTTTAAATCGGCCATGCTGTCTGTGGCGTTGGGAACGCTGATCGCGGATATTATCATGTGCGTCCTGTCTTACGGTGTGCTTGGGCTGGTGATTTGAGATGAAACGGGTTCAAATTGCGGTAGTGGGGGCTGGCGCCTCCGGTTTGATGGCTGCTGGAAAGGCCGCCCGCTGTCTGCGGGAGCAGGGGAAAGCAGGTACGGTGAGCTTGCTGGAGGGGAACCCCCGTCCGGGTAAAAAGCTTTTGGCCACGGGAAACGGGCGGTGCAATCTGACAAACCTTCACATTTCCCCGGAGCGGTATCACGGCGATGCGGAGGCGGCGAAAGCGGTGCTCTCCGCCTGGCCCGCCAGGCAGATCATGGAAGAGTTTGGAAGCTTGGGCCTGATCTGTACCAGCGACGCGGAGGGCCGGGTATATCCCAACAGCCTGCAGGCCGCGGCGGTGCTGCAGGCCTTGTGGAGCGCCTGCGAGGAAGCGGGAGTGGAAACAGCCTGGAATTTTGAGGTAAATTCCATTACTCCGGAAGCAGGCGGCTTTTTGCTGCGCTCCAAAAACGGCGAAGCTCTGTTTGCGGAAAAGTGTATTCTGGCATGCGGCGGCATGGCGTCTCCCAAGCATTCCTGCGGAGAAAAGGGCTATGGACTCATAAAGTCCCTGGGGCATACCGTGACAGAGCTGGCCCCGGCGCTGACCCCTCTGAAAACCTCATCCAAACTGTGCCGCTCCCTAAAGGGAAATCGCTGCAAGGCAAAGGCCGCTCTGTACCAAAACGGGGAAAAGCTGGGGGAGCAGCAGGGCGAGGTGCTGTTCGGAGACGGTCAGCTTTCCGGCATCTGTATTTTTGATCTTTCCTCTCTTTTGGGAAAGAAAAGCGAAAAAGTGGAAATTCGGCTGGATCTGTTGAGCCGGTTTTCCGTGCAGGGGATCACCTCTTATTTGAAGCAGCTGCAAAAGAACCGTCCTGCGCTGCCTGCCGGGGAACTGTTTTCCGGGGCGCTGAACCTTCGGGTAGGGCAGGAGCTGGTAAAGAGCCTGGGCTTTTCCCGGGAAATGCCCATCGGAGAGCTGTCGGCCCGGCAGCTGAAATGCGCGGCGGAAGCGGCAAAGGAGCTGCGCTTCCCGATCACCGGCCCCAGTCCCTGGGAAAGCGCCCAAGTGACGGCAGGCGGGGTGCCGCTCAGTGAAACAGAGCTTTTCAGTATGGAATCAAAGAAATGTCCCGGTCTCTACCTGACCGGAGAACTCCTCAATTTGCACGGAGACTGCGGCGGCTTTAACCTTCATTGGGCCTGGGCCACCGGTATGGCGGCGGGACAGAGCGCGGCGAAAGCCTGTCAGGCGTGTTGACGGCCGGAGGGAGAGAATAAAATGCTGAAACTATCGGGCCTTTTCATGCCCCTGGATTTTTCCGGAGAAGATCTGAAGCGGGCCGCCGCGAAGAAGCTGCGGCTGCCGGAAACCGCTCTGCGGGAAGTGCGGCTGGTGAAAAAGTCGCTGGACGCCCGGAAAAAGGAGCAGCTTCATTTTGTCTGCGCCGTGGAGGTCTCCGTGGAAGGAGAGGAAGCGCGCGTTCTTTCCAGGGCGCGGGATCAAAGGATCGAGCGGGCCGCGCCTTACCGCTATGAGCTGCCCAGCAGCGAAAAGCTTTCCCAGCCGCCGGTGGTGATCGGCTTTGGCCCGGCAGGGCTGTTTGCCGCGCTGATCTTAGCGCAGTGCGGGCAGAACCCCATCGTGCTGGAACGCGGCCTTCCTGTGGAGGAACGGGAAAGGTCGGTCAAACGCTTTTGGGAGGAAGGGCGGCTGGACCCGGAATCCAACATCCAGTTCGGCGAGGGGGGAGCAGGTGCTTTTTCCGATGGCAAGCTCACCACCGGCACCGGCGACCTCCGCATCTGCAAGGTGCTGGAGGAGCTGGTAAAGGCGGGCGCGCCGGAGGAAATTCTATTTGAGGCGAAGCCCCACATCGGCACAGACCGTCTGCCTGGGGTGGTAAAGTCCATTCGGGAGCAGATCATCGCCCTGGGCGGCCAGGTGCGGTTTTCCACAAAGGTCACCGGCTTTCAGCTGCGAAACGGCCGTCTTCAGGGCCTTGCGCTGCAGGGGCCGGGGGGCAGTGAGCTTTTGGAATGTGACCGTGCCGTTTTAGCGGTGGGCCACAGCGCCAGAGACGTGTTTGAAACATTGCAGGAATTGGGCCTCCCCCTGGAAGCCAAGGCGTTTTCCGTGGGAGCCAGGATCGAGCACCCGGCTTCCCTGATCGACAGGGCGCAGTACGGGCGCTTTGCCGGTCATCCCAGGCTTGGCGCGGCGGATTACAAGCTTTCCTGCCACCTGGAAAACGGGCGGGGTGTGTATACCTTCTGCATGTGTCCCGGCGGCACCGTGACCGGGGCGGCCTCCGAGCCCGGCGGCGTGGTGACAAACGGTATGAGCACTTGGGCCAGAGACGGGGAAAACAGCAACTCCGCTTTCCTGGTAGGCGTTTCCCCGGCGGATTTCGGCGGCCCCGGGCCCTTGGCCGGGGTGGAATTTCAGCGCCGGATCGAGCGGGCCGCCTTTCGGCTGGCGGGGGAGAGCTATGCCGCGCCCGGACAGCGAGTGGCGGATTTCCTCACAAAAACTCCCTCAAAAGCCTTCGGCGGAGTGCTTCCCACCTATCAGCCGGGAGTGGTCCCAGGCTCCTTGGACGACTGCCTGCCGGAATTTGTGACCGCCTCCATGCGGCAGGCCCTGCCTCTGCTGGGCAGACGGCTTCATGGGTTTGACAGCGGCGATGCGGTGCTCACCGCCCCGGAAACCAGAAGCTCCTCGCCGGTCCGCATCCTGCGGGACGAAAGCCTGCAATCTCCTTTGGCGGCAGGCCTGTTCCCCTGCGGAGAAGGCGCAGGCTATGCCGGCGGCATCGTCTCCGCCGCCGTAGACGGCATCCGCTGCGCGGAAGCGCTGCTGGATACTAGATTCTAGATTCTGGATGCTGGATGCTGGACAAGGGCGATGGCAATTAGTAATTAGTAATTAGCAATGCCCCTTATTGTTATAAGTTCCCTTCTGTCATCCTGAGCCCCCTATTTGTCATCCTGAACGAAGTGAAGGATCTCGTCCTTTTGCCCTTTTACCCAGGGATAAAGGACGAGATCCTTCGTCACTGTGTTTCTCAGGATGACAATGGGGTAGTCAGTGCAATAAATTGGAATTTCGTGTTATGCTTCCACCTGTCATCCTGAGGGCAGCGCCCGAAGGATCTCGTCCTTTGGCCTTTTACTCAGGAAGAAAGGGCGAGATCCTTCGTCACTCCGTTCCTCAGGATGACAGCTGGGATAGCTAGTGCGCTAAATTGGAATTTGGCGTTTTAAGGAAAACTCGTTGTAGGGGAGGGGCTTGCCCCTCCCGCCCTGGAATTACTGCAAATCTCGCGGGCCGGGGTGAAGATTGCCAGTGGCAATTGTCCTGAACAGACCGAAGCGAAGACTCAAGCCCGGCCCCTGCGACGAGTTTATTGCCAACTATATTTTTCTCCGCCTTCCTCGGTTTTTCCCCGCCTTCATCTTGCGCTTTTTTGAGAAAAATGCTATACTATAAGTTCATTTGACAGGTTCTGTTTGGGAAAGGGGAGATGGCGGTGGATCTGAAATTGTGGAAGGTCGCTTCGCTGGATAAGGAACGGGCCGCGCTGCTTGCGGAGCGGTATTCCATTCCGTTTTTTCTCGCGATGCTTCTGGAGATCCGGGGCTGCCGCACGGAGGAGCAGCTGGAGGAGCTGCTGGGCGGCGGGGCTTCTCTTTCCGATCCTTTTCTCATGAAGGATATGGATAAAGCGGCGGGGCGCATCCGCCGTGCTGTGGATAGCTTTGAAAAGATCGCGGTTTATGGAGATTACGACGCCGACGGTGTCACGGCCACGGCCATGCTTTTTACATACCTGGAGACGCTGGGGGCCGATGTGATGTATTATATTCCCCAGCGGGAAGGGGAAGGCTATGGAATGAACCGCCACGCCGTGGAGTATCTGCACAGCCAGGGGGTAAAGCTGATCGTCACAGTGGATAACGGTATTTCTTCCGTGGAGGAGGTAGCTTTGGCGAACAGCCTTGGCATGGAGGTGGTGGTAACAGATCACCACCGGCCTCAGGAACGCCTGCCGGAAGCGGTGGCCGTGGTGGATGCCTACCAGCCCGGAGAGAAATGCCCTTATCGGGACTTCTCCGGCGCTGGAGTTGCGCTGAAGCTTTTGATCGCTTTGGAGGACGGCGACAGCCAGGGAATCCTGGAGGAGTACGCCGATCTGGCCGCCTTGGGAACGGTGGGGGATGTGGTACCGGTCACCGGAGAAAACAGGGTGATCGTTGGGGCTGGGCTAAAAAGCCTTTCGCAAAGCAACAGGCCGGGGATCGCGGCCTTATTGGAAAGATGCTCCGCCGGGAAAAATATCACGGCCGGAAATCTTTCCTTTACGCTGATCCCCCGCATCAACGCCACTGGGCGAATGGGAACGCCGGAGCGGGCGGTACGTCTGCTCTGTTGTGAATATGAGGAAGAGGCGGAGGCCCTGGCGGAGGAGATCTGCCAGGATAACGACCGCCGCCGTCAGGAGGAAGCGGTGATCACCCGGGAGGCCATGGAACTCATCGAAAACGACCCTGCCCTGCGGTACAGCCGGGTGATCGTGGTCAGCGGCCAGGGCTGGCACCATGGAGTGATCGGCATCGTGGCAGCGAAAATCACAGAACGTTTCGGCAAGCCCTGCTTTGTGATCTCTGAAGACGGGACCGCCGCCAAGGGCAGCGGGCGCAGTGTGGAGGGTTTTTCGCTTTTTGAAGCGGCTTCCGCCTGCGCGGAGGTGCTGGAACGGTTCGGCGGGCATCCCATGGCGGCGGGCATCACCCTTTCCGCCCAAAATATTGAGGCTTTTCGGAAGAAAATAAACGATTATGCAAAAGAAGTCTGCCCGGAAATGCCCGCGCCGGTGCTGTCTCTCGACTGCCGGCTGAATCCCGCCTCTCTCAGCCCTGACATGCCCAAGGCTCTGCGAAGGCTGGAGCCCTTTGGAAGCGGAAATCCCCAGCCCTTGTTCGGCCTGTTTGGCATGGAGCTGCGGGAGATCGTGCCGGTAGGGGGCGGGGGACACCTGCGCCTGGTCTGCCAAAAGCACGGTTCCTTCGTAAATTGCATGCGGTTTGGGGTAAAGCCGGAGGAATTTCCCTATTCCGTCGGAGACCATCTGGATCTGGCGGTTTCCCTGGAGCTGCGGGAATACCGGGGCGAGGAGCGGCTTTCTATTACAGTGCGGGATATCCGCCTTTCCGGTCTCAGCGGGGAAGAAAGCCTTCATTCTTATCGGCTCTATGAAAAATTCCGGCGGCGGGAAGCTATGCTGCCGGAGGAAAAGGCAGTTTTGGCGCCTAGCAGGGAAGAGCTGGCCGCACTTTACCGGCTTCTGGCCTCTTTTCGCGGCGCGCCTTTTGGAATACAGAGCATATTGGGTGCTCTCACGGACAAGGGCTTTACCTTGGGAAAGCTTTTCTTCAGCCTGGATATGCTGGAGGAGCGGGGCCTTATCCGCTGCGGCCCCAGGGGAGAGATCATGACGGTTCAGCTGCAAAAAACAGAAGGAAAAGTGGATGTGTTTGCTTCTCAGGTCTTTTTAGAGCTTCAGGCGCTGCCTGAGAGATAAGAGACGGGAAGGAGGGAGCTCTATGGAATTAGCAATGCAGATCAGCACCTACGAGGAGCTGGAAAAGATCATCGCGGAAAGCGAAAAGGAATACGATACCCAGCGGATCGCCCAGGCCTACCGCCTTGCGGAGGAAAAGCACCACTCTCAAAAGCGCAGCTCCGGCGAGCCCTATATCATCCATCCGCTGTCTGTGGCGGCCATCCTGGTGGGCCTTGGCATGGATACCGATTCCGTAATGGCCGGCCTGCTTCACGATGTGGTGGAGGATACCGACTGCACGCTGGAAGAGCTTTCCCGGCAGTTTGGGGCGGAGGTAGCCCAGCTGGTAGACGGTGTGACAAAGCTCGGCAAGATCCCCTTTTCCTCTCGGGAGGAGCAGCAGGCGGAAAACCTGCGGAAAATGCTGATGGCCATGGCGGAGGATATCCGGGTCATCATCATCAAATTCGCGGATCGTATGCACAACCTGACCACTTTGGAGTATGTTTCCCCGCAGAAGCAGCGGGATAAGGCCCTGGAATGCGTGGAGGTGTACGCCCCCATTGCCCATAGGCTGGGTATCCGCCGGGTCAAGGAATTTATGGAGGACGTGTCTCTGCAATATTTGGACCCCACGGCCTATCACGAGATCGAAAAGGACCTGGAGGCCCGCAGCGACAGCCGAAAGCAGTTTATCGAAACCACCAAGGCCCAGATCCGCAGCCGGGTGGAGCCCTCCATCCCCAACGTGTATATCGAGGGAAGGGTAAAAAGCGTATACGGCATTTACCGGAAGATGTTTATTCAGGGAAAAAGCTTTGAAGAGATCTACGATGTATTCGCCGTGCGGGTGATCGTGGATACCATTGAGGATTGTTACAACGTGCTGGGCATCGTTCACGATATGTTCCAGCCCTTGCCGAACCGCTTTAAGGACTATATTTCCACCCCGAAGCCCAATATGTACCGTTCTCTTCACACCACGGTGATCACCAAGGCGGGGGTGCCCTTTGAGGTGCAGATCCGTACCTGGGAAATGCACCATACGGCGGAATACGGCATTGCCGCCCACTGGAAATATAAGCTGGGCATGTCCGCCAAGGAATCGGAAAACAGTATCTTGGACGATAGGCTGGCATGGGTGCGGCAAATGCTGGAAAACCAGGCGGAAAGCGAGGACGTGACCGATCTGGTGCATTCCATCAAAAGCGACCTGATGCCGGAAGAGGTCTTTGTATTTACCCCCAAGGGCGATGTGGTGAACCTGCCCATGGGCTCTACTGTAATCGATTTTGCCTACGCCATTCACAGCGCCGTGGGAAACCGCATGATCGGCGCCAAGGTGGATAAGCGCATCGTGCCGCTGGATTACAAGGTAAAAACCGGCGAGATCATCGAGGTGCTCACCACAAAAGAGGCGGGAAAGGGGCCGAACCGCGACTGGCTCACCATGGTGCGCACCAGCGAGGCCAGAAATAAGATCCGCGCCTGGTTCAAAAAGGAAAAGCGGGAGGATAATATTCTGGAGGGCAAGGCCGAGCTGGAGCGGGAGTTCCGGCGCAGCGGCATTACCCTGGTGCCCGGCCTGATGGAATTCATGCTGGAAAGCATTGGAAAGCGGTACAGCTGTGTGACCGCCGATGATTTTTACGCCGCCATCGGCTATGGCGGGATCCAGCTGTGGAAAGTGCTGCCCAGGATCCGGGAGGAATATCTGCGTCTCACAAAAACAGGGGAGGAAGAGCCTCCCCAGCGGCAGACTCCCCCGGCAGAGCCCAAGCACAAGGTGGCAAGCGGCGTGCTGGTAGACGGCATGGATAACTGCCTGATCAAATTTTCCCGCTGCTGCAATCCCCTGCCCGGCGATGAGATCGTGGGCTTTATTACCAGGGGCTTCGGCGTTTCCATTCACAAGCGCTCCTGCTCCAACGTGCCTCATGATCTGACCCTTTGTCCGGAGCCGGAGCGGTGGGTCAGCGCCCATTGGGAGGGCGATGTAAAGGACGATTTCAAATCCACCCTGCACATCGTGGCGGTGGATCGCGGCGGGTTGCTGGCGGATGTGACCCTTCAGCTTTCCAACATGCACATCTTTATCCACTCCCTGAATTCCCGGCGGGAAAGAAACAGCGAAAACGCCTTTATTTCCGCCACCATCTCCATAAACGGCCTGCCCCAGCTGCAAAGCATTATCGAAAGGCTTTCCAAAATTCCGGGAGTCATTTCCATTGATAGAACGTAAGATGCTGGATACTAGATGCTGGATACT
>JAETPP010000366.1 GCA_021771115.1 Bacillota bacterium | reverse complement strand
CCCCCTACGTTTATCTGTTTCTGCAACGACCACGAGCTGTTCCATTTTTCCTACCAGCGTTACCTGGAGAACCGTATCCGGGAGACCTTTGGCCTGGAGGGCACCCCGGTGCGCATGGTCATCCGGGAGAGGGGAGAAAAGGACTGAACGGGTTGGATCTCGTATACGAATTTCTGTTAGAAAGGCGGTTTGGCAATGGGGCAAGAGGTTTTGGCAGTGGTTTTCACGGCGGTTGCGGGCTATTTGCTGGGAAGCATCAATTGGTCCATCATATTAACCTGGTTTTTTAAGGACAAGGAGGATATCCGAAAGTACGGAAGCGGCAACGCAGGCATGACCAACGTGCTGCGCAGCGTGGGCAAGCTGCCCGCCGTGCTCACCTTCGCGGGGGATTTCCTTAAATGCGTAGCGGCTTTGCTGCTCTCTCAGGCCTTTGTGGCATGGCTTGCCCCGGCGTCTGTGGAGTTTTATGACGTGGCACGCTATGTGGCGGGAATGGCCTGTGTGCTGGGCCACATTTTCCCCATCTACTACGGCTTCCGGGGCGGCAAGGGCGTGGTCACTTCCGCCGCCATGATTGCCCTGACGGATTGGCGTGTATTCCTGCTGGTGCTGCTGGCCTTTGCCATTGTCTTTGCCTGGAAGCGCATTGTCTCGCTGGCCTCTGTGGTCTGCGCGGCGCTGTACCCAGTGTTCACCTTTCTCTTCCTGTTTTTGGCGGAATTTTCCGGAAGCCCCCTGCCCAGCCACGGAGAACACAGCCTGGCTTATGTGCTGTTTGCCACGTTGGCGGCAGTCTTTATCGGGGGCACAGTGCTGGTGAAGCACCGTGCCAACATTGGCCGCCTGCGCCGGGGAGAGGAGAAGCCCGTGATTTTTGGGAAAAAGAAGTAAGACGCCAGCCAGCGGCTTCCGTGCAGTTCCAGCGGGGGAGGCCGCGCTGTGTAAAGGCGGCTTCCTTGCGGGGGAAAGCCGGAAAAAAGGACGGGGCGCTTTTCCGCCGTTTACAGAGAGAAGGGCGGGTTTTCCCGCTTTTTCTGGGGACTTGTTCCTTTTTGAAGAGGCGTTGTGGAAAAAGAACGGACGTGTCTTTTTTCGAGAACCTTTGCCGGAGAAGCGGCGGCCCTGCTGCCTGATATTGACTTTTTGGCC
>JAETPP010000365.1 GCA_021771115.1 Bacillota bacterium | reverse complement strand
GCTGCATGGCCACGGATAAATTTTTCAGCTTTTCCTCCGGATCGATTTCCAGCTCGAATTCCTCTATCAGCGCTCTGGCTCTTTGGTTCAGAAGCCGGGCATCCACGATGCCCCGCCGTTTCGGCAGCCTTCCCATAAATATATTTTCCCCCACTGTCAGCTCCGGAACCATCTGGCGCTCCTGATAGATCAACCCTACCCCCGCGCGGATTGCCTCATTGGGGCTGCCAAATTTTTTTGTTTCCCCATTGATTCGGTAATTTCCTGACGTGGGTTGATAATCTCCTCCCAAAATTTTCAGAAGTGTGGACTTGCCCGCCCCGTTTTCCCCCACAAGGGCCAGCACCTCTCCGCCTTTGGCGGAAAAGCTGATATTCTTCAATGCGTACACCCCATGAAACTCTTTGCATATCTCGTCAAATTCCAATACGCTGCCCATCTATCCACACTCCTCCCCATTGATAAACGCCTCCAGAGGCCCCGGGCCAACACTCATAATATCCCAGCAGGCAATCCGGTCAGAAAAACCCTTCTCCTCCAAAATCCGGACGGATTCCCGGATATCCTTCTCCTTCACCGCCGGCTTTTCTTTTATAGTATGTATCTCGATTCCCGGAACCAGGGACTGCCAAAGGCCGAAGGAGCGCATCTGATCAAGCACCTTCAATTCCCTGCAAAACAGCCTCCTTACTTCCCACGCCTCCCCCGGCAGGTACAGACGATGGAGAAATTCTGTCCGTCTCCTATTCACTTCCTCTTCCCTATGCCCCAGGGCCGTCAGAATAGCCCGAAGCTCAAACTCCATCCCCGCCGGCGTGTCGGTCAGCCGGTAGATCATGGGCTTTACCAGATCCGCCATTGCTCCCAGGGCCCGGTAATCCTGTCCCACAAAAGGCGCCAGAAACGGGGCAAACAAATCCATCCCTATCTTTAACCCTCTTTGCCGGAACCGCTTCACCACCCGGGACACGGTCTCTGTAATCCGCTTTTGCTTCAGGAAGCAAAGCTGCTCCATCACCGGATCCGCAAAGGAATACCTGTCGTCCTCATACGCTCTGATCCCCAGAGGATTTTCACAGTGCGCATCCCCCGCTTTTTCCCGAATATCCGCAAAGCATTCCCGTATTTCCCGCTCCGGCAGCCCATTTTTCCCA
>JAETPP010000364.1 GCA_021771115.1 Bacillota bacterium | reverse complement strand
CCCTGCCCTTACGGGCGGCTTCCACGAAGAAGGCGGCTGTTTCGGGCTATCTGTTATATATCCACTTCTCCCGCTTCGAACACAGGCCCGTCCGTACAGATCCGGGCATTGTTCACATGGGAATGATGGTCGATTTCTTTCGTTTTCACCACGCAGCCAAGACATGCGCCCACGCCGCAGGCCATGTGCTCTTCCAGAGAAATATAGGCAGGAATCCGGTGCTCTGCCGCATACTTTTTAATGGCACGGAGCATGGGCATGGGGCCGCAGGCATAGATTATATCGGCATCCAGGGCGTTCTCCCGGATGGCATCCATCACGTTTCCTTTCGTGCCCACGCTGCCGTCCTCCGCGGCGACATAGACAGTACCATACCGCTCAAAGTCCTCCTTCAAAAACAGCGTGCCATCCCGGTATCCCAGTATAATCTGCTTTTCGGCTTTTCCTGTATCCAGCTGCTTTGCCAGTTCCAGGATGGGCGGAATGCCGATGCCGCCGCCCATGAGAAATACTTTTTTCCCGGCTCCTTTTTCCGTTTCTCCGACAGGAAACAGGGGGAAGCCGTTACCCAGAGGCCCCAGCAGCTCAATGGGCTCCCCGGCGCAGTAAGTGGAAAATTCTTTGGTTCCCGCTCCTGCAATGCGGTAGACAATACGGAGGGCATCCGTTTCCGCAGGGTACACGGCATTCCTTTCAGACGGGTTCCCGTTCTCCTTCTCTGCGCCTGCCGCCGCAATATTTGCGTCTGTCTTCCTGCTTATCTCGCAGATGCTGATAGGACGGGGCAGCAGGGTGCTTTTGTCTTTCGGATATACCCCCACAAACTGTCCCGGCTTCGCCTCCGCCGCCAGGGATGTCTCAATCCACATATCATAAATATCCGGTGCGATTTCCCTCTGGGAAAGCACATGGGCTGTCTGCTTCTGCTTCATCGCGTAATCCTTTCTCCCCGCAGGAAACTCAGGCTTGCCCTGCCTGCATTCTTTTCCGATTCATATTTGCAGTGAACGACATTTCCTTTTGTGCCTGAACGTTTGTTTGCCGCCACAGTTGTAAGGCCCTATCAACTGGTACAGAAATAATGTCGTGCCGCTTTTGTTCCGTATTACAAAAGTACCCGTTTGTGAGATCTTTTATTCAATCAATTCAAAACA
>JAETPP010000363.1 GCA_021771115.1 Bacillota bacterium | reverse complement strand
CGGTGAGCCGGGCGTGTGGAACGGACCGCTGAAGACCTCCCGGGAAATCGCGGAGGAATCCCTGGATACGCTGCTGAAGGATATGCCGGTGGCCCCGGGTGGGGAAGTGGCCCTGCTGATCAACGGCCTGGGCGCCACCTCCGTGGAGGAGCTCTACATTCTTTCCAATGATGTGACAGAGCTTCTGAAATCCAGGGGCATTGGCATCTACAGGACGATAGTGGGCGAATACGCCACCTCCATGGAGATGGCCGGCGCCTCCATCTCCGTCTGCAGGCTGAATGAGGAACTGAAGGGATATCTGGATTATCCGGTAAATACCCCCTTTATCTGCCAGAAATAAGGAGAACATATCATGGAAAAAATTTTATTTGAACAAGTTCCGGAGCTGTTCGAAGCTGTGGGAGCGCTGTTTGTGGAAAAGAAGGAGGAGCTCTGCGAGATGGACGCAAAGCTGGGAGACGGTGATCTGGGCCTGACCATGAGCAAGGGCTATGCCGCGCTGCCGGATCTGATGCGGGCAGAGGCGGAGGGGGCCGCCGGAGACATCGGCAAAATGCTGATGAAGGCCGGCATGAAAATGTCCTCCCTGGTACCCTCCACCATGGGCTTTCTCATGTCAACCGGGGTGATGGAGGGCGGAAAAGCCTTAAAGGGCAGGTGTGAACTGGACGGGGCGGCCCTGGCCGCTTACCTGACGGGGTTCGCCGCCGGCATCCGGAAACGGGGCAAATGTGAGGCCGGACAGCGCACCATCTACGATGCGATCCTTCCGGCCAGCCAGGCGGCGGAAGCCGCCGTCGCTGATCCCGCCGTCTCCCTGGAAACGGTAATCAGGGCAGCGCTGGAGGCGGCGCAAAAAGGCGTGGAAGCGACCAGGGACATGGTCCCTGTATTCGGCAAGGCGGCGGTGCACGCCGAAAAGAGCAAAGGGGTGGCGGATCAGGGCGCGGTGGCCGGATATTATAAGATATTGGGCCTGAGCAACTATATCCTGAACAGCTAGGGGATACAGAAGATGAGCTGCCGCTGACACGAAAGAACCTTTCGGGTCAGCGGCAGCTTTTTAATCTTTTATTTCTGATTTTGCCCTGTTTTTCCTTAAATTTGTTAATTTTGTAATGAAATTACAGAAAATCATATAAAAAACAATGT
>JAETPP010000362.1 GCA_021771115.1 Bacillota bacterium | reverse complement strand
CCCGCTTCTCCTGATAGTCTGCCAGATCCGGCACATACAGCACCAACGGCTTGTCAAACAGCAAATACTCGAAAATCAGGGAAGAATAGTCCGCAATCAGCACATCTACCACCGGAAACAGCCGCTCCGTATCAATGGGGCAGTCCGTCTCCCCGTACCGCTCCCGCATATGGGGATGCACCCGTGAGAGCACCAGCCATTCTTCCCCCAGCTGCGCAGAAAGCCGCTTCAGATCCAGTTCCGGAGATTTGGGAGCCCCGGGATTTCCCCGGAAGGTGGGAGCCCACAGCGCTATCTTTTTCCCCACCGCCTCCGGATATCTCTCATAAAATGCTCTGCGGCAGTCCTCCTGCCACTCCTTTCTGAAATACCCATCGGTGCGGCTCACGCCCAGCGGCCTTACGCACCGCTCCGGCAGCCGCATAGCGGAAGCGAAGGGTTCCACACACCGCCCGGAGCTCACCGTCACCAGATCCGTATTCTTAAATACATTCCCCCGGTAGTTAGCCGGAATATCGTCCTCCGTATCGTACCCGAACTTCTTCAGGGCGCCGCAGGCGTGCCATAGCTGTATCACCCTGGTCCCCTTCCTTTTCCGGCAGGAGGCAGCCGGAAGGAAATTGTCGCAGATCACCACACAATCCGCCTGGGCATACAGCTTCATAAAAGCAAACATATGGCGCAGCACCGCCGCCGGGGAATGCTTCTGATAGTCCAGATAAAGCTCCCGGAGAGCGAGGGAGGTCCCCTCCAGCCTCCGATACAGCAGCTCCATATTTCCCGGCCGGCTGTCATGGTGCGCATCCGCAAACACAATCAGCCCCGGGATCACCGGTCTGCGGCAGCAGACCGTGTACCAGAGGGGCAGGAGGCAGTTCTGCGCGAACATCTTGACATATTGTTTTAGACATAATTTTAAATTCATAGGATTTTCTTTCTAAGAATACATATCTTGTTTTGTATACAGGCGCCTGAAATCATATACTGGGAAGAAAAAGTTTCCACAAGCTTATTGTACTCCTCTCCCATTTCCTTCATAAAAGAATCCATTCTGGCTATCCATTTTTCCATCTTTTTCATCTTTCTGTTCTCCCTTTTCCTCTCACAAATACGCTTGTACTTACTTCCGAAACACAAGAAACTTGCTGAGCACATA
>JAETPP010000361.1 GCA_021771115.1 Bacillota bacterium | reverse complement strand
CGCGGAAGTCATATACTGGCTTCCGCGCCCTGTTCTTTTTTTGCCTATCTGACATTTCCCTTTTCCATTTCTTCAAGCGGGAACTGCGGGAGGGCTTCTATCAGCTTCTTTGTGATAGACTGGCGCATATCTTCGTTGATTTCCTGTTTCGTGCTTCCGTCTGGCTGTCTGACCGCTACCGTCGATAGCCTGTCGATTTCGTCCTTGTAGCAATCCACGACTTTCTCCACCGCCCATTTCTCCCCGGCAACGGCGGCGCGTATGGTTTCATATTCCGGCATTTTCTGGTTTTCCATGCTCAACGCTCCTCTGCTTTTTGATAGCCCTATCATAGCACAGCGGCGGGGATTTTGCTATCCTTATCCGCGTTCTGTTTCCTTTTCCCGTTCCGGCTGTCTGTCTGCCTGTAAAATGCTGTCAATGTTCTGCTTGATAATATCATATTCCCGGACTTTCTTTTTCAATTTTCCATAGTCGGCGTAAAGGGCTTCTTTCTGCGCTTGGAGGGCTTCATACTCCGATTGCAGCGCGGCGAGGTTCGGGAGCTTCGCAATGCCCGCCGCTTTCAGTGACCTTACGGCGGCTTCATGGAGGATAATTGCCTGTTCCTGTCCGGCGCGGTACTTCTCCCTGTTCCTTGCCTTGCGGTATGCGTCATAGACAGGCTTTGTCTTTTGATAGGTGGAAACATTCTTGATAAGCACCGCCATTTCCGCAAGCCGCTTTTCGGCGTTCTTCAATGCGTCTGCCGCCTGTCCGCTTTCCGCTGCCATTTCCTCAATCCGGCTGACTAAATCCGCGTACTGCTCAATCTTATGTTCCGTCAAGAAATTCATTGTTTTAGCTGCCTGTTTCAGATTGTGGATTTTCGCCCACTGTTCATAGCCCTTACTCTGCGCTGCCTTGATACTGTTCTCAATGTCGATAAGCAGCGACACGCCGCGCTGCTCTCTGGGAGCTTTCGCCACCTTTGTCCGTCTGCCCGCTATCCGTTCCCTTACGGCTTCCTCTGTATAGTCTGCGCCGAGGGTTTTAAGGCGGGTGAAGCGTTCCTGTCCGGGGGCGCGGCATGATACATATTTCCCCGGCTTTATCTCATAGCCCGCCGCCTGTAACCGCGTTAGCAATTCCTCAAAACTGGAAACTTGGGGGATAAG
>JAETPP010000360.1 GCA_021771115.1 Bacillota bacterium | reverse complement strand
GTTTTCCCATGTGGAGTGGCATATGACAGCCTGGACAGCCCGGGTGGCAGGGGAGGCGCCCGGTTTCACCTGGGTTACCGCGGGGGACCTGCGGGAGGGGTATGCCCTGCCCTCGGCCTTCAAAGCGTTTTTCCCATCTATCGAGGAGGGTTTGAAGGGCTAGAGCCTCTCCACCTGGATTTCCAGCTTGAGGATAAAATCCTCTTCGTTTTCCGTTCCCAGATAGCTGAGCAGGTCGGTTTCAAAGGCGTCCCCGCAGATGCGGCAGCCCTGCTTTTGGATAAAATTCAGCAGCAGGGGATAGGAGGTCTCTGGAAGGCGTTCGTAAGGGCCCTTGTGGAGCATGCACGCGTAAAGGCCCGCTGGGCGCTGGTACAGCCAGGGGGAACATACCGGCTGGGAAATGCGGGTGGAGTAGTAACTTTCCCAAAAGCTGCCCTGCAAAAGGGATTCCTTTGTGACGATGGAGCCCACGGCAAGCTCCTCCCCCAATTGGTTCTGGTCGCAATAGGTGATGTGGTCCTGCATGTTGCGCACCACATCCCCCACGGTGTTCATCTCCCCTTTCACAGGGGTGGCGATGTAAAAGCCCTGGGGCAGCTCTTCCAGCCAGGGGACGCCGGTTTTCCCGGCCAGGGCGGCCTCGGCGGCATTTCTGCCGTTTTGCAGGGTGCGGCGCATTTTTTCCAGCTTTCGCTGCTCGAAAAGCAGCTTCTGCTCCGTTTCCCGCAGCAGCTGGACAAAGGCGTGAGGCTCGCGGTGCGCCATGTATTCCCGGATTTCGCTGAGGGAGCACCCCGCGGAGCGGAGGACGGCGATGAGGTCGAAGTCGAAAAATTGAGAGGCCGTGTAGTAGCGGTAGCCGTTTTCCCGAACCCTGGCGGGTTTTAGCAGCCCCAGGCTGTCGTAATGGAACATGGTCTCTTTAGTGGTAGAGCACAGCTTGGCAAACTGCCCGCTGGTAAATAAAAGGCCGCGTTCATCCTGCATATGGCTCTTCCTTTCCGGTGTTTTTCTGTGGGAAAGTTGACCTTTCCCGCTCTTTGGGGTAAAATAATACAATACGCTTATTGATTGATAAGAGGGATCAGGACGGCCGCCGCCAGGGCGGCCTGTCCAAATTACAGGGGGTGCTTATGGCACAAGAC
Organism: Bacillota bacterium; assembly: GCA_021771115.1. Classification (GTDB taxonomy): domain Bacteria; phylum Bacillota; class Clostridia; order Oscillospirales; family Acutalibacteraceae; genus Acutalibacter. The sequence goes on along the minus strand of JAETPP010000360.1, from coordinate 10 downwards.
AACAAACGGA
>JAETPP010000359.1 GCA_021771115.1 Bacillota bacterium | reverse complement strand
TAAAGACCAATAGGCAAAAAGAAATGAAGATTCTTCTTTACAATCGTTCTGCCCAGAACTCCACCGCCCGGTGCAAAAACTCCCCGCAGCCCGGCACCTTCCGGTCATAATAGGCCCGAAACCGTTCATCTGCGGTGTACAGAGCCGCCACGCCTTTATGGGCCTGGACGGTGTACTGCTTCCAGGTCATGCTCAGCCATTCCCGGTGCAGCCGCACCACCTCCCCGGCCGCCTCACTTTCCGGCGCGAAACCTTCCGTCACACACCGTTCCAGACCTTTGCGGATCTCCTCCTCTAGCTGCTGAAAATGCTCCCACTGCTCCTGTGTCATATCCCGCAGCTTCTTCTTCGAGGCCTCCACCTCTTCCTCCCCGTATTTTTCCCGGCTCTCCCTTCCGTATGCCTCTTCCTCTTCCTTTATCTGCTTCTCCTTAAACACCTGAAATTTTTCCTGATCGCTCATAACGCATTCTCCTTTCATGGACGATATGGTTTTCTTTACAGTCTCTATGAGGGTATCCACATATCTGCGCTGCTGCTGCAGCTCCAGAAGATGGTTTTCCATGGCCCCGAGAATATCAAAATCCTCCTGATAAAGGATGCGCTGAATCTGCTTCAGCTCGAATCCCTGCTGCCGGTAAAACAAAATCTGCCAGAGAAGCGCTGCCTCCCTCTCACCGTAGTACCGGTATCCCGCCTGGCTGGTATACAGCGGCTTCAACAATCCCATCTCATCATAGTAGCGCAGGGTGCGTGCACTCACCCCCGCCAGTTCCGATAATTCACGGATGCTGTATTCCATCTCATTCCCTCCTCCAAAGCTCTGTAAAGATATCTTATCCGGTGCCGCCGCGTCAAAGTCAAGCGTTTTCTGAATATTTTTCCATACCAGAGACGCCCGTTGTTACTGTTCCGGTGAATGTTCTTCTTGTTTTGTTAATTGGCAGGACGCAGGAAAAGACGGGGCCGGGCGGGCAGATGCCTCTGAAACACTGCTCCAGACACAAGAAACACTACGATGGAGCCGCCCACCGATTCCGGGCACCGGGACAGTTCGCCCTGAAATCCTGATGATTTCCCGGCTCAGTGCCCCTGAGCCGTCAGCCTTGTGGGCTGCCGTCTCTCCCGAAATCGGAGGGCGGCTCCATCTAAGTGTTTCTAAGTAT
>JAETPP010000358.1 GCA_021771115.1 Bacillota bacterium | reverse complement strand
ACCCTTGCGGCTAATGATGATAAATACTATTGTATCACGTCCCCGCGGCGAGAGCAAGCTGGGTTTGCCGCCTCATCCGGCGGCTCTCCACCGGAAAAGCCCCGCCGGAACGGCCGCGTCCAAGGAAATTGCGGGCATTTCGACATTTTTCGCCCAACAGCGCCTTTTATTCATGCTACAATACCAGCAGATTCGCTGCTTCAGGAACCATTCCATCCACCGCCGCATCAGATCCTCCCTTTCGCCGGAAGAGAGCACGCTCCTTGGTCTAGGAATTTCCCCAACACAGCAAACCAGCGGCAGCCAAGGAGGGAGTTTCATGGAAGACACCGAGCGTTGTCAAAAACATAGACGGGAGCCGTTCCAGCCCCCGGACCAGCAGGAATATCCGCCGGTGCCCCTTGTGAACGTGGACATGTTTGAGGATAAGGACTTTCTGGTCAACCGCCTCTATTACGCTGTGCCAAGTTTTTCCAAGGGGCGCCTTCACTGCCTGCTCTACTATGAGGAGAACACGTTCCGGAAAGAGAAAAACGGCAGCTTGACGTTGGTTCATTCGGAAATTGTGGAGGAAGGCTCCGCCCCCTGCCCATCTCCGCGATAGCTTTCCCTGGCTTTGCCAGGGTTTTTTGTTGTGCGGCTGCCGGCTTGCCCTATCACCCCCTTGCATTTTGCCTGGACGTGGAATACAATCGTACACAGCGAAAACCAGAGAAAAGCCTGCGCCCGTTCATTCTCCGGCGCGGCAGAACAGGAGGAACCATGACCAAGGAATTTTTTCAGGGCACCCGGGCAAGGCTTTACGCCCAAATGAAGGAGAGCTCTCTTCTGGTGCTGTTCTCCGGCACGGAAGTGCGCAAGACAAACGACGAGTTCTACCCCTTTTATACCAACCGGAACTTTCTCTACCTTACCGGGGTGGACCAGAAGGAGACCGCCTTCATCGCCCGCAAGGACGGCCAGGGCCAGGTCACGGAGAAGGTTTACATTCTCCCCCCTGACTGGCTGGCAGAGCGCTGGACCGGAGAGCGTTTGAAGCCGGACCAGGTGCAGGAGCTCTCCGGCATCCAGCATATTGGCTATGCGGCGGACTTTGAAAGCGACCTGCACAAGCTGGCCGCCAGCGGCAGCTACCGGCACCTGTACCTGGACCTGTACCGGGTCTCCC
>JAETPP010000357.1 GCA_021771115.1 Bacillota bacterium | reverse complement strand
TAGGTCTTTTCCAGATACAGCCGGATATATTTCATGTCCGTGTCGGTCATGGGGCTTCCGGTGGCTCTTTTGTAGCCGATTGGCTTTAAAATATCGGTGCGGTCGGTCAGCAGGTTGTAGGCAACCGCCCCGGAAAGGAGCGGGTCGCACTGGAACACGGTCAGGCAGTTGCTCATGCTGTTGCGGAAGCCGCCTTTTTCGGTGGTTTCCAGCATAGCCTTTACTTCCTCAACGCTCCGGGGCGGCTCGGTGCTGTCTGCCATGTTCGCTGTTTCCTGCCGTATCTGGGGCGGTAAATTCTGCCATCCGTCTTTCAAGGTTCCTCACTTCCTTTCCGTGTCCTGTGATAAGCGCCGCCCGCTCCTGAATGTCCCCGGAGAGAAGCACGTCCATCAGGTATTCCACCCGGCTCATGTTCTGCAGGGCTTCCACAAGCCGTGGGTTCCATGCTTCATCGGGCTGGCGTGGGGCGTATTCCTCCTTCCAGCGGCGCAGGAGATGGTAATAGTCGGACAGCACCCGGAAGCAGTGCCGCTCCATGCGTTTCAATTTCTGTTCCTCGGTTTCCCTCCGCAGTCGTGGCCGGATAGGTTCCTTCCCGGCGTTCCTCCCGTCCTCATAGGGGATGGAGAAGTCCTGCGCCAGCATAAGGGCAGCTTCCCGGCTCCCGATCCCGTGGAGCCGGGAAACAAAATCAATCACGTCCCCGGTGGCTCCGCAGCCGAAGCAGTAAAAGCGGCGGTCAACCTTCATGCTTGGGTTTTTGTCGTTGTGGAACGGGCAGACGCACATCCCGTTCCGGTTCACTTTAATTCCATAACGCTCCGCAGCCTGCCTTGTGGTGACGGACTGCTTCACGGCTTCAAATACGTTCAATAGGCGTTCCCTCCTGATAATCCCGGTAACGTGGCGGACATTTTGTCCTCCACGTTGCCTGTAAATCCATTTTGTTGCAAAGAAAAAGGCACCTGCCTGCGGTTTCCAATCACAAAACAAATGCCTGTTTAAAGTTCCATATTCTGTTGTTTCTGTGTCCGGCTCGGCTGGCTTTTCGCTGCCTGCTCCTGCCGGATGCGTTCCTGCCGCCCTTTCAGGCTCTCCTGTACGGACGGTTTCTTTCCCGGCTCGGCGGTCTGGCGGTACTGTTCGGATGGCAGCACCTGATTGAGC
>JAETPP010000356.1 GCA_021771115.1 Bacillota bacterium | reverse complement strand
CTCACCATTTCCGATATCCGCCTGCTGCTGTTCCTTGATATATGCACTTTTTTTGTGACGGTTGTCACAACATTGGTTGTAAAAAAGGGGCTTCCGGGCAGGAAAGCGGAGAAAGGTTTCGCTTTTGCCGCCGAGCTGAAGGCCGGCTGGGAAGCGCTGGCTGGTAAGAAGGGAGTCCTCACCCTGGTTGTCATGGGCGCGCTTATTACCTTTTGCCTGGGGGTTATACAGACGCTCGCCTCCCCGATGGTCTTAAGTTTTTCAGACAGCGCCACCCTTGGCACGCTGATGACGGTTATCACGATGGGAATGCTGGTAACCAGCGCGGTTCTCGGGGGAATCAGCATCAAAAAGGGATACGCCGGGCTGCTCTCCCTTTCCCTCTTTGGAGCCGGTATTTTTATGGCGTTATTTGGGCTGCGGGAAAATGTTGTGTTCATCGGCGCGGCCGGTTTTCTTTTTTTCGCGATGCTGCCGTTCACCAACGCCAGCCTGGATTACCTGCTGCGCACCAATATTGAAAATGACTTGCAGGGACGGGCCTGGGGGCTGATTGGGCTGATCTCACAGCTTGGATACGTGGCGGCCTATGCGGTTTCCGGCCTGTTGGCGGATTATGTGTTCACCCCTCTGCTTCTGGACGGCGGCGCGCTTTCCGAAAACGTTGGAAAAATCATTGGCACGGGACCGGGCCGGGGCATCGGCTTTCTTATGATCCTTGCCGGCCTGCTGCTTTGCGTCACGTCCGGCCTGCTGTTTTGCATGAAGTCCATCCGCAATCTGGAAAACGGAGGCCTATATGACACGTAAAATGATCTGGAACGACCTTGTGAGGAACCGAGCGGTGTCGCTGATCACAATTCTTTTTATTTCCGTGGCCGCCATGTTGTTGTCACTTGCGGCAATCCTCACGGTAAATCTGTTTGGCGCGGTGGACCGGCTCATGGCGGATGCAAAAACACCTCATTTTATGCAGATGCATACAGGGGCGGTTGACATGGCCGGCCTGGAGGATTTTGTAGGCAATAACAGGAACGTGGCGGATTTTCAGGTAATCCCCTTTTTGAATGTGGAAAATACCGATCTTATTCTGGGCGGAAACAGACTTACGGACAGCGTACAGGACAACGGTTTTTGCACCCAAAGCAGCTGGTTTGATTTCCTGCTGGAT
>JAETPP010000355.1 GCA_021771115.1 Bacillota bacterium | reverse complement strand
TTATGGTACTGGCGGTGCTGAACGCGATACGCTGCCTGAAGGTTAATGGGTAAGCGTTATTCATGTCGGGCTTAAAATCCTTAAAACGCTTAAAACCCTTAAAACATTTCGCTTAAAACTCGCTTAAAACTTATAACATCTCCTCAAAAGTCAGTCTTGCGTATATCGTGAAAATAGCTTATAATTTTCTAAGCTGATTCTATGTCTGAACCTGGCATTTTATACATGCGTAACCACATACTATTATTCAGGGCGGCGGAAGGTACGTTGAGTGGGCTTTCCGCCGCATCCTGCCCCGGAGGATGCTTTTGCGTTTTCTGCCGGGGCGGGACGGACGATTGTATGTGTGCCGCAAAGAAGGGCGGGCTGCGTATGCGGCTCATGGCCCGGCTGAGCGGACGGACAGGAGCGGATATGGAAGAAGTCTCAATTATAATGATTCCTTTTCTGGGCACATCCCTGGGCGCGGCTATCGTGCTTTTCCTGAAAAAGAAAATGAGTCCAGGGCTGGAGCGGCTGATGCTGGGCTTTGCGGCCGGCGTTATGATAGCGGCATCGGTGTGGTCTCTTTTGATTCCGGCTATAGAGATGGCGGAGGAACAGGGGCGGATTGCCTGGCTGCCTGCGGCATCCGGCTTTTTGCTGGGAGTGGGCTTCCTGCTGCTGCTTGGCAGGCTTGCCCCGCTGGCCCGGAGGGAGCCTGAAGGGCAGGAAGAGATTGCGTTTCCGGAGAAAGGCGTCCCGGAAAATGCCGCAGCAGAAGACAGCCATAAAGTTACCATGTTGGTATTGGCGGTAGCACTCCACAATCTGCCGGAGGGCATGGCGGTGGGCGTGGCCCTTGCGGGAGCCATGACGGAAAATACAGGCATTACCATGGCCGGGGCGATGCTGCTCGCGGTCGGTATTGCGATTCAGAACCTGCCGGAGGGCGCGATTATATCCATGCCGTTGCGGAATGTAGGCGCTTCCAGGCCGAAGGCATTCTGGTACGGCGTCCTGTCAGGTGTGGTAGAGCCGGCGGGGGCCTTTGTGACCATCCTGCTGGCGGAGCAGGTGGTTCCGGTTCTGCCGTACTTGCTGGCGTTTGCGGCCGGGGCGATGCTGTATGTGGTGGCGGACGAACTGATTCCGGAGGCCGGCGCCGGGGAGGGCAGTAAGATCGGTACAGTCG
>JAETPP010000354.1 GCA_021771115.1 Bacillota bacterium | reverse complement strand
GACGGGAAACTGAATAAGGTAGCAGCGAACGTGGCAGCCGAATATTTTGCCGGAAACAGGGACGGTAAAATCGGCTGCCAGCTTATTTTCTCGGACATCGGCACACCGAAAACAACATGGACGCCTGACTGGGCGGAGCGCATCAGGAACGGCGGGCAGTTTGACATTTACAACTACCTGAAAACCGAACTGGTAAAACAGGGCATCCCGGCAGATGAAATCTCCTTCATACACGACGCAAAGACCGACGCACAGCGGGAGGCGCTCTTCAAGGATATGAGGAGCGGCAAAAAGAAGATACTGATCGGTTCCACGGACCAGTGCGGGACGGGCGTAAACGTGCAGGCGCACATCACGGCGATGCACCATGTGGACTGTCCGTGGAAGCCCTCATGCATTGAACAGCGGGAAGGGCGTGGCGTAAGGCAGGGCAATGAGAACGATGAGGTGGCAATCTACCGTTATGTCACAAAAGGGACATTTGATGCGTACTCATGGTCGCTGGTGGAAAACAAGCAGCGCTTCATCTCGCAGGTGATGACAAGCAGGGCGGTGTCAAGAACCTGTGAGGACATCGACGAGGCAACCCTTTCCTATGCGGAGATTAAAGCCGTGGCGACGGGCAACCCGCTGATAAAGGAAAAGATGCAGCTTGAAAATGACGTACAGCGGCTGAAAATGCTCAAAAGCAGTTATGACAGCCAGCGGTATTCCTTACAGGACAACTTCATGATCCGTTACCCGAAGTACATCAAGGCAGCAACAGAGAAATTAGCCTGTGTGCGTGAGGATACAAAGGCAGCGGAGGCGGCGCTCATTGCGGAGCCGGACTTTGCGATTACCGTGGACGTTGCAGGGAAAAGCACGAAATTCACGGAGCGGACGGACGGCGGGACATTCATGCTGCAGGCGGTCAGCCAGTGCAAGACCGGGGAAACAACCCATATCGGAAGTTTCAAGGGGTTTGAGCTTCTGGTGGAAAAGAACTTCATCGGCGTAAACAACATGGTGCTGCGGGGAAAGACCGACTACAAGGCGGAGCTTTCCACAAGCCCAGTGGGAAACATGGTAAAGCTGGAAAACCTCTGCCACGGCATACAGGTCAATATACCGGAACTGGAAAAGCGCATCGAGCAGTACCAGCGTGACATGGAGCAGTCAAGGCAGGAATACGA
>JAETPP010000353.1 GCA_021771115.1 Bacillota bacterium | reverse complement strand
AAATTTGCCGGAATTATTTGCGAATATAACCCGATACATCTGGGGCATGTGTACCAAATTGAGGCCACACGGCGTATTTTGGGAGAAGATTGCCCTATAATCTGCGCTATGAGCGGGAATTTTGTCCAGCGGGGAGATGTGTCGGTTTTTTCAAAATTTTCACGGGCGGAGGCGTCGGTGCGCTCGGGAGCGGACCTTGTCATTGAGCTTCCTGAGTATGTGAGCCTTGCCTCGGCCGAGGGGTTTGCCAGGGGCGGTGTTGAGATTTTAAACGCCCTTGGAGTGTGCAGTCACATATCCTTCGGGAGCGAAGCGGGGGATATTGGGCTGCTCCGCCGCACGGCTGATATTCTTCTGAGCCGTGAGTTTGAAAATAATCTTGCCTCAGAGCTTGAAAAGGGAGATTCCTTTGCGGCGGCCCGGGAGAGGGCGGTGGGAAAAATAAGCCCGGAGTGCACAGCAGCCCTGTCCCGTCCAAACAACATACTGGCGGCAGAATATTTAAAAGCTCTTATTACCACAGGGAGCGGCATGGAGCCGGTCACGGTTTTACGCACCGGCGGAGAGCATGACGGTGAAAAGGGGCTGTCGGCCTCAGCCTTGCGGAGGGGATTTTTCTCTGGAGCCCCCCGCTGGGAGCTTATGCCGGAGCCGGCTGTGGAAGTTTTTAAAAAGGAGATAGCATCGGGCCGGGGGCCAGTTAGCATAAACTCATATAATCAGGCTATAATGTACAGGCTCAGGACGATGAGCAGGGAGGAGTATGAGCGCCTGCCGGGGGCGTCGGAAGGACTGGGGCTCCGGCTTATGAAATGTGCTGCATCTCAGGCGGACGTTCAGAAGATTCTTGAAAAAACCAAGACGAAGCGGTATGCTATGTCAAGAATACGCCGCATGGTCATGTGTGCGTTTTTGGGAATTAACGCGGAGGACATGGGGCAAAAACCGGAGTATATCCGCGTGCTTGCCGCAGGAAAACGGGGGCAGGAATGCCTGAGAGAGATTAAAAAGCGGGGGGCGCTCCCTCTGCTTATAAAACCCGCCGCCGGCCTTAAAGGTGATTTCCCGGGGAAGTCCGGCTTTGCACGGCAGTGCCGTATGACGGATTTATATGCCCTGGGGTTTTCGGGCGGCTCTCCGGGAATGGAACTGCGTACGAGCCCATACATGGAAAA
>JAETPP010000352.1 GCA_021771115.1 Bacillota bacterium | reverse complement strand
GGATGGAAAGATCCGGTGTGATCTGTGTGCCGGGCACCAGCTTCGGAAGTCTTGGCGAGGGATACGTGCGCATGGCTCTTGTGCTGCCGCCGGAAGGGCTTCGGGAAGTCGTGGAGAGTATAAGGCAAAGCGGGATACTACAGGATCGTATCGGGTAGAACGGCGGATATTTGAGTGTCTTGAATCAAAAAAACAGGAATGGAGGCATCCATATGCGGAATTTAGTTGAATTGTTGCGGGAAATGGCAGGGCCGGAGGCGATCCTGGAGCAGGAGAGTATGAAAAAGCATACCACCTTCCGGATCGGAGGCCCGGCGGATATTTTTGCAGCTCCCGATACCGTGCAGAAGGCGGCGCAGGTGATACGGATATGCCGGGAGAGGGAAGTACCGTTTTACGTAATCGGAAATGGAAGCAATCTCCTCGTATCGGATAAAGGATACCGGGGCGTTGTAGTGCAGATCTATAAAAATCTGAGCGAAGTAAAGGTTGAGGGAGATGTTGTTACGGCTCAGGCCGGGGCAATGCTGTCGGTGATCGCCAAAAAAGCTCTGGCGGCTTCTCTGACGGGCTTTGAGTTTGCCTCTGGCATCCCGGGTACCATCGGAGGCGCTTCTGTCATGAATGCCGGGGCATACGGCGGCGAAATGCGGGATGTGCTGCAGGAGGTCACGGTGCTCACGAAGGACGGCCATATTCGATCCGTGATGGCGGAAGAACTGAAACTGGGATACCGCTACAGCGTAATTCCCGAAAATGAGTGGATCGTCCTGGAGGCGAAGCTGAAGCTTACGCATGGAGATTACGATAAGATAAAAGCCAGAATGGAGGAGCTGAAGGAGCAGCGGGTATCGAAACAGCCGCTGGAGCTGCCCAGCGCCGGAAGCACCTTTAAACGCCCGGAAGGCTACTTTGCGGGCAAGCTGATCATGGATGCGGGTCTGCAGGGCTTTTCTGTGGGAGGCGCGCTGGTATCCGAAAAGCATTGGGGCTTTGTGGTAAATACGGGAGACGCTACGGCTGCAGATGTGCGGGGACTGATCAGCGAAGTGTCAAAAAGAGTGAAAGAGCAGTTCGGCTTTACACTGGAGCCGGAAGTAAAAATGCTGGGAGAATTTTAGATGTGGTTTGTGATAGTGACAGGAATGTCCGGGGCCGGAAAGAGTACGGCCCTGA
>JAETPP010000351.1 GCA_021771115.1 Bacillota bacterium | reverse complement strand
GGCGGTGGACGGGACGCTTCTGGGCTTTACGGAAACCAACGAGGAAGGGGTCTATGCCCTGCAGGCATCGGCAGTGTGCATTGACAATGCCAACGGATATGTAAAGGCCATCGTCGGGGGACGCAGTCAAAATTTTTCCGGCTACACCTTAAATCGCGCGTACCAGAGTTTCCGCCAGCCCGGCAGTGCTATAAAACCTCTGACGGTTTATACACCGTCCCTTGAGCGGGGGTACACCCAGGACAGTATTGTGGTGGATGAACCTATTGAGGACGGGCCGAAAAACGCAGGGGGCGGCTATGCGGGAAAAATGACGCTGCGGCAGGCGGTGGAGCGTTCCGTCAACACCATTGCATGGAAGTTATACGAAGAACTGACACCGGAAGCAGGTCTTTCCTATTTAGAAGAAATGAATTTCTCCCGTCTCGACAGGGAGGACTACCGCCTTGCAACCTCTTTAGGAGGTTTTACCAACGGTGTTTCCGCTCTTGAGATGGCAGCCGGATATGCTACTCTTGAAAATGACGGAAAATACCGTACCCCCACCTGTATTGTAAAAATATTAGACGCTGACGGAAATGAACTTTACGCTTCTGCTCAGAAGGAAAAAGTAATCTATAAACAAAACGCGGCAAGAATGATGACAGATATGCTCACAGGCGTTCTTACAAAGGGAACCGGAAAAGGCTTGGCGCTTTCCGGAATGCCCTCCGCCGGGAAAACAGGCACCACCAACGACCAGAAAGACGGCTGGTTCGCCGGATACACAAGATATTATACCACAAGCGTCTGGGTAGGATACGACATGCCCCGGAAAATGGATAAGCTCATGGGATCCACTTATCCGGGTACCATCTGGAAAAATTTTATGGAAAGCATACACGAAAACCTAGAGCCCATGGAATTTCTCCCCTATGCCCGGATGTCCGACCGATTTGACACCCCTGAAACAGAAAATAACACGGACGAAAACCAGCCCGGACAGGGGGAAACCGATGGAGAAGCAGGTGCGCCGCAAGCATCCGGAGGCCAGGAGAATGAAGTGCCGGAACCACCGGAAAACGAAGGCGAAGGGCAGGAGAATGAAGTGCCGGAACCACCGGAAAACGAAGGCGAAGGGCAGGAGAATGCGGTACCGGAACCACCTGCAAATGAAGCCGGGGGACAGGACAACGC
>JAETPP010000076.1 GCA_021771115.1 Bacillota bacterium | reverse complement strand
GCAAGCTTTGCTTTTGTTCAGGATGACAGTGTGTGGGGGGCGTTAGTATGCTAAACAATAATTTAGCGGGCTGCCCTCCTGTGTCATCCTGAACGAAGTGAAGGATCTCGTCCTTTGCCCTTTTTCTCAGGCATCAAGGGCGAGATCCTTCGTCAAGAAGGCGCGAAGTGTCTTTTTTCCTCAGGATGACAGAAAAAGGGGCCTGTCTCGCCTGTCGGCTCGGGTGCTGTGCCCCGGTGGGGGGAAGCTGTCCAGTGGACAGCTTCCCCCCACCGGGACGCGCTTACCTCTTTGTCTAACAACTAACTACTAAAAACTAACGGCTAAAAGAGGCTTCACGAGTGCCTGCGGCGGCTCGCCGCTTTGTCAAAGGAGCAAACGAAGATCGCCACGCTGAGAAGGTAGGCGGCGGAGATCACCAGGTAGAAGGGCTTTGCGCCGATTTGGTCCAGCACCATGCCGCCCAACAGATTTCCTAAAATACCTGCTACGGAAGAAACGGAGACGAAAATCGTCTGGGCGGTGGCCTTCAGGCCCTCCGGGGCAAGCTCGTAAATATAGTTTAAGGAAGCGCCGATAAAGAGGCCGTTGCCCAGCCCGAAGAAGGTACAGAACAGCAGCATCAGTCCCAGTCCGCTGACGAACAGGCCGAAGCCCAGGCACTCCACCGCCATCAGAATGGCAGCACAGACGATCAGGCTTCTCAGGGAAAAGCGACGGCGCAGGCGTACCATCAGCAGCAGGAAGGGGATCTCCAAAAGCGCCCGGTAGCCCAGCAAAACACCGTACTGCTGAGAGGGAACGCCCGTTTCACGCATCAGGTAGGGAAGGAAGGAGGATTCCGAGCAGGCGGCAAGATAAAAGAAAAAGGTAAAGACAAGAAACATCATATAACTCCGGCTGCGAAACAGCCTGCCCACATCCAGCTTTTCCGTTTCTTTCTTTTCCCCGCTTTTCTTTACCTTTGCGGAAGGCTCCCTGGCAAACAGGGCCAGCGCCGCGGGGAGCATCATCAGCACTCCGGTGAGCCAGAAGGTGTTTCTCACCCCCACCGCGGGCAGAAGGGAAGAGATGATCAGGCTGCCTATGGTGAAGAGAAAGGAGCCTGCTCCCCGGAGCATGCCGTAATTCAGGCGCAGCTCATTGCAGTTGCGTACCAGGAGGTTTTCGGAAAAGGTGGACATGGATCCCCGGAAAAAGTTGACCGCCGGGAGAAAGGCTGTCAGCAGCAGGGGAGAAAAGGCAAGGCCCGTGGGGATCAAAGGCGTCAGGGCGTACAGGGCGCTGGCGGAGACCAGCAGGGTGATATACACCTTCCTGAGGGAGCCCAGCTTATCGCTTACCATGCCCCAAAAGGAAACGGAAACGATCCCCACCCCGGAGCTGACCGCGTTCAAAAGCCCCAGCTGAGAAGCGGAAAAACCTATCTCCTGCAAATAGACGGTCTGATAGCAGCCAAAGGCCCAGGCAAACCAGAACATGCTGCACAGCCCTGCCTGATTCAAGGCCTGCCTGCCGCGGTAGTCCAGCCGGGAGAAAAAGCGCTTCATAGAAAATCTCCTGTCCTTCTTTTGTATTTTAGTATGGCAGCACGGTAAACTAGGGCAATACCGCACAAAGACCGCCCTGTGGGCTTTGTACGTGATTTTCTTGATCTTATTCCGTCATGCTGCACCAATCTCCCTTGCCAATCGTCAGATTGGCCGCAGTCGATTCGTATATCCTAACGGAATAGGGGTTGTTTGAAAATAGAGAAAATGCCGGATTTTTGTTCAGGAGTAGGTGATTCCAAGACAAAAACCGCAGAAAACCTTTCGGTTTTCGAGAATTTTTGGCGCGGGAAGCGCCTGCTTCCGGGCAAAAAGACGGTGTTTTCGATTTTTCAAACAGCCCCTAGTCTCTGACGAAACTCACGCACAATCTCTGTGCAGTATTGCCCTGGAAAAACCTCTTGTCGGGCATAGAATAGCGCAAAGGCCCTTTCCTGTCAATAGATTTTTCCCAAAAGAAGGTCATCTTTTGATAAAATTTTTGGAGGACGGAAATTGGCGGAAAGGCTTGTAAAAAGGGAAAGGCAATGCTATAATAAATCCTTATAATATCATGGAAATTTACAGAGAAAGCGAGTTGTGGTTATGCTGGACATGGAGTACAAGGACAAGTTTGTAAAAGAAGGCCTGACCTATGACGATGTTTTGCTGATCCCGGCGGAATCCCACGTTTTGCCGGCGGAAGCGGACCTTTCCACAAACCTGACAAATCGTATTCGGCTGAATACCCCCATTATGACCGCCGCCATGGATACGGTAACGGAGGCCGATATGGCCATCGCCATGGCAAGGGAGGGCGGCATCGGGATCATTCACAAGAACATGAGCATCGAGGCCCAGGCCGACCAGGTGGACAGGGTAAAACGCTCTGAAAACGGGGTGATCGTGAATCCCTTCTTCCTGGCCCCGGATAACCTGGTGCGGGAGGCGGACGAGATCATGGGCCGCTTCAAGATCTCCGGAGTTCCCATCTGTGAGGACGGCATTCTGGTGGGGATCATCACCAACCGGGATATGCGCTTTATGGAGGGCAGCGATTTTGACCAGCCCATCCGCAACGTGATGACGAAGGATAATCTGGTGACAGCGCCTGTGGGCACTACCCTGGAGGACGCCCAGGGGATCCTCAGGAACCACCGGATCGAGAAGCTTCCCATTGTGGACGAGCACATGCGCCTGAAGGGGCTTATCACTATTAAGGATATTGAAAAGGCGGTACGGTACCCCAATTCCGCCAGAGACGAGAAGGGCCGCCTGCTGTGCGGCGCGGCCATCGGCGCCACCAAGGATGTGCTGGAGCGGGCGGCCGCCCTGATTGAGGCCCAGGTAGACGTGGTGGTGCTGGATTCCGCCCACGGCCACAACAACGGCGTGCTGGAGGCCGTGGCAAAGGTGAAGAAGGCCTACCCGAAGCTGCAGGTCATCGCGGGCAATATCGCCACCGCCGAAGGGGCAAAGGCTTTGATCGACGCCGGCGCGGACTGCGTCAAGGTGGGCATCGGCCCCGGCTCCATCTGCACCACCCGTGTGGTGGCGGGCATCGGCGTGCCGCAGATCACCGCCGTGTTTGACGCGGCCTCCGAAGCGGCAAAGCACAATATTCCCGTGATCGCCGACGGCGGCATCAAGTACAGCGGCGATATCGTCAAGGCACTGGCGGCGGGAGCCAATGTGGTGATGCTGGGCTCCATGGTGGCGGGCTGTAAGGAAGCCCCCGGCGAATACGAGCTGTATCAGGGCCGCCAGTTTAAGGTATACCGCGGCATGGGCAGCCTGGGCGCCATGGGCAAGGGCAGCAGCGACCGGTACTTCCAGGGCGAGCAGAAGAAGTTCGTGCCCGAAGGCGTGGAAGGCCGGGTCCCCTACAAGGGGCCGCTGGCGGATACCATCTTCCAGCTGCTGGGCGGCCTGCGCTCCGGCATGGGCTACACCGGCTGCAAGGATATCGGCGAGCTTCACAGCAAGGCCAAATTTGTGCGCATCACCGGCGCGGGCCTGACGGAAAGCCACCCCCACGATATCCAGATCACCAAGGAAGCGCCCAACTATTCGATCCATAGCTGAGAAATAAGCGGAAAGCCTGTATTCTTAATTCGGGGACAAGGGGAGGATAAAAGCCTGCCCGGTGTTTGCCGGTTATGAATACGGGCTTTTGTATTTTTATCCACCAAATAGAAGGAGGAAAACGAAATGGGGATCGGGCTGGTTTCATACCGCTGCAAAAACAGGGATATCTCTTTTAACCTCAGTCAGATAGAGAGAGCAATGCGGGAGACACAGGGAAAGGCCGATCTGCTCTGCTTCGGAGAGGCGTTCCTTCAGGGCTTTGATTCGCTGTGCTGGGAGTATGAGGCGGATCAAAAGATAGCGCTGGAAAATACTTCAGATGCTGTTAGGCAGCTGCTGCAATGGACGGAGCAATATCATACCGCGCTGCTGACAGGATATCTTGAAAAAGATGGGGAGCGGCTGTATTCTTCCTGCATGGTGCTGGCAAAGGGAAAAATTCTGCACAATTACAGAAGGATATCAAAGGGCTGGAAGGAATACAGAAAAACCGATGAGCATTATGCGGAGGGAAAGGAAACCGGAGAATTTCGCTTCCTCGAAAAAAGCATAATGATTGCCCTGTGCGGCGACTTGTGGGAATTTCCCGAGCGGTTCCAAACCGGCGGCCTTCTGATCTGGCCGGTCTATGTAAATTTCAGCACGGCGGAGTGGGAGCGGCAGCAGCTGGCAGCTTATGCGAAACAGGCGTCCCTGGCGGCGGACAATGTTCTCATGGTCAATCCGATCGATCTTGACCCCGAAAATCACGGAGGGGCCTTTTATTTTAAAAACGGAAAGCTTGCCGGCAGAACCCCCTTTGACCGGGAGGAGATCTTGTTTGTAGAGCTGGATTAGCTGTTCAGGCATTCGTGAAGGTAGAAGGTGGTATCTGTAAGTATGCTGCCCGACCGGCGGCTGCACCGCAGGCACTCGTGAAGGTAGCGACAGGTATTTTATCCTGTGTGGCCCGACCGGAAGAAAGAGATAAATTGGAATTTACCGGTGAGTAGGTGTAGGGACCGCCGTCCCCGGCGGTCCGCCAAAGCTTGCAGTATTTCCGCGGCCCGCCGAGGACGGCGGGCCCTACAAAGTCACTTTTTAGCTGAGCGCTAAACAATAATTAATCGCCCTGCCTCCACCTGTCATCCTGAGGGCAGAGCCCGAAGGATCTCGTCCTTTGCCCTTGCTCAGAAATGTAAGGGCGAGATCCTTCGTCGCTACGCTCCTCAGGATGACAATGGGGTAGTCAGTGCGGTAAATTGGAATTTAGCGGTTTAACGCATAGCACAAAAACCTTGCCTCCCCTGAAAGGGGAGGGGGACCGCCGATAGGCGGTGGAAGGGTTATAGCTCGGCTGCGATTCGCATAAAGCCTGCGTTTATCAACTTACTGCCACGGAACCCTCCAGTCACGACTTCGCCGTGACAGCCCCCCTTTCAGGGGGGCCAAGAGTGAGTACTAAACAATAATTTATCATCCTCTTATTGCCGTGTACAGCAAAATCACCACCGTCCAGCATCCAGGAAAGAAGCTCCCTTGACAATTTCCCCTTGGTAAGATATCTTTTTATCAGTATATTTTTTACCAACACCGAGGAGGGTGCTTTATGGAAGAGAAGAAGAGGATCTCTGTGAAAAAGAGCTCTGTGCTGCCCTATCTGGCGGCGGCGCTGGGCGGTGTGATGCTGATTTTGTCCTTTTTTATAATAATCCCCAGCGGATTTCTGGAATACGATGACTGGCTGAACGGGTTTACCGTACCGGTGATCCGGTGGTTTCTAATGGGGTATTTTTTTACCGGCTTTTTGGATCTGCTGCTGCTTTTGAGTGCGGTCATGCTTCTGCTGGCAGGGGTGGGGCTGGCAAAAAGAACGCCTGTTTTCTGTGCGCTTCCCTGCGTTCTGTTTCTGGGCTTTCTTTTTATGTGGCTGGTTCCCTGTATTGGTGACTTGTATTTCGTTCTTAACGGCTGGAACAGCTTCTACCTGCTTTTCTCCCTGGCTGTCTGTATTCTTTCCCTTTTGACAGTCTGTGGTGTGGTGAAAACCAAGGCTCCGTTAGCAGCAGTCTCTTTTGCCGCGGCGCTTTTGCCGCTAATCGCGTGGATCGCTGCCGGGGGCTTCTCCGGTTATATCTCTCCATTTATGGTAGGATACGGATTCATAAGGTACTACCCGGACCGTTCCCTGATGCTCCGCTTCCTCTGCCTTTTCCTGGGCACCGGCTTTCTGGCCCTTTCCCTGGAATACACGGGGGTTTCTCAGGAGCAGACGGGGGTGGGCGCACCCTCAGGGGCATGGCCCCGGCAGAATTCTCCGCGGCTGACCGGTTTGTCTCCCACGTTGGCGGAGCGGCGCAGTATCGCGGTGTGCATTCTCCTTTCTTTTTTCACCTTCGGCATTTACCTGATCTACTGGAAATACACCCTGTGCAAAAAAGTGCGTGCCTGGTGCGGCGAGCCGGAAAACTGCGGCGGGGAAGCGGCCTGCCTGGTGCTGGTGCCCTTCTACAGCCTCTACTGGATGTACACCCGGGGAAAAAAGATCTGGGAAGCCTCTCAGGCACGGGGTTTTTACGCCCAGGACAATTCCGTGGTCTATCTTCTGCTGGATCTTTTTGGACTGGGCTTTGTGGCCTATGGGCTGCTGCAGCATGAGTTCAATAAAATCGCCGACTGCTGCTGCGGCGGCCAGGAAGCGCCGGACGCTTTCACGCCTTCCGTGCCGAATGGGCCGGCGGTATCCCAGCCTGTAGTACCTCAACCGGCGGATCCGGTAAAAGAGGCCCCTCCCGTGGAAAAGACTGTGGAAGAGCGCCTGGCGGAGCTGCGGTCTCTGCTGGACAAGGGCCTGATCACCCAGGAGGAGTTTGAAGACAAGCGCCGGGATATTCTGGAGAAGCTGTAAGCTTTGGCTTTTTCAAAGAAAAACAGGAGGGGAGAAGGAGCCTTCTCCCGCCATTTTCCGCGGCGGTATGCCGGAAAAGTTTCTTTCCTGTAAATAATCGCAAACTGCTTGACAAATAATAGCAGATACAGTATAATATGCAATGCTCTGCCGGTGGTGGGGCATGATTATGGCGGCATAGCTCAGTTGGCTAGAGCATTCGGTTCATACCCGAAGTGTCGATGGTTCAAATCCATTTGCCGCTACCATATGGCCCGGTGGTCAAACGGTTAAGACACCGCCCTTTCACGGCGGTAATACGAGTTCGATTCTCGTCCGGGTCACCATGGAAGAAACAGCGCTGGCCCTGGTTTTCAGGGTCCGCGTTTTCTTATTTTCCCCTTTCGGAGGGGGCGTTTCAAGAAAGGAGCTGCAGAATGATGAAGAAAAGGATCACAGCGTTATTCCTGGCCGGCGCCTTGGCCCTTACCCTTTCCGCCTGCGGCGGGGTCACAACCAGTCAGCTTCCCCTGCTTATTACAGAGGATACAGCTTCCACAACTTCCGGCGGGGAAGAAAAGCCCCAGGCAAAGCCGGACAGCTCCAAATACGAGGATACTCTGATCGGCCTGCTCACCTATATGGAAGACGGCAAGGCCATCGCCCGGGACACGGAAAGGGTGACGTTTGAGGGCGATAACATTGTCATTGCGGAAAATACCACCTCCTTCGTGCAGATGTCTTATAAGGAGATCGGCGCGGTAAACGGCTACCGGTACCAATTTTCCTACAACGGCAGCACCGTGCAGGCGGAGTTTTACGAATTTGACCCGGAAAACCTGGACGAAAAGGGAAAGTCCTGCTTGGACAGCGTAAGGGAAAAGGGTTCCTTTGAGGTGCTGGATAACGAGGTCCCCGCCACTTTGCACCCCAGCGAAAAGTATTTGATGATCTATACGGATACAAAAAACGATAAAAAGAATGAGGCGCAGAAAAAGCTTGCCGAAGAGCTTTTCCTGAGCTTTCAGAAATAAAAACGCCCAAGGGCTTGCAGCAATGCAGGCC
The DNA here is from genome assembly GCA_021771115.1 of Bacillota bacterium. Taxonomy (GTDB): domain Bacteria; phylum Bacillota; class Clostridia; order Oscillospirales; family Acutalibacteraceae; genus Acutalibacter. The sequence continues at coordinate 5,247 of JAETPP010000076.1, read as the reverse complement.
TTTTTTAGAGTCTGGATTCTGGATTCTGGATTCTGGATGCTGGATGCTGGAGAAGGGCGTTTTGAAGGGAAATTAGCAATTAGCAATTAGTAATTAGAAATGGAAGGGCAGAGGCGTGGCTTGCTTTCTGTCATTACCGAGGCTTCCTGCTTGTCATCCTGAGCCCCCTTCTGTCATCCTGAGGGCAACGCCCGAAGGATCTCGTCCTTTGTTCTTTATCTCAGAAATCAAGACTGAGATCCTTCGGGAAGAAGCGAAGCTTCTTTTTCTCAGAGATGACAGTGAGGGTAGTCAGTGCGCTAAATTGGAATTTGGCGCACTGACAGAGGGGCAGAAACTCTTGCCTCCCCTGAAAGGGGAGGGGGACCGCCGATAGGCGGTGGAAGGGTTTCGCTCGGTTGCGATTTGCATAAAGCCTGCGTTTACCAACTTGCTGCACGGAACCCCTCAGTCAGCCTTCTCGCCTGTCGGCTCGGTCGGTTCGCACTAGCGTCCCACCGGGACGCGCTCACCGGCTGACAGCTCCCCTTTCAGGAGAGCCAAGGGTGGGCGCCAAACTATAATCTACTGCCCCTGCCCTTCCTTTATTGCCTTGCGGCAGCAAGGCCGCCACTGTCTAGCATCCAGCGTCTAGCATCTAGCATCTAAAATCCAGCATCTAAACTAACTTTTCAGGAAAGAGGGAGCGATCATGCGCAGGCTTTTCCATCTGGGAGGACGGGGCGGCTCTTATGAGATCGATATGACCCATGGGCCGCTTTTGGGGAAGATCGTAAAATTTGCCATTCCCCTGGCGCTTTCCGGCATTTTGCAGCTGCTCTTTAACGCCGCCGATATCGTGGTGGTGGGCCGCTTTGCGGGCAGCAACGCTTTGGCGGCGGTGGGCGCCACCGGGGCGCTCATCAACCTGATCGTCACCCTCTTTATGGGCCTTTCCGTTGGCACCAATGTGCTGGTGGCCCAATACTATGGGGCGGGGAACCGGAAGGACCTGAGCGAAACGGTACATACCTCCATTCTGGCAAGCCTCCTGTTCGGTGTGGGGCTCATTGCCGTGGGGATCCTGCTGGCCCGGCCTGTGCTGGAGGCCATGGCTACCCCGCCGGATGTACTGGATCAGGCGGTTTTATACATGCGCATTTACTTTATCGGCATGCCGGGCATGATGCTCTACAATTTCGGCGCGGCGGTGCTCCGGGCGGTGGGGGACACCCAGCGGCCCCTTTATTTCCTGCTGCTTGCCGGTGTGGTCAATGTGGTGCTGAACCTGTTCTTCGTGGTCGTGCTGCATATGGGCGTGGCGGGTGTGGCGGCGGCCACCTCCATTTCCCAGGCCATTTCAGCCGGGCTGGTGCTGCTCTGCCTTGTCAGGGCGGACAGTATTTACCGGGTGGAGCTGAAGCAGCTGCGCATCAAAAAAGACAAGCTTTTGAAAATGGCGAAAATCGGGCTGCCCGCCGGGATCCAGGGGGCCTCCTTTTCCATTTCCAATGTGCTCATTCAGTCCACCATCAATTCCTTCGGCTCGGTGGCCATGGCGGGGAATACCGCCGCGGCCAATATCGAGGGCTTTGTCTCCACGGGAATGGACGCCTTTTCCCAGGCCGCCATGTCCTTTACCGGGCAGAATGTGGGGGCGAAGAAGCTGCATCGGGTCAATCGGATCCTGGCTTTGTGCCTGGGCCTGGGGGTTAGCGTGGGGCTGGTGCTGGGGATCGGCGCGTATTTCGGCGGGCCGGGGCTTTTGAGCATCTACTCCGGAGACCCGAAGGTCATCGCCTTCGGCCTACGGAGAATGGCCATTGTCTGCACCTGCCAGTGCATTGGGGCGCTGATGGGGAATATGGTAGGCGTGCTGCGGGGGCTGGGGGCCTCCTTTGTCCCCATGGTGATCACCATCACCTTTGTGTGCGGCTTCCGGGTGGTGTGGCTGTATACGGCCTTTGCCGCCGTTCCCACTCTGGAAATGCTGTACGCTTCCTATCCCATCACCTGGGGCCTGGCGGCGCTGGTGGATTTCGGGTGCTACTTTGTCGTGAAAAAGCGGTTGGAAAAGAAGCTGTTGGGAGAAGCGGCTCAGCCGTAGAAACGTGTCTTTTCAAAGGGAAAAAGGAACGGCTATTAACTAAAAAATGGAAAGGTTGGCGCTTTTGTGAAATTTCAGTTAAAGCCCAGGGAGCGGAGAAACTCCTTTGAAATCAACATGACGGAGGGCCCTCTGCTGGGGAAGATCGTAAAGTTCGCCATTCCGCTGGCGCTTTCCGGCGTGCTGCAGCTGCTGTTCAACGCCGCGGATATGGTGGTGGCGGGGCAGTTTGCGGGCAGCACCGCCCTGGCGGCGGTGGGCTCCACGGGAGCGCTGATAAACCTGATCGTCAATCTGTTTATCGGCCTTTCGGTGGGGGTAAACGTGCTGGTGGCCAGGGCCTATGGCTCCGGCCAGCTTTCCGAGCTGGGGGAAACGGTGCACACCGCCATCCTCACCAGCCTGATCTCCGGCGTGCTGCTGATCTTCATCGGCATCGGGCTGTCCCGGCCGGTGCTCAGTTGGATGGGGACTCCGGAGGATGTGATCGATCAATCCGTGCTGTACATGCGCATTTATTTTGCCGGTATGCCGGCGGCTATGCTCTATAATTTCGGCGCGGCGGTGCTCCGGGCCGTGGGGGATACCCGCCGTCCCCTGTACTTTCTCACCGCGGCGGGCCTGGTGAATGTCTGCTTCAACCTGTTTTTTGTGATCGTGCTGGATATGGGCGTGGCCGGGGTCGCCACCGCCACCGTGATCTCCCAGACCATTTCCGCCGGGCTGGTGCTGTGGTGCCTGGTGAAAAGCGACGCTCCCTACCGTGTGGAGCTGAAGCGGCTGCGCATTGTGAAAAGCAAGCTGCTGCAGATGATGCGCATCGGGATCCCCGCCGGAATCCAGGGAGCGACCTTCTCCGTTTCCAACGTGGTCATTCAGTCCACCGTCAATTCCTTCGGTTCCATCGCCATGGCGGGCGCCACTGCCTCCAGTAATCTGGAGGGCTTCCTCTGGACGGTGGTGGACGCCTTCACTCAGGCGGCCCAAAGCTTTACCAGCCAGAACTACGGCGCCAGAAAGCCGGAGCGGGTCAGGCGGGTATGCACCCTCTGTCTGATGATGGCCACAGGGCTCAGCATCGTACTGGGCGGCGGCGCGTATTTGGGGGGAAGATTCCTGCTGGGCCTGTATACGGCGGATCAAAAGGTCATCGAATACGGCCTGCGCAGGATGCTCATCACCTGCGTGCCCTATTTCACCATTGCGCTGATGAACGTTCTGGTAGGCATGCTGCGGGGGCTGGGCTCTTCCCTGATGCCCATGCTGATGTCCATCATAGGTACCTGCGGCCTGCGGATCCTCTGGATCTACACCATTCTTCCCCTGAACCCCACCTGGGAAATGCTGTTTGCATCCTACCCCATTTCCTGGCTGGTCACAGGAGTTTTCCAGCTGATCTGCTATGTCATTGTGAAAAAGAAAGCCTTTGCCAAGCTGGGGGAGAGTACTTAGCAATTAGCAATTAGTAATTAGCAATGACAGGGCAGGGGAAATGTACCCTTGTCCTGTCATTTTGCTCTTCTCCTGTTCCTCTGATGTCCTTTCTGTCATCCTGTACAGCATCTTGTTTGTTATCCTGAGTTCCCTTCTGTCATCCTGAGGGCAACGCCCGAAGGATCTCGTCCTTCAGCCCACGCGGATTTTGAGGTCGAGATCCTTCGTCACTACGTTCCTCAGGATGACAGTGAAGGGGGGCCTTTTTCTAACAACTAACTACTAACCACTAACAACTAAAAAACGAGATCCTTCGTCAAGAAGGCGCGAAGCGCCTTTTTTCCTCAGGATGACAGCGGGTGGGGGCCCTTCTCTAACAACTAACCACTAACAACTAACAACTTTAAATCGCAAACCTGTGCGCGCCGATCACGGCCACCACCTGGCGGGACCAGATCCACTTATTGGTGGTTTTCGCCGGGTTATAATAATAGATGGCGCCGCCGGTGGGGTCGGAGCCATTGATGGCTTCTCTGGCTGCCTGATAGGCGGAATCCGCCACAGCGGCGTTGATGCCGCCGTCATACAGGCAGGAAAAAGCGCCCTCCTGATAGATCACCCCGGACAGTGTGTTGGGAAAGGAGGGGTGGGCGATGCGGTTCATGATCACCGCCCCCACAGCAACTTGTCCCTCATAGGGCTCTCCCCGGGATTCTGCGGAAATGATGGAGGCCAAAAGCTGCACGTCGCTTTCACTGAAGCCCCCGTAAGCGCCGCCGGAGCCGCCGCCCCCAGAGGAAAGGCCCAAGGCCGCCATGGTGTTTTTTCCCACAATGCCGTCGGCGTCCAGGCCCTGATCCTGCTGGAACGCGATCACGGCCTGCTGGGTACGGGCGCCGAAAATGCCGTCTGCCGTGCCGGGATCATAGCCCAGCTCCTGCAAACGCTGCTGGATCTGGGTGACCTCTCCGCCCCGGGAGCCGTATTTTGACAAGGCCTGCGCCCTGCCGCCGCTGTTCCACAGCATGAGAACGATCATCAAATTGACCAGCGCGATCACCAGGACCCGCCAAAGATAGTGGGCAAGCTGTCTTCCCCTGTCTGCTTTCATAGTGCATTCCCTCCGGTTTTTCTGCTGTTTCGGAAAAGGAGCAAGGAAAAGCGCGCCGGGGACGGGGCAAACACCCATTCCTTACTATAGCTCACTTCTCGTCACTCATTGCTCTTTCCATTTATAATGTCCAAGCAGTCTCTCTATGCAAGTAAAATTCCCTGCCGAACTAGAAGGGTATTCCAGGAAATTTTTGTTTTTCCGGAAAACCTCAAAAATAAAATAGAAAAGAAAAGCATATTGGTATGGGCATCAGGAGCTTTCCTCTACCAGATATAGACAAAAATAAGATTTTGAAAAAAACTTTAAAAAAACATAAAAAAAGTGTTGACAACAAAGGAGCAAATGTGATAAGATAATCGAGCGCTCAAGAGAGGGCAGGAAAATTCGGAGGACTTCCGACAGGAAGAAAACCGCAACAGACCTGAGTAAATTGAGCGAATTGGACCTTGAAAATTAAACAACGAGAAGAAGGAAGGACCCGTGAATTCTGAGAGTTGGAAATACTCTTAGAAGGAACAGGACACAGAACCTGAAACAGAAATCTGTGAAGAGAGAAGCCAAGTGCTTTTCTTGAGCTTTTGGAAAAAGGCTCTAAGATAGATTTAAGAGGCGA
>JAETPP010000350.1 GCA_021771115.1 Bacillota bacterium | reverse complement strand
GGACAGCTGGCGAAGAAGGTGGACGGCTGCGAGGGGAAATCATATATCCTGATGAAACGCGTCTGCGAAGAAATCGAACATGCACAGCTTCCGCCCGAGGAAAAGGAGCCGCTTTTAAAACGTCTCGGGGAATGGCGCCTTGCGCAGGGAGAGCGGGAGGTGCGGCAGCTGGTGGAAAAAATGCCCCCGACGCTTGACAGGGAGGGCTACCGCAGGTATGTGCAGCGGATTCGCGACTATGAGGATGTGGACATTTCTCCCTATGAAGAACAGCTGCTGGAACGCCGCAGAAGAGCGGAAGAGCAGGAGCTTGCCAATGTGGTGCGGCGGGCCAGAAAGGTTTCCAGGGAGGATTACGAAGAGCTTGCGGCAAAGCTTCGGGAGGGGGATTTTCTGCCCGGGCTTGCGGCGCCCTATCTCGAAAAAATCGAAAGTAAAATCCGTGAGCTTGACGCGGAGGAGATCGCCCGGATCTGCCCGGATCCGATGAAAATGTCCTTCGAGGAGGGCATGGTATCTTATCAGATGATCCGGGACGGGGATTTTCTGCCTGAGCTGAAAGAAAATACCTTGAAAATGCTGGAAAAGCGCCTTGCAAAGCTAAAGACAGACGAGTGCGAACTTCTGGTGCAGAAGCTTTCGTCAGAGCTTCGGGAAGCGGGAATTTCGGAAAATCCGCAGCACCATTTTTATCCGGCGAGAAAGGCGCTGCTTGGGCAGGCAGCCCCGGAGGAACTGCGCGTCATCGACTTTGCGATGGCCTCCTACGCCGCCGGGACAGGACTTTTTGAATATCCGATTCTGGTGGAGGATGCGACGCGCAGCGGTACCGGCAAGGAGGGATTTATTCTGACGCCGGATCATTTTTATTACAGCACGCTGCTGAGCGCCTATGGCTTCCCGATCGGGGGAATCGATTCGGTTACGGCCTCCACGGGGCTTTTGAACAGAGGGCTTTATGTGCATCGGAAGAACGGAGCGAAGATCAAGGTTCCCTGTGCGGTGGAGACAAAGGAGCTTACTGCTTTTGCGGAAGTTTTGAATGACTATATTCATTATCTGCAGGAGAAACCGGAGTCGAGGCAGCTGCCCTATCTGGCGAAAGAAAAGCACGATACCATCTGCTGCCTGCGCTGCGGACATATCTACCGCGGCGGAAACGTCTGCCCGGAATGCGGTTTCC
>JAETPP010000349.1 GCA_021771115.1 Bacillota bacterium | reverse complement strand
CTTTTTCAAACTCGGTGCGGTTCTGTATCAGCACGGAAAAATCATCTTTCATAAGCAAAGCTCCTTTCAATTTTTTTGGTCTTTTCAAGAGGGTTTGGGACACTTCCCAACAAGCAAAATTCCCACAAGTCCCGCAGGGCGGGAAAGTGGGAATTTACGGGATTGGGTACTCAATCCCTATGCTTGCTATTCTTCTCTTGGTTACTTCTTGGGTTTTGGCTTCTTGGTCTTTTTCAGCTCGATTTTGTAATTGACGTACTTCCCGCCTGTGTCACAAAGCAGCACATCAGCGTCATAGGTCTTGCCTGTTTTCTCGGAATACAAGCCTTTCATGCCTGCCCTGCCTTTACTAAGCAGGGCGGCGGCAAGGTTAGCGGTAAGCTCCTTTTTCTTGCTTTCAAAAAAGCGGTCATTTTTCCACATGGAAAATGCACAATCCCGGCTGCTGCAATAAAAATTCTTCCTGCCCTCATAGACGGGAGAGCCGCAGCGGGGACATTTGCCAATTTCCTTTTTTTCCGGGGCAAACAGCTTTTTATGTTCCTCCGATACGGCGGCATGGTCTTTGACAAGCTCCGCCGCCATAGCTTCAATATCCTGCATGAAGCTGTCCGGGTCGGCGTTCCCTTTTGCAATCTCCGTCAAGGCGTTTTCCCATTCGGCGGTCAGCTTCGGGCTTGTCAAGGTGTCGGGCAGGACGGCGATAAGGTTCTTGCCGTCTTTGGTGGGGATAAGCTGCTTTTTCTTCCTTTCCACAAAGCCCGCCTGCACAAGTTTTTCCAGTACCGCCGCACGGGTGGCGGGAGTGCCTAAGCCTTTGCGCTCTGCGTCCTCTGATATGTCCCCGCTTCCGGCTCGTTCCATAGCGGACAGTAAAGTATCTTCCGTATAGGCTTTCGGCGGCGTTGTGTCATGCTCTGTTATGGCTGCCTTTGCCTTGATTTTTTGTCCCTCGGACAGTTCCGGCAGAGGGTTTTCTTTTGCTGTTTTTTCGTCCTCCGGCTTCGCTTTCAAGGCAGCACGGAAGCGGCGTTCCAGTTCCTTAAAGCCCTCGCATTTGACTGTTTTTCCCTTTGCCGTAAAGGTCACGCCGCCGCAGGAAAAGGAAGCGGTCACGGCTTCATATCGGTACGGCTGCGCCGTTGCGGATAACAGTTTCATGGAGAGCAGAAGCAGGATATTCCT
>JAETPP010000348.1 GCA_021771115.1 Bacillota bacterium | reverse complement strand
TGCTTTTCACATGGGGGGTTTTCCCCCGGGCCACAAACACCAGGTCCACCCCGGGACGCACCTGGGGCGCCAGCTGGCGAAAGGCCTCTCGTATCACCCGGCGGGACCGGTTGCGCTGCACCGCGTTTCCAATCTTTTTGCTGGTGGTAATGCCCACCCGCACCAAACCCCGGCGGTTTTTCAGGGAATAGACCACCAGCACCGGGCTGACACTGCTCTTCCCCCGGGTATAAGCCCGCCGGAACTCGTTGTTCCGGCAGAGGGTCTCCCATTGCTCCATACGAAAAAGCCCCTCCCCGCGCATCTCGCGCTCTTTTCCAAACAGGCAAAAAGAGCGCACAACAAAGAAAGGCCACCGCTAAGGTGACCTTTGAAGCGTCATCAGTAGGTCAGACGCGCTCTGCCTTTTGCCCTGCGGCGTGCCAGTACCTTGCGACCGTTCCTGTCAGACATTCTCTTGCGGAACCCGTGCTCCTTCTTCCTGTGGAGCTTCTTAGGCTGATACGTTCTCAGCATTACAAAAACCCTCCTTTCGAGGTTCTTCCCTTGCGAGTCCATATTATACCTTAAATGCGGCACGGCTGTCAACACCATTTTTGCCGGGAGCGGCGCGCCCTTTCGGGATTTTTTTCTTTTTTTTTGGAAAATTTTGTCCTAAAACGGGCAATAAATTGATTTTTTAGAGGGTTAAGTGAAGGGGTACCACAAGGTCTTGTGTAATAAGCCCTCATTTTACCAGAGGAAAAAGGGAGGAAAAAAATTTGAAAAGCAACGGGGACTATGGTATAATTTCAACTGAGTATCGGCCTTTTCAGGAAGAACCCCATTTTAACTGGGATTGGGAAATACAGCGGGTGAGGCCGCTGAAGTTTACGATGTGTTGGAGGGGAATCGGTTTGGATTCATTCGATCAGGCTTGGGAGCTTATCTGCCAATATTGCAAAACCCATATTTCAGAGGTGGCCTACAACACCTGGCTGGAGCGCCTGAAGCCTGTCTCGCTGGACTTCGAGCGGGGCGTGGCCATTATTGAGGCGCCCAATAAATTCCACATGAGCACGGTGCACTCCTTTTACAGCAAGCTGCTGCAGGACGCTTTCGACAACGTGTTCGGCGGGGGCGTCTCGTTCCAGATCTGCCTGCCCGACGAGGTGCCCCAGCCCGCCCCCCAGCCCGTGCGGGAGGAAGA
>JAETPP010000075.1 GCA_021771115.1 Bacillota bacterium | reverse complement strand
CCGATCCCCTTCAATATGGCGGCGGAAATCGGTACCAAAAAGGTGATCACGGAGCATTCCACTATCGGCCTGGTCATTACCACCGATGGCAGCATCAGCGATATTCCCCGGGAGGAGTACGAGGAATCGGAGGAACGGGTGATCGCGGAGCTGAACCAGACAAACCGCCCCTACGTGGTGCTGTTAAACTGTGTGGATCCCACCTCAGCAGAGGCGCAGGCCCTGGCGGGCAGGCTTTCCCAAAAATACGAGGTTCCCGTTCTGCCGGTAAACTGTGTGGATATTACAGAGCAGGATATCAAGGGCGTGATCGCGAACCTTCTGTATCAATTCCCCGTGCGGGAGGTGGAGTTGGATATTCCGGGCTGGGTCACCTCTCTGGAAACGGACCATTGGCTGCTTTCCGGGCTGCTTGACACCCTGCGCGGTACCTGCGGCATCAGCAGAATGCGGGAAGTCAAGGGCATGCTGGAAGGTATGAAAGACTGTGAGTTTGTCAAGAGCATCAATGTGGATGCCATCGATCTTGGCAGCGGCAGGGGACGCGCGGAGCTGGTGCTGGATCCTTCACTGTTTTATAAGATCCTCAGCGAAAAGGCGGAGCTGGAGATCAGGAGCGAATCGGATCTGATGAACCAGCTGATCGAAATGACCGCGATCCGCAAACGCTTCCAGAAGCTTCAGCAGGCCTATGACGATGTGCTGGAGACCGGCTATGGCATTGTCATGCCCGATGTGGAGGAGCTTACCCTGGAAGAGCCGCAGATTCTGAAGCAAAACGGCAAGTACGGGATCCGCCTGAAGGCCACGGCGCCCTCCATTCATATGATGAGAACGCAGATCAATACAGAGATCACTCCCATTGTGGGCTCGGAACAGCAGTCTGAGGAGCTGGTGCTCTATCTGCTCAAGGAGTTTGAGGAGAATCCCGTGAAGATATGGGAATCCAATATTTTTGGCAAGTCTCTGCACTCCCTGGTAAACGAGGGCATGCACAATAAGCTGTACCGGATGCCGACAGACGCCAGAGAAAAGGTGCGGGAAACCATCGAGCGGATCATAAACGACGGCTGCAACGGCCTGCTGTGTATTATCCTTTGATGCGGGATCCGGAGCAACTTCAGGAAATTGAAAATCTGGGAGAAGAGGAAGAAGAATTTTTTCCGGCGGAAAGCCGGAAGCGGCAGGAGGAGGGCAGCGCGCTTCCGATTTTTCAAGCAGCTCTTTGCGTGCTTGCTCTCCTTGCCCTGCTGGTGTTAAAATTTACAAACACGGAGACCTACGATAAAGTGACAAATTGGTATCAAAGCGAAGCGGCGCGAGAGATCGAACTCCCGGAATGGGGAGAAAAGCGGGAGGAGCCGCCTCCATCCTCCCCGGCGCGGTCTGTCAGCTCGTCGCTGCCGGCAGAGCTGACAAACGGGTCGCTGCAAAGGCTCTGAATGCTTGTCTTTGTTTTAGGCCGCTGCCGTGTGGAAGTGAAATTTTCCTGTTTTGCGCTGCTTGCCTTCTGCTGCCTTTTCGCGGGAGCTTCAAGCAGCGCGTTTTTATTCCTTGCCGTCGCTTTGCATGAGCTTGCCCATCTGACCGTGCTGCTTCTGTTTCACGCTCCGCCAAAGGCGGTTCAGCTTTCCGCATTGGGGTGCCGCGTTGTCCTGAATTCAGAGCATCGGCTTACCTACCGAAAAAACACCATAGTATCTCTGGCGGGGCCTTTTGCAAACCTGCTTTCCTGGGGGATCATGGTGCTGCTGGCAAAGGGCTCCCATGTGTTTGCCTCGGTCAGCCTGACCTTGGGCCTGTTTCACACGCTCCCGATAGAGCCTCTGGACGGGGGACTGGCGCTTCGTTCTCTTTTAAGCGGAGCAATGGACGAGAGAAAGGCCGGAAAAATTACTTTTTTCTTATCCTTGAGTCTGTTATTTCCCTTGTCGGTTTTAGGGTTTTTGATCCTGCTGCGCACGCGATATAATTTTTCTCTTTTGCTGATGAGCCTGTATCTCATGCTGTATCTGGTACTGAAACGGAACTATTTGGAGGACTAGGGGAGCGCTGTGATACGAATACTGCCCGGTTGCAAACAAAAGAAAAACACGATATACTAGAGGACGGCGGATCGATTTGTCTGCCGCCCTTTATTTTTTGAAAATCAGAAGCAAAGGAACGTGCTGCCATGTATCCCAAGGAAGTTGAAAAACTACTGCTCAAGGTGCAGAAGCCCGGGCGTTATGTAGGGGGAGAAATCAACTCTGTCGTAAAAAAGAAAGACGAGGTAGAGGTGCGCTTCGCTTTCTGTTTTCCCGATACCTATGAGATCGGGATGTCCCATCTCGGGATCAAAATTCTGTACGGAGCCATGAACCAGGTCCCGTATTTCTGGTGTGAGCGGGTTTTTGCGCCTTGGGTCGATATGGAGCAGAAAATGGTGGAAGAGGGAATCCCGCTGTATGCCTTGGAAAGCGGCGATCCCGTGAAAGACTTTGATTTCATCGGCTTTACCCTGCAATATGAGCTCAGCTATACCAACGTTTTGAATATGCTGAAGCTTTCGGGGATCCCGCTGCGCAGCGCGGACCGGCACGATCTGTTTCAGCTGGTGGTGGGAGGCGGCCCCTGTGCCTGCAACCCGGAGCCGCTGGCGGAGTTTTTTGACCTTTTCTTTCTGGGCGATGGGGAAGAAGTGGATCTTGAGGTCATGGAGCTTTATCGCAGGTGTAAGAAGGAAAAAAAGTCCAAGGCGGAATTTTTAGAGCTTGCCGCCCAAATCGAAGGCGTATATGTCCCTTCTCTTTATGAAGTGAGCTATCACGAGGATGGCACGGTGCGGGGCTATACGCCGAAAAAGGGCGCGCCGGCCGTGGTGAAAAAGCGCGTGATAAATGATATGGATACCGCCTATTATCCCGATTCTTTTCCGGTACCCATGATTGATGTGGTGTTCAACCGCGTTTCCGAAGAGGTCCTGCGGGGCTGCATTCGGGGCTGCCGTTTCTGCCAGGCCGGCTTTCTTTACCGGCCTTTCCGGGAAAAATCCATCGATACTATTGACGCCCAATGCAGAGCACTGTGCGGATCTACCGGTTATAACGAAATTTCCCTTGCCTCGCTCAGCACCAGCGATTACAGCAAATTAAACGAGCTTTTAGACCGCCTCCACCTGTGGACAGAGGACGAAAAGGTCAGTATTTCTTTGCCTTCCCTGCGTGTGGATGGCTTTTCTCCCCAGCTGATGGAACGCATCAATTCCGTTCGGAAAAGCGGGCTTACCTTTGCCCCTGAGGCCGGTTCTCAGCGTATGCGGGATGTGATCAACAAAAATGTAACGGAAGAAGAGCTGCTGCACACGGTAAACGTGGCTTTTACGGAGGGCTGGAACCGCATTAAGCTGTATTTCATGATCGGGCTGCCAACGGAAACCATGGAGGATGTATTGGCTATTTTACGGCTGGGCCAGAAGGTGGTCGATGCTTTTTATGAGAACCGGGAAAAGCCCAGGGGAAAGGCGGTGGAGGTTTCCTTAAGCGCGGCGGCTTTTGTGCCGAAGCCTTTTACTCCCTTCCAGTGGTTTGGGCAGGATACCATGGAAACGCTCCATGAAAAGCAAAAGGCCCTGAAGGGAAATATTCCTTCCCGGCGGCTCAGCGTGAGCTACCACGGAGCGCAGACCAGCTTTCTGGAGGCCGTGTTTGCCAGAGGGGACAGAAAGCTTTGCGCGGTGTTGGAAAAAGCGGCGGAATGGGGATTCCACTTTGACGGCTGGGACGACTGCTTTGATTTCGATCAATGGATGGAGGCATTTGCCGCCTGCGGGATCGACCCTGCCTTTTACGCAAACCGCCAGCGGAGCTTCGACGAGGTGTTCCCCTGGGACCATTTGGACTATGGGATCCGGAAAGACTTTTTGATCCGGGAATGTGAAAAAGCATATCGGGCGGAAACTACGCCGAACTGCCGGGAAAAATGCTCAAACTGCGGCGCGGCGTGCTACAAAGGAGGGCTGTGCATTGAAAAACGTGAGGATCTGGTTTGAAAAAAAGGGCGCGGCGTGTTACATCTCCCATTTGGATCTGACCAAATGCATGAGCCGCGCCTTAAAGCTCTCCCGCCTTCCCGTCTGGTACACCGAGGGCTTTAATCCCCGCATTTACATGACCTATGCCATGCCCCTTTCTTTGGGGGTGCGGGGAGAGCGGGAATGCATGGATATCCGCCTGACGGAAGAAAGGGACCATACCGAGATCGCCGCCGCGCTCAATGAAAAGCTGCCCGGGGATATCCGGGTGCTCCGCGCGGCGGAGCCAAAGCAAAAATTTGAAGAGATCGCGTTTGCCGATTACGAGATCTTTTTAGAGTCAGAGAACAGGGAGCAGCTAAAGGAGCATTTGGATTCCCTGCTTTCCAGGAAAGAGCTTCCGGTCATGAAGCATGGGAAAAAGGGGGATAAGGAAACAGATATCAAGCCGTTTTTTGAAAAATTGGAGATCCTGCCGCAGGATGCGGCAGCTCTGAAAATTTCTCTGCGGCTTCCCTGCAGTGTGTCGGGCTCAGTAAACCCCAGCCTGCTGCTGGAGGCCCTGCGGCAGTATGAGGGAATGGAGCCCGAAGCGCGAATCGTCCGGAAAAGGCTGCTTACGGAAGATTTTTCCGAGATCCAATAAAAAATTCTTGCTTTTTTTCCAGCGTTATGGTAGACTATATAAGCATTTGAAGTCCGTGGGGTTCCTTTCCGGCTTTCCCACGGGGCTCGAAGCATGGCTCTGCTGTGTGTAGAGGCGGGCAGTCCGCTGCCGGGTACGGTATGAATGCCTGAATATAAGATAATGGAGGAATATCAAATGGACGCGATCAAGGCAATTTCTCAGGACTCTATGAAGAGTGAGCTTCCCCAGTTTTCCGTGGGCGATACCGTAAAGGTAGACGTGAATATCCGCGAGGGAGAGCGCGAAAGAATTCAGCAGTTTGAAGGCACTGTCATTGCCAGAAAGGGCAGCGGCATCAGTGAGACCTTTACCGTTCGCCGTGTTTCCTACGGCGTAGGCGTGGAAAGAGTTTTTCCCCTTCATTCCCCGAATATCAAGGCGGTTCAGGTAGTGCGTATGGGCCGTGTGCGCAGGGCAAAGCTCTACTATCTGCGTGACCGTGTGGGCAAGGCCGCCAAGGTCAAGGAGCAGATCCGCTAACAGCAGCATAACAAAGCGTTCAAAAAGGGACATCAGATTGTCCCTTTTTTGCTATCATCATTTCGTTTTTGGGAGATAGACAGATGGATACATCGGCAGTGCCGGAAAACAAAAAAAAGAAAACATTTTCTGAAACGGTGTTGGAATGGGCGGAGGAGCTGGTGATCGCTGTGGTGATCATCGCCATGGCTTTTACGTTTTTGTTCCGTGTGATCACTGTTACAGGTACTTCCATGGTCCCCAATTACAATGATGGAGACAGGGTGCTGGTAACAGCCGCTTCCTTCGGCTTAAAGCAGGGGGATGTTGTGGTGATCACCAATGTGCTGGAGGAGCCTATTATCAAGCGCGTTATCGCCACCGAGGGACAGACGGTCGATTTTGATTACGAGCGAAAAAGCGTTCTGGTAGATGGCAGGGTGGTGGATGAAACCGCCTTTGGCCTGGAAAACGGGATCACCGACCTTCCTTTTACTTCTTTTGAATTGTTGGAGTTTCCCCAAAGAGTCCCGGCCGGATGCATTTTTGTGCTGGGGGATAACCGTGCCGTTTCGGAAGACAGCCGATATCAGGTCGTAGGTATGATAGATACCAGAAATGTATTGGGAAAGGCGCTGTTCCGGCTGTTCCCTTTTGGAAGCCCCGAAAACGAGTAGGCAGTGGAAAGGATGGCGTATCGCTATGAGTGAAACAGGATTTGAACCGCAGGAGGAAGAGGAAAAGGCCGAGGCTTCGCCCCGGGAAAAATTTCGCCGCTCTGTTTTGGAATGGACAGAGACGATCGTCATGGCGATCATTGTCGTAACCGCGGTATTTACTTTTCTTGTGCGGATCATCACCGTAGAAGGCTCTTCTATGAATCCCACCTATCATAACGGAGACCGGGTGTTGGTTTCCGACCTTGCGGGAGGCATTCAGCAGGGAGATGTTGTGATCATTATCAATGCGCTGGACAAGCCCATTATTAAACGTGTTGTTGCCACAGAAGGGCAAACGGTGGATTTTGATCCTGCGCTGGGAGAGGTCACCATTGACGGCACCCCGCTTTTCGGAGAAATGTTCGGAATAGAAAACGGTATTACGCTGCTTCCGGAATATCCCAATGTTCTGGAATTTCCTCAAACAGTTCCGGAAGGGTGCGTTTTCGTTTTGGGGGATAATCGCGGGAATTCCACGGACAGCCGCTTTTCAGAGGTGGGAATGGTAGATACCCGCAATCTTCTGGGAAAAGTGATCTTCAATCTTTATCCCTTTTCCCAGGCGGGGGTCGTGAAATAAGGAGGCTCTATGAGCAACGTGCAGTCCGTTCAGTGGTTTCCGGGGCACATGGCAAAAACGCGCCGGAAAATTACGGAGGATTTAAAAAAAGTAGATATCGTGGCTGAAATTTTGGACGCCCGGATCCCGCAAAGCAGTGCTAACCCTGTTTTGCGGGATATCATTCAGGCAAAGCCCAGGATCGTTTTGCTCAATAAAAGCGATTTGGCCGATCCCGCCAAAACAACTTTCTGGATCGAAAAATATGCCGCTCAGAATATCAAAGCCGTTCCCCTGGACTGTAAAACCGGCAAAGGGGTTTCCGCCTTTTATTCCGGTATTCGGGAGGCACTTCGGGAGAGGATCGCCGCCTGGGAGAAAAAGGGCATGGCGGGCCGCCCGATTCGCGTGATGATCGTTGGGATCCCCAATGTGGGAAAATCCTCACTGATCAATCGGCTTGTGGGAGTGCGGGGGAAGGCTGAGGTGCGGGATATGCCCGGCGTGACCCGGCAGAACCACTGGTTTACCGTGGGAAAGGGCTTTGAGCTTTTGGACACGCCCGGCGTGCTGTGGCCGAAATTTGAGGATCCCGTAGTGGGAGAGCATTTGGCCTTTACCGGGGCGGTGAAGGATGAAATATTAGATCGGGAAGGTCTTGCCTGCCGTCTTTTGGAGCTGCTGATGGAGCTGTATCCGAACGCGGTGAATACCCGCTATAAAACAGATATCAGGCCTGAGGAAGAGCTTCAGGGCTACGAGCTGTTGGAGCGTATCGGCAGAAAACGGGGGATGCTGATTTCCGGCGGCGAGGTGGACTTGGAGCGGGCTGCCAATACGGTGCTGGACGAATATCGCGGAGGCCTGTTGGGACGCATCACTTTGGAAAATCCCTGAAAAGAGATTGCTTTTCATAGACTTAGGAATGGGAGAGAACCGGTATGGATTGGTATGCCTATGAGCGCCGTGCTGTTTTGGCGGGATATTCCCTTGTCTGCGGGATCGATGAAGCGGGCCGCGGCCCTTTGGCCGGCCCTGTGTATGCCGCTGCCGTGATCCTGCCGCTGGATCTTGAGATTGAGGGGCTGAACGATTCTAAAAAGCTCTCGGAAAAGAAGCGGGAGCAGCTGTTCGATGTGATCCGGGAGAGCGCGGCAGCTTATGGCATCGGCTCTGCTAGCGCCGAGGAGATCGACCGCGTCAATATTCTGCAGGCCACCTTTTTGGCAATGGCCCGTGCGTTTGAGGCAATGGGGCGCCCTGCGGACTGGGCGTTGGTGGATGGCAACAGAATGCCGCCCCTGCCGGTTCCGGGAGAAGCCGTGATCAAGGGGGACGCCCAGTGCGCCAGCATTGCGGCGGCTTCTATTTTGGCAAAGGTCAGCCGTGACAGAGTGCTGCGGGAGCTGGACCTCCAATATCCCCAGTACGGCTTTGCAAAGCACAAGGGCTACGGGACAAAGGCCCATTATGAGGCCATTAAGCAATACGGCATTCTGCCGGAGCATCGGAAAACCTTTCTGAAAAATCTTTCAGAGAAGTGAGGCGGGCTTATGAACCTTGGCACGGGTCAGAAGGGGGAAGCCCATATAGCAAAGCTCCTGAAGCGGAAGGGCTTTCGCGTTCTGGAAAAGAATTATCACAGCCGTTTCGGGGAAATCGACATCATTGCGGAAAACCGGCAGTATATTGTATTTGTAGAGGTCAAAACCCGGGAGAAAAAGGGATTGGTCGCGCCTTTTGAAGCGATCACGCCCGCCAAGCAGCGCAAGCTGATCCTGACGGCGGAGCAGTACCTTGCAAAGCACTCCACAAGCCTTCAGCCCAGGTTTGACGCAGCGGCCGTCTATACGGAAAACGGAAAGATCACAGGAGAAGAATACCTGGAAAACGCGTTTGACGCATCTTGAGGGACTCCTTTCCGCATCAGAGGCCAAAAGTTAGTTGAACTCCATAAAAAAACAGGAGGGCGTGCCATGCGCTATTTTGACCTGCATTGTGATACCATGACGGAATGCTGCCATAAGGATATCCCACTTCGGGAAAATGAACTGCATATCAGCCTGCGCAAGGCTTCTGTGCTGGATGGCTTTGTACAGTGCTATGCCGTTTGGATCCCCGATACCCTTCGCGGAGAGGAAGCTTTTCACTGGTTTTGCCAAGTGGCGGAGCGGTTTTGCCTGGAGGCGGGGCAAAATCAGGATCTGCTGCTTCCCTGCAAAAATCCGGGAGAACTCCGGCAGGCGGAGACAGAGGGAAAATACGGCGCTGTTTTGACCGTGGAGAGCGGCGCCGCCTTAGGCGGAAAGCTGGAAAATATTCAGGTATTGAAGGACTTGGGCGTAAAAATGTGCACTTTGACCTGGAACGGAGAAAACGAATTGGGCCGCGGGGCAGGCGCTTCCGGCTCCGGCGGGCTTACCGCTTTTGGAAGGAACGTGATCCGTGAATTTGAGGCGGCGGGGATCATTGCCGATCTTTCCCATGCCAGCCCGGAGCTGTTTTGGAATGTGGCGGAAGAGGCAAAAAAACCGCTGGTCGCTTCTCATTCCAATGCATGGCGGGTTTGTAAGCACCGCAGGAATTTGACCGATGAACAGTTTATGGCCATCAAGGCTTCCGGCGGGCTTGTGGGCTTAAATTTTTACACGGCCTTCCTTCGGGAAGAGCCCGAAAAAGCCTCAATGGAGGATCTTCTTCGCCATGCGGAGCACTTTCTTTCCCTGGGGGGCGAGGATACCCTTGCCATGGGCGGCGATATGGATGGCTCCTCTTTGCCGGAGGATATGGCAGACGGCCTTTCAGCCATTCCCCGTCTGTACGAATTGTTCCTGCGCCATTATCCCGAAGCGTTAGTGGAAAAGCTTTTTTATGAAAACGCGGCCGGTTTCTTTCAAAATAACGGTCTGCTTTGACAGAATGCCGAAAATAAGGTATATTGAACCGGGAAAGCAAAGGAAAATCCAAAATTCTGATAGCAGGTGATGCAGATGCAGTATAAAAGTACAAGGGATGATAAAATACGGCTTGAGGCCTCTCAGGTGATCGCACAGGGAATTTCTGAGGAGGGTGGCCTTTTTGTTCCGGAAACCCTGCCGGACCTTCGAGGAGAGCTTTCCGATTTGTCCGGCTTAAGCTATTCCGCGCTGGCAAAGCGGATCTTTTCCCTTTTTCTGACAGATTTGTCTCAGGAAGAAATTTCAGCTTGTGTAGAAGCCGCCTATGCTCCGGAAAAATTTGATGGGGAAGAGCCTGTAAAGCTGGTTTCCTTGACAAAGGGCGGAGATAAGAAGTATCTTTTGGAATTATGGCATGGTCCTACCTGTGCTTTTAAGGATATGGCGCTGCAGATCCTGCCTCATTTTCTCACGAGATCGATGAAAAAAGCGCTTCCCGGCAAACAAGCCGTGATCCTGACAGCCACCTCAGGCGATACGGGGAAGGCCGCGCTGGAGGGCTTTCGGGATGTATCCGGCACCCAAATTCTTGTGTTTTATCCGGAAAACGGCGTCAGTCAGATGCAGAAGCGACAAATGGAGACCCAGGAAGGGGAAAATGTAACGGTCTGCGCGATCGAGGGGAATTTTGACGACGCGCAGAACACCGTAAAGCGGGTGTTTACCGACCCCGCCATGAAAGCCAATCTGGCTGCTCACGGCATGGTGTTTTCCAGTGCAAATTCCATCAATTTTGGCAGACTGCTTCCGCAGATCGTCTATTATTTTTACGCCTATTTTTCTCTTTGCCGTACCGGAGCTCTGCGCTTGGGAGATCCCTTCAACGTGGCTGTTCCCACCGGAAATTTCGGGAACATTTTAGCGGCTTTTTATGCTTTCCAAATGGGGCTGCCGGTGCATAAATTTATCTGCGCCTCCAACGCCAACCGGGTGCTGACCGATTTTATTCGTACCGGAATTTATGACAGAAGGCGGGAATTTTTTGCAACGATCTCGCCCTCTATGGATATTTTGATCTCCAGCAATCTGGAACGGCTGCTCTATGCTCTTTCCGGAGAGGACAGCAAGCTTTTGGCCCAGTGGATGGGGGAGCTTTCCGAAACAGGCTGCTACCAGGTAGCGCCTGCGGTCTCTCAGAAAATACAGGAGCTGTTTTTCGGCGGATACTGCGAAGACCAGCGCACTGCCCGTACCATTCGGCAGGTGTGGGAAAAGGATGAGTACCTCTGCGACCCCCATACCGCCGTTGCCCTGGAGGTATACCGGCAATATATTCAGGAAACCGGAGATTCCGATACGCCCGTGGTGATCGCCTCCACCGCCAGTCCCTATAAATTCCCGGAAAGCGTGCTGGCTTCCCTGGGCGAAGCGGTACCTGAGGACGGCTTTGCGGCAATGGAAGCCTTGCAGAGCTTTTCCGGTATGAAACTTCCGGAGCAGCTGAAGGCACTGCGGGAAAAACCTGTCCGCTTTCGGAAAACGATAGCGCCGGAGCAGGCCGATGCGTTTATCCGGACGTCCGCCGGGATAGGTGAGCAGTAAGATGGCGCTGTTTGTAATTGCCGATCTTCACCTTTCTCTGGGCGCGGATAAGCCCATGGATGTTTTCCCGGGCTGGAACGATTATGTGCAGCGGCTGGAAAAGAATTGGAACGCCGTGGTAGGGCCTGAAGATACGGTGGTCATCGCGGGGGATATTTCCTGGGCAATGAACCTGGAGGACGCCTTGGAGGATTTTGCTTTTATCCATTCGCTGCCCGGAGAAAAGATCATCATGAAGGGAAACCACGATTACTGGTGGTCTACCCGGAACAAGGCGGACAGCTTTTTTGCCGCTCATGGCTTTACCAGCCTGCATATTCTTCACAACTGTGCTTATCGGGTGGGGGAAAGAGCCCTGTGCGGCACACGTGGATGGCTCTACAATTCCGAATCGGAGGAAGATAAAAAGATCGTCCTGCGGGAATCCGGGAGGCTGCTGGCCTCTATCGAGGAAGGAAAAAAGCTGGGTGGAGAGCTGACGGCTTTCCTTCACTATCCTCCGGTCTATGATACCATGGAATGCCGGGAGCTTTTGGATATTCTGGTGGAGCACCAGATCAAGGAATGCTATTTTGGGCATATCCACGGGCAATATGCCGCGAAAAAGGCATTGGTGGGAGAATACCGGGGCGTCCGCATGCGGCTGATTTCCGCCGATTTTGTGAATTTTTGCCCAGTTCTCGTCTCACAATGAGCTTTTTTCCAGTAATTGCGAGACATTTCACAATTTCCCTGAATATTTTTACGGAAAAGATATGGATTCTTTGAAATCTATATGTTATAATAGCCCCATATTGCGCGCGGAAAGAAGTTATCCGCGAAAGCTTTTCGGCTGTTTAAGTCTATTTTGAGAGGAAGAAAGAGAAACCATGGAGCTGAAATCTACCAAAAATGTTGAGACAAACAAGTATGAGCTTGCCCTGGAAGTGAGCCCTGAAGAATTTAACGAAGCGATCAACGCCGTGTTCAAGCGGGAAAGCAAAAAAATGAATGTTCCCGGCTTCCGCAAGGGACATGCCCCCAGAGCTTTTCTGGAAAAATATTATGGCGAAGAAGTGTTCTTTGAGGCCGCGGTAGATCACCTTTACCGCCCCATGGTGATGGAGGCTGTGGAGAAATCCGAACTGAAGGTCATCAGCATTGGAGAATTCAAGATCGATGAGATCGGCAAGGAAAAAGGGATCAAGTGCACGGTTACTGTCATCACAAAGCCGGAGGCCTCTATTGAGGGCTATAAGGGCATTGCGGTCACAAAGGAGCCTGTGGTCGTTACCGCCGGAGATATCGACGGGGAGATCGAGCGGGTCAGAGAGCGGAATTCCAGGATCGTCACAGTGGAGGACCGCAGCGCAGAAAACGGCGATATCGCGGTGATCGATTTTGACGGCTATGTGGACGAAAAGCAGTTTGACGGCGGCAAGGCTGAAAATTATGAGCTTACCCTGGGCGCCGGCCAGTTTATCCCCGGCTTTGAAGAGCAGATCGTCGGGCACAAGACCGGCGAGGAGTTTGACGTGAACGTCACCTTCCCGGAGGATTATCACGCGGAGGAGCTCAAGGGCAAGGCCGCTGTATTCAAGATCAAGCTCCATGAGATCAAGAAGAAGGAGCTGCCCGAGGTAGACGATGAGTTTGTCAAGGACGTCAGCGAATTTGATACGTTGGACGAGTACCGGAAGGACCTGGAAAAGAATCTTCTGTCCCGCCGGGAAAAGACGGCGGATTCCGATGTGGAAAATCAGCTGGTCGATGCGGTGATCGAGAAGGTAAAGGCGGAGATCCCGGACGAGATGGTGGAAAATGAAGTGGACGAAATGATCAATTCCTTCGCCTACCGCCTGCAGTCTCAAGGCTTGAAGCTGGAGACCTATCTCCAGTATACCAATATGACGGTGGATCAGCTGAGAACAGAATATAAGCCTCAGGCAGAACGCCAGGTGCGTCTGCGGCTGGGCTTGGAGAAAATCGCCCAGCTGGAGGAGATCAAGCCCAGCGAGGAGGAAACGGAAGAGGAATACAAGAAGCTTTCCGAATCCTATGGGATCCCGCTGGAGAACGTGAAGAAGATGGT
>JAETPP010000347.1 GCA_021771115.1 Bacillota bacterium | reverse complement strand
CAAAAAGAGGGCCGCTCGGCCCGTCCCGGAAGTCACAGCAGCAGACAAAGAGGACGGGCTTCGCGGCCCATGGTCACAGTATAGCAGAGACGGCCCCGGAAGGCAAGCGGGCGAGCCGTGCAAACGGGGCGTTAATCCGTGCATAAATTAACGGCAGGGGGCAAAAACAGGGGTTCGGCGGCGTGGATCGGCGGCGCGGAGGCGTTACGAGCTGTTATTCCAGGTGTTACGACGACGGCGGCGACCGGGCCCAGGCGCGGCAAAACAACCCTTTTGCAAAGGGACATTTTCGGCAAAGTCGCGGGGACGTGTCCCTTTGCCCGTATTTCCTGGGTTTTCGGGGGGTTCGGGCCGTTTTGGGCCCACCGAAGCAAAGGGACAGTATTTTGATTTAGTTTTTAATCATGGCAGGACAAAAAAATTAGGCGGTTCCGTCGCGGGCCTCACGGCTCCCAGCGGGGCCGCTTTTTTCGTCCTCGCTCCCGTCGAAATATGTCGAGTAAATAGATTCTTTTTTCTCCTCGACGTGGCGCTTGTACTTGAAGTAGACGAGGTCAAAGATCTCCTCCCGATGGGACGGCGGAAGGAGCCGGTACATGGCGACGAGATCCACCTCATCCTCGGACAGCGGGAGGCCGTCACAGGTGAGGCCCTGGCGCTCCTTCTCCGCCTCGAGATCCGGTCGGTCTCCATTTGTCGAAGTCTCCGAAACGCTACTACCGAAGACAAGATAGTCAAGGGACACTTGTAGATATTCGGCGACCGGAACCAGCTTGTCAAGGCGCGGGCTTTGCGTCGACCATCGCTTTATTGTACCATTTCCGAGCCCCAATTCCTGCTCGACGCGCTTGAAATTGGTTCCTTTTTCTTTGATTCGTTTCTCAATTCTATTCACAAGGTCAGACATGATATACCTCCTCGAAAAGTCTCTACACGGAGATTTTCCTATTGACAAATCTCCGAACGGCTACTATAATGAAGTAGGATTAAAAATTTAAGCAAATCAAGCATAGCACACCACCCACCAAAAGGAAAGACCAAAGGAGGCGGCGGTAGAGTAAAAGCGAGCGGCGAGGGCCTGTTCACCCCCTTTACTTCAATTCGTTTCCGGCGTCACAAACTGGACACAGCACCACACGGCGGACGCCTCGCCGCCGGATGGGAGCGCCGCAAGAGCAGCACCGATGCTTCGATACT
>JAETPP010000346.1 GCA_021771115.1 Bacillota bacterium | reverse complement strand
CTATACTGTCCGTCAACCAATACCTCCAGGTGCAGGTGCGGCCCGGTGGAGTTTCCGGTGCTGCCGACCTTTGCGATCACATCCCCGGCCTTTACCTCCTGTCCGGCAGATACTAAGATTTGTGAACAGTGGCCGTATTTGGTGGTAAGAGAGTGCCCCTCGTAAGCCTCGCCTTCAATGGAGACGCACAGACCATAGCCGCCCGCATTTCCTGCCAGCGTGACCGTGCCGTCATGCCCGGCCAAAATTTCCGTGCCCTGGGGCATCCCGATGTCAACGCCGGTATGGTAGTTCTTTTTCCCGCTGATCGGGTGTACCCGGTAGCCGTAGTAGCTGGTGACATAGGGCAGCCAGTTGGTGCCAAACACATTTTTCACATACTGCCGGTTTCCTTTGGTCTGCAATAAAATCTCGCAGATTTCTTTCTGGTCTGCGTCCATGCGTGAAACCACCAGGTTTTCAAGCGGCATGGAAGTAAGCGTTACATTTAAGATGTGCCACTCATAAGGCACTTCTTCCTCTGTTTCCTCGCCGGTCTCCGGGTCAATGCTTGTTTCTGTCCGGTAGCGGATTTCCGTTTCCTCCGTGAAGGATAGGGAATACTGCCCGTTAAAAAGCTCCCGGAGGACGCTCTCGATCTGTGCATAGGTGAAATCCTGATACGCAGAGGTGAGATACCCCATTAAAACATAAGGATCATGCTCAATGGGGCCGATATTATAGCGGTACTCGTCATAACCGGGCCGGTCCGATTCCACACGGTTGATCTGCATCTGCAGGTCCGTTTCCCACTCGGTATATATAAGCTCCGCATTGTTGATGTCCGCGTCGTCCGCCAGATAAGTAGAGGCGGCAAGGCTCCCCAGCCCTCCGGTTCCAATATTGGAAAAGGAAGAAAACAAGGAAGCGATCAGGAAAAATACCAAAAGGAGCAGGATCACGATTCCGCATAGAACCGGGTGGCGCTTGACAGCGTGAACCACACTTGCAGCAATCTTTTCCGTGGTAACGGCGGTGTCCTTTGCCCGCTTTCCGGCTTTTTTCGCTTCCCTGGCTGCTTTGGCATACTGGCGTTTTAGTTTTTGTTTCTGCCACATCCGGGCAAGAAGATTTTTCTTCAGCTCCGGGTTGTCCTGTAATGCCTGCCGGTAGGCAAGCCGGGCATTGGCCCTGGCTGATTTCTGCTGTAATTTTGCCAC
>JAETPP010000074.1 GCA_021771115.1 Bacillota bacterium | reverse complement strand
GCCGGGTCCAGATACACACCGCCGCCGTATTCCATAAAGTAATAGGGGCTTTCCTCTCCCAGCACAAGATAAGGGTTTTCCGCCCCCAGCTTTTCCGGGGTTTCCGCGGTTTTTACCCGCAGAGGGTTCAGCCAGGCGTGAAATTCCATGCCCTGGCTGTGGGCGTACTCCACCATAAAGGCAAGCGGATCAAAGCCGGGATCCTTCCCCTGCTCCCCGGTGAGGATATGGGACCAGGGATAGAGCTTGGAAGGGTACAGAGCATCGCAGAAGGGACGCACATGAACAAACAGGGCGTTTATCCCCTTTTCCTTGGCGGAATCGGCGATCCGCTTGAAATTTTCCTCGAAGGCCGCCTGGGTATGCTCTGACGTAGCAAGGGACATATAGGGGACCCACACGCCGGAAAGCATGGCCTGTCCCCGGGGGTTTTCCGCCGGCAGGTTCAGGGTGCTCTCCGCAGGAGCTGGGCCAGCGGACGAGGGGAGCGCGGGAGACGGAGACGCACTATTCCCCCGATCCTTCTCCTTCGGCAGCCCCCTGCCGAAAAGCCACACGATCCCCACGGTCAGGATCAAGGCAAGCCAGAGGATCACATAATTGTATTTTTTCAGGTTAAATTTCCGCATTGCCGCCATTGTTCCTTTCTTTTTTGAAAAGCGGAAAGATCCGCCCTTTCTTCTATTTGACACCAAAATGATTTTGAAGTATCATATGGACAAATTTATGCTGAGGAGGCTTCCCACATGACGGAAAAGACAAGCTTTCAGAAATACCGCTTTCTTCTCTTTGATGCCGATCGCACCCTTCTGGACTTTGACGCGGATATGACCGCCGCTTTTCAAAGCCTCTATGAAAGCTGCGGCTTTTCTCAGCATATCCCCTATTCTCCGGCCATGCTGGAAACCTATGAGACCTATAATACCAAATGGTGGGGAAAATTTGAACGGAAGGAATGCACCAAGCCCCAGCTGTTCCGAAACCGCTTTGTGGACTTTCTTCAGGCAACCGGCCTTTCCGGCGACCCAGATGAGATGAACCGCCGGTATTTTGAATTTCTGGGTCAGGGCGGGGCGGTGTACCCCGGCGCCCCGGAGCTCCTGAAAAAGCTCTCCGAGCGCTATCTTCTTTATCTTATCACAAACGGAAACGCCGTTTCTCAGCGCACCCGGCTGGAACGTTCCGGGCTTCTTCCCTATTTTCGCGATGTTTTTGTTTCCGACGCCGTGGGTGTGGGAAAGCCGGATCTCCGGTATTTTCAATATGTCTTCGACCATATTCCCGGCTTTGAAAAAGAAAAAGCTGTTGTGATCGGCGATTCCCTTTCCTCCGATATCCAGGGGGCGGTAAACGCCGGGCTCGACAGCATTTGGTACACCGGAGCCTGGCAGGACAGTTCCGGGGATGTACCCTATACGTATCAGGCTAAAAGCTATCAGGAGATCGCGGCCATTTTGGGAGTGGAAGCATGAATAAGATCTATCTTGTCGAGGACGACCCCGTGATCTCCAAAGCGGTGGAAAACCACCTGACCATGTGGGGATATGAAGTCAGGACCGTGCAGGATTTCCGGCTGGTGCTGGAGGAATTTACGGAATTTTCTCCCCACCTGGTGCTTCTGGATATCGGCCTGCCCCACCGGAACGGCTATTACTGGTGCGAGGAGATCAGAAAGCGCTCCAAAATCCCGATTATTTTTCTCTCCTCCGCCTCGGACAATATGAATATCATTACCGCCATTGACCTGGGCGCCGATGACTTTATCCCCAAGCCCTTTGACCTTTCGGTGCTCACCGCGAAGATCCAGGCGGTGCTTCGCAGGACCTATTCCTTTCGGGGCAGCACCAATCTCATCGAGCACAAAGGCGTTTTGCTGGATCTCTCCGCCTGCACCCTTTCCTGCCCCGGCGGAAAGCTGGAGCTGACGAAGAATGAGTTCCGGATCCTTCAGGTTCTCATGGAAAACGCAGGCCATGTGGTAAGCCGGGGCGACCTGATCACCCGGCTGTGGGAAAGCGACGCGTTTATCGACGACAACACCCTGACGGTCAACATGACCCGACTGCGGAAAAAGCTGGAGGAACTGGGCCTGCCGAATTTCGTCACGACCAAAAAGGGGATCGGCTATCTGATCTCCTAACTGTCAAAACGGAGCAAGTTTCCACGCCCCTGCCCTTCTCCGGCATTCAGAAAGGCTGTGAACGGTATGCGCCTGTTAAAGCACTATCTGAAGGACCGCCGGACAGCGCTGCTTTGCGCCGCGGTGCTTGCCGCGCTGTCCGCTTTTCTTTTTTATCTCTACGATCTCCCGGCGGAGCCCCTGCTTTACACTTTCTCCATTTTGCTGGTGGCCGCCCTCTGCTTTGTGATCCCGGATTTTATCCTTTACCGCCGGAAGGTCCTGAAATTCAAGCAGATCCGGGAAAATCTTTCCACCCTGTGGGAAATTCCGGCCTTCTCCGGCACACTGCCTGAAACGGTGCTGCGGGATTCCATGGAGCTTCTCTGCGGGCGCCTAAAGGAGCAGGAGCAGCTTTCCCAGGATCGGGGACAGGATATGCTGGAATATTACACCCTGTGGGTCCACCAGATCAAGACGCACCTTTCCGCCATGCGGCTGATTTTACAGTCCTCCCCTACCAAGGAAAGCGAGGCGCTGACACAGGAGCTTTTTAAGGTAGAACGCTATGTGGAAATGGTTTTGGGCTATCTGAGAATGGAAACCATGAACGCCGATCTCCGGCTGGAAACCGCAAACGCCCACGATATCGTCCGGCACGCCGTGAAAAAATTCGCCCCCATGTTTATCTACCAAAAGCTGACTTTGGAATTTCCGGAGTTTGATAACCGGATCCTCACCGATGAAAAGTGGCTGGGCTTTGCCATAGAGCAGCTGCTTTCCAATGCCCTGAAATACACAAAAGCCGGAACCATCTCCATTTCCATGGATGAAAACGACGTGCTGACCATCCAGGACACCGGCATCGGCATTTCCGCCGAGGACCTTCCCCGCATTTGCGAGCGGGGATTTACCGGCTTTAACGGCAGGCAGGAAAAAACCTCCTCCGGCCTGGGCCTCTACCTGACCAGCCAAATCCTGAAAAAGCTCAGCATCCCCATGGAGATCACCTCCCAGCCGGGAAAAGGCACCCAGGTGCGCCTTTTCCTTCATAAAGAGGAGCTGCAGCACTTTTGAAGGGGAAATTAGTGATTAGGAATGAGCAATTAGGAATTAGCAAGGAAAGTAGTTAGTGCACTAAATTGGAATTTAGCGGACTAGTAATTAGCTGTAAGCAGTTAGTTGTTAGAAAAGGGCGTAACAGAAAAGGGGCACACGCACCACTGTCATTCTGAGCCGAAGGCGAAGAATCTCGGCCATATCCCAGCCAGCGAGTATAAATTTTCTTTATGCGCCGGTTGCTGCTAACCGAGATCCTTCACTGAAAGCAAAGCAAGCTTTGCTTTTGTTCAGGATGACAGTGTGTGGGGGTCATTAGTATGCTAAACAATAGTTTATCATCTTTTATTGCCTTGCGACAGCAAGGCCGCCTTAATTGCTCATTGCTAATTCCTTATCGCGCGAAACGGCGGATCGCGGTGCAGTCTTACAAAAGTGTAAGACTGCACCTTTGTTTTGTAAGCCCGTCTTATGGATTTTGTAAGAATTCGACTTTATACTAGGGGTTGTTCGAAAATAGAGAAAATACCGGATTTTTGTTCAGGAGTAGGTGATTTCAAGACAAAAACCGCAGAAAACCTTTCGGTTTTCGAGGATTTTTGGCGCAGAAAACGCCTGTCTCTGGGCAAAAAGGCGATGTTTTTGATTTTTCAAACAACCCCAAATCTCTGGAAACAAGAAATACCCCGGTGCTGAAAAGCCTTCGGGACAGTAAGGAGAAATGATTATGGCACTTTTAAATGTAAACAACCTGAAAAAAGTATATTCTACCCGGTTGGGCGGCACACAGGTGCAGGCGCTTTCCAATGTGACCTTTGCGGTGGAGCAGGGAGAATTCGTGGCGATCATGGGAGAATCCGGGTCCGGCAAAACCACGCTCTTAAATATCCTTGCGGGGCTGGATAAGCCCACAGGGGGCGAGGTGTTCCTGAACATGCGCAACATCGTCACCCTGGGAGAAAAAGAGATTTCCGCTTTCCGCCGGGATAACCTGGGCTTTGTCTTTCAGGATTTCAATTTGCTGGACACCTTCTCGGTGCAGGACAATATTTTCCTGCCGCTGGTGCTGGCGGGCAAGCGCTACCCGGAAATGAAATCGCGGCTGGACCCCATTGCCGCAAAGCTGGGGATCACCGAGCTCTTACAGAAATTCCCCTATGAGATCTCCGGCGGGCAAAAACAGCGCACCGCCATTGCCCGGGCCCTGATCACAAAGCCCCAGCTGATCCTGGCGGACGAACCCACCGGCGCGCTGGATTCCCGCTCCGCCGGGCAGATCATGGATATCTTCTCCGGCATAAACCGGGACGGGCAGACCATTCTGATGGTGACCCATTCCATTCAGGCGGCAAGCTGTGCCAACCGGGTGCTGTTTATCAAGGACGGCCAGGTCTTCCACCAGATCTACCGCGGAGTCATGGCAAACGATGAAATGTACCAGAAGATCTCCGATACCCTGACGGTGCTTGCCACCAGCGGTGACAGAAAGGAGCTGTAAGCGTGAAACGTGGATTTTACTGGAAGCTGGCCTTCCAAAACCTGAAAAACAACCGCAGGATCTATGTTCCCTTTCTCCTTTCCTCCATCGGCATTATCATGATGTTCTACATCATGCAGTCCATCGGCCTGAGCATCGACGCACAGGCCCTGTACGGCGGCCGGAGCATCACCACCATGATGAACCTGGGCGCCATCGTCATCGGCGTTTTTGCCGTGCTGTTCCTCTTCTACACCAACAGCTTCATGATAAAGCGGCGCAAGAAGGAGCTGGGACTTTATAACATTCTGGGCATGGAAAAGTTTCACATTGCAAAAATCATTTTTCGGGAAACGCTGCTCACTATTTTCACCGCCCTTACTCTGGGGCTGGGGCTGGGCATCCTGTTCTCCCGGGCCATGTTCCTGCTGCTGCAAAAGCTTCTGGGCGTGGACCTGCACATCGCCTTTTCCGTTCCCGGCGAAGCCGTGCTGAGCACCCTCGTGCTGTTTTTCGCCATCTTCTTCGCCACCATGCTCTACAACATTCTGCAGGTGCGCCTCAGTAACCCCATTGAGCTGCTCCACGGCAGCGATGTGGGGGAAAAAGAGCCGAAGGCCCACTGGCTTCTTGCCCTTTTGGGAGTTCTCTGCCTGGGCGTGTGCTATTACATGGCTGTCACCATTCAGGACCCGGTACAGGCGCTGATGTTCTTCTTTGTGGCGGTGATCTTGGTCATCTTCGGCACCTATCTGCTGTTCATCACCGGCATCACAGCCCTTTTGAAGCTACTAAAAAAGAAGAAAAATTTTTACTATAAGCCCAACCATTTCACCACCGTATCCGGCATGCTCTACCGCATGAAGCAAAACGCCGCCGGGCTTGCCTCCATCTGCATCCTGTTTACCTGCCTGCTGGTCACGGTATCCACCACCTACGCCCTGTACAGCAGCATGGAGGATGTGATACGCACCCGCTTTCCCCGGAATATCATCATCTCCGCTTACGGCGCCAACGAAATCACCAAAGACGCTTTGCGAAAGCTGGTACCGGAAGAGTGTGAAAAGAACGGCCTTTCCCCCGTCAACATTCTGGAGGACAGCCACTGGAGCTTTGGGTGTTACCGCCGGGATTCCGAGTTTCTTCTGAATGAGGATGAAGAAAGCGGCCTGCAGCAGGTGATCCTTCGGTGTTACCCGCTGGAGGAGTTCAACCGGCTGGCCGAAGCCGAGGAATCCCTGGGAGAAAACGAGGTGCTGCTCTATGACCCCAGCGGCCGCTTTCCGGAGGGAAACACACTGACCATCGGAGAAAACACCTATTCCCTGCGCAAAACAGAGTTTGACCTTTCTCAGGCCGGCGATAACGTGATGATCACAGAGGTGGAAACCTATGCCCTCGTCGTGCCGAATGACGATATCCCGAGGCTCTTTCTCGGGTCAGGAGATTCCCTGACCAATTACGTTCCGGGGTATACCTATTCCTTCGATATTGAAGGAGAGCGGAAGGAGATCAGCCAAGTGAGCGCCGCCATCTCCCAACGCATCTCAGAAGGGCTGCCGGAAGGCTCCTCCTATGAATCCCTTTGGACCGAAAACGCCGCAGACAGCTATGAAGATTTCGTTTCCCTTTACGGCGGACTGTTCTTCCTGGGGATCTTCCTGGGGCTGCTGTTCCTTCTCGGCACCATGATGATCATTTACTATAAGCAGGTATCAGAGGGCTATGAGGACTCGAGGCGCTTCTCCATCATGCAGAAGGTGGGAATGAGCCGAAAGGAAGTAAAAAAGAGCATTCACAGCCAGGTGCTGATGGTCTTTTTCCTCCCTCTTCTCACCGCGATCCTTCATTTGGGCTTTGCCTTCCCCATGCTGCAAAAGATCCTGTGGATGATGAACCTGACGAATTTCTGGATCATCTTCGGTTCCGCCGCGGGCTGCGTGGTCATCTTCAGCATCATTTACGCCATCATTTACGGCATTACCGCCCGCACCTACTATAAGATCGTGGAAACCGCTGCGGACTGAGCGGCGCTTTCCGAAACCATTTCTGACCTGAGGGGAGTGTATCCATGATGATCTCTTTTCTGTTCGATTTGATCGGCGCCCTGTTCCGCTTTGCGGGAAATGCGCTCGACGCCGCGCTGACCGCCGTTTCAAAGCTCTTTTCCGCCCTCTGCTCCGGCCTTTTTTATCCCCTCTCCCTGCTGACGGAACGAGTGCCCGGCCTTTCCTGGTGGCCGGTGTTCTGCATCGGCTGGGCCGTGCTGATCCTTCTGTTTCTGGTCCTCATCGGCTGGGTGCTCATGGCCCGCCGGCGGAAAAGGAGATAAGGACGGTCTTATATACAGAAAGCTTCAAAAAGGAAGCGGTTCTGTGGG
This sequence comes from Bacillota bacterium, assembly GCA_021771115.1. Classification (GTDB taxonomy): domain Bacteria; phylum Bacillota; class Clostridia; order Oscillospirales; family Acutalibacteraceae; genus Acutalibacter. The sequence goes on along the minus strand of JAETPP010000074.1, from coordinate 6,016 downwards.
AAAGTTTTCCTGCGGGCCGCTTCTTATTTTTTGAAGATCTGTGGAAAAATGCGGGCCGAACCCGTCATTTTCCACGCCTGCCGAGGAGGATTCCGCGCTGTTTCAAAATTTTCCGGAAACACGCCTGTTGTATCTTGTAAGCGGAATACAAATGTAGTATAATATCCGCAAAGGGCGCGGATATTATATGATTTCAATTTGTCCCGCCCAGTTCTTCGCTTTGCTCAGACGGGCGATGGACACATTATACCAACGCGCCTTCGGCGCTTATGGTATAATAAGGATGGCAACGCCATCCTTATGCAAAAAGGCACCTGAACCGTGAGGTTTAGGTGCGGCGGGGCCACACGTTTTGAAGGGAAAAACAGAAAACAGGAAGGGAGGCGGCCTGTGTGGCAGAACCGAAATTTAAGGTCGCACCGAAAAAATACGGCGGGGAATCCGCTGTGATCTCTATGCGCCTGCCCAAAAGCATGCTGCAGATCATAGACGAGGCGGCCGGGGCTACCGGGCGCACCCGCAATGAAATTTTATCCATGGCCTTGGAATTTGCCTTAGATCACATGGAGCTGCTGTCCGGCGGGGAAGCGGACAACGGCTAAAATCCGCCGGCAGAGCGGTTTTCAAGGGAAAGGGGTACTTATAGTATGGCGATCATCAAATGCAAAATGTGCGGCGGAGATATTGAACTCTCCGAAGACAAGACCTTTGGGGTGTGCGAATACTGCGGCAGCACCATGACCCTGCCGAAGGTGGACGGCGAACAGACCGCCGCGGCCTTTAACCGGGGCAACCATTTCCGCCGGATCGGCGAGTTCGACAAAGCCCTGGCCGTGTACGAACACATTGTGGAGCTGGACGACAGCAACGCGGAAGCCCACTGGTGCTGTGCGCTGTGCAGGTTCGGCATCGAGTATGTGGAAGATCCGGACACCCACGATTACATTCCCACCTGTCACCGGGCCAGCTTCGACAGCATTTTAGAGGATGTGGACTATCTGGCGGCTTTAGAGTATTCCGACGGCGTGACCAGAAAGCAGTATGAAAAGGACGGCCTTAAAATCGCCCAAGTGCAGAAGGGCGTTTTAGCCGTTTCCCAGAAAGAGGATCCCTTCGATGTGTTCCTGTGCTACAAGGAAACAGAGGAAACCGGGGAGCGCACCAGAGACAGCGTATTAGCTCAGGAAATCTACTATGAGTTGACAGAACAGGGCCGCCGGGTATTCTTTGCCCGGGTCACCCTGGAAAATAAAGGCGGCGCGGAATACGAGCCCTACATATTCGCCGCTCTCCACTCCGCCAAGGTCATGGTGGTGCTGGGTACCAAGGCGGAGCATTTTGGCGGCACCTGGGTCAAAAACGAATGGAGCCGCTTTCTGGCCATGATGAAGCAGGACAGAAGCAAGCTTCTGATCCCCTGCTACCGGGATATGGACCCCTATGACCTGCCGGACCAGCTCTCCCCCTTACAGGCCTATGATATGGGAAAGATCGGCTTTTTGCAGGATCTGACCCACGGCATCAACAAGGTGCTGGACGCCGGGAAAGAAAAGGAAGAAGCGCCAAAGGAAACCGTAGTGGTTCAAAGCGAGATAGGAAACCTTTCCGCCCTGCTGCAAAGAGGCGAGCTGGCCCTGGAGGACGGCGAATGGCAAAAGGCCGACGAATTCTTTGAGCAGGCTTTGAACCTGGACGCAGACGAGCCCAGGGCTTATCTGGGCAAGTTTTTAGCGCAGCAGAAGCAACCTACCTTGGAAAAGCTCGCGAAAAGCCGTGTTTTCGGCTTTTCCGTAAAGCCCGGCAAGCAGGAGGCCTGTCCGGAAAACACGGAAGAAATCGAACGGATCAAAAAGCAATATTTTGTACCGATGTATTTCAGCCCGGACGACAGCCTTTTTGCTTTTGACCGTACTTACCCGGTCAGCGCGGCCCGATGGAACGAAAAGTACAGGGAAGAAAGCGCGCTTTGGAACAAGAACAAGCTCTACCTGCGGGCGCTGGAATTTTCCGGAGAAGAGGAACGGAAAAAGCTGGAACAGCCCAGAGATGAAGTGCTGGAGGTGCTGCGCAAGCGGCAGGAAGAGGCCTGCGCCGCAGAGGACGCCGCACAGAAAAAAGTGATAGAGGACTACCGGGCGCATTTGAAAAAGGCCGAGCAGGAGGCCGCCCAAAAGTGCGAAGAGGCTAAAGCGAAGCAAAAGAAAGACCAGCAGGACGCGGAGCTGGCAAGAGAAAAGCAGTATGAAGCGGCCTGTGAAAAAGAGAAAGCAGCCGAATCCGATGCGCAGCTGAAGGAAGCCTATGAGGCTTTTACAAAATTGCAGAATTACAAAGACAGCATGACCCACGCCCAGGCTATTGATGAAAAGCTGAAGGCCTTCCGGGAAGCAGCGGTGGAGCAGATGCTTCAGGAGCAGAAAAAGCTGCGCAAAAGAAAACTGATCCTCATCGGAAGCGGTATTGCGGCTGTTCTTTTGGCATTGGGGATCTATCTGCTGGCAACAAAGGTCATTATTCCCAACAACCAGTATTCCAAGGCGGAAACGCTGCTGGAAGAAGGCAAGTACCAAGAAGCTATTAACGCCTTTGCAAAATTAGAGGACTATAAGGACTCGCCAGAGAGAAAAAAAGAAGCAAGCAAGGCAAAAAAATATGCCGAGGCCGATGCTCTTTTTCAAAAAGGGGACTATACAGAAGCATTCACCGCTTTCCAATCCATTGAGGCGTTTCGAGATTCCGCCGATAGGATCAAGGAAATTCAATACCTTAAAGCTGAACAGCTGATAGAGGAAAAGGAATACGGCAAAGCCTATGTCGCTTTTGTGCGTTTATCGGATTTCAAGGACGCGCCGGAACGGGGCAAGGCAGTGTGGCAGGAAGCTGTCTCCGCCGCCGACCTGCTGGTGAAAAAAGGCAGCTATGACGATGCTTTGAAAATCTACAACGGTTTTAGCACCGGAAGCTTATTTTACCCGGGAGATGACGAAGCGCTGAAAGAAAAGGTCAATGAGATCAAATACCTGCAGGCTGAAAACGAATTGGAAGCGCAAAGCTATGTAACTGCTTACGATGGGTTTGAAAAGCTGAAAAACTATAAGGATTCCGAAAAGCGAAAGCGAGAGGTTTGGGAAAAAGCCGTTGCTTACGGGGATTCCCTGATTGCGGAAGAGAAGTTTACGGAAGCGATGGAGTTTTACGCCCGTTTTACGAACAGGGAAACCGCCCAGGAAAAAAAGCAGGACGCGCAATATGCAAGAGCTTCCTCTTTGGCACAGGCAGGAGATTATAGAGGCGCCCTGACAGATTATCAGGAGCTGGGTACTTATAAAGATTCCCTTCAGCAGAGAGACGCCATGTGGGAGCATGTTGTACAGCGGAGAACGATTGACGCCGATGCAGATCTCACTATTGCAATAAGAGGCGATGGCACTGTAACAGGAACAGGCCAAGATGATAGCGCTTTTCCATTTGATCGCTATTCTATTAGTGATAGATGGAAAGATATTACAGAAATTGCTGTAGGGAGCGTACACGTTTTGGGGCTTCAAGCCGATGGAACGGTTAACTCGGGCGGAACTAGGCACGACCAAGGTCAATGGCCATTAGATAATTGGAAAGATATTGTGACCATCGATTGTTCTACCACACTTTCCGCGGGGTTAAAAAGGGATGGAACAGTAATTCTCTCGGGAGAGCTTGGTGATATTGCTTACGAAGACGAAACTGTTTGGAGCCAAATCATTGATATCGCCGTTTCAGATAGCTGTGCAGTTGGGCTTCGCAGTGATGGGACTGCTATTTCATTGACCGGTGATCATCAATCTAAAATTTCTTCCGCAGTAGAAACATGGACAGATCTTGTTGCGATTGATGTGAGCTATAACCACGCAGTAGGCTTGAGGTCAAACGGCACAGTAATAGCAGCGGGTGATAACAGTAACGGACAGTGCGATGTATCAGAATGGACAGATATTGTGGCTATTTCCGCAGGAAATGGTTATACCATTGGCCTAAAAGCAGACGGTACTGTAGTAGCCACAAAATTTAATGACAATATAGTTACCTATTATCACGATTATGGGCAATATGATGTGGCTGGCTGGACAGATATCGTAGCTATTGACGCCGGTTCTCGTCACACTGTCGGCCTAAAATCAGACGGCACTGTGGTAGCAACAGGCATCAACAACCATAGCCAGTGCGATGTAGGCGGATGGACAAATATAAAATTGCCAAATTAAGGAGGGACGGATACTATGTCAGAACGCAAGCATCTCATCAATGTGATCAAATTTGAGGGCGAGGAGAACACGCTGGTGTGGAAGCATCCGGTGGAGGACTTCAACATGGGCTCTCAGTTGATCGTGCACGAAAACGAGGAGGCCATTTTCTGCCGGGACGGTCAGGCGCTGGATCTGTTCGGGCCGGGGCGCTACACGCTGGAAACCGACCGGCTTCCCATGCTGGGAAAGCTCTGCGAGCTGCCCACCGGCGGGGAAAGTCCTTTTCATTCCGAGGTCTACTTTATCAATCTTTCCACCCAGATGGGGGTAAAATGGGGCACGGACACCAAGGTGCGCCTGTTTGACCCGGCTTCCGGCCTCCACGTGGAGCTGGGCGCCAGCGGCGAATTTTCCATTCGGGTGGTGGATTCCAGAAAGCTTCTGGTCAAGGTGGTGGGCGCATCCGGCAGCCTTCAGGCGGAAGAGCTTCTGGGCGCGGGAGACGGAAAGGGCTTTTTCCGGGCCATGGTGATGACCCAGGTAAAAAGCTTTCTGGCCCAGACCATTAAGGAGCAGAACATCAGCGTTCTGGAAATCGACAGTGAGCTTATGGCCCTTTCCTCCGCCCTTCAGGAAAAGCTGAACGGCCCCCTCCTGGAATACGGCCTCGCCATGCCGGAGTTTTACATCAGCCGGGTGGTCACTCCGGACGACGACCCGGATTTCGCCAAAATGAAGGCCCAATACGCCGAGCAATTCCTTTCCGTGCGGCAGGAGGAGATCCGCAAAAAGGAGGCGGAGGCCGCTGCCTCCCGTTTGGCGGTGGAGGCGGAAACCGCCGCCCGCATGAAAATTCTGAACGCCCAGGGCGAGGCGGAGGCCTTAAAGCTCCAAAAGGCGGCGGAGGCGGAGGCCTACCGCATGCAGGCGGAGGCAGAGGCCCAGGAAATGAAGCTGAAGGGCTACACCTATCAGCAGGAAACCGCCCGGAAGGTGGGCATGGAGGCCATGAAAAACGGCATCGGCGGCGAAGGCAGCTCCGGCGCTTTGGGAGAGCTTGCCGGGCTGGGCATCGGCCTGGGCGCGGTAGGCAGCGTGGCGAACCTGACCAAGGAAGCCCTAGACCCCATGCTGAACCTGAATACGCCCACAGAAAGGAGCACTGTACAGGCTCCGGCCAACGCCTGGGACTGCACCTGTGGGCAAACGGGAATCACCAGCAAATTCTGCCCCAACTGCGGCGCAAAGCGCCCGGAGTCGGAAACCTGGGACTGCGCCTGCGGGCAGACGGGCATCACCAGTAAATTCTGCCCCAACTGCGGCAAAAAGAAGGGGGAATAAACCGTGAGAGAGCGGGAAAACACCGCCGTTCTGCGAGCCCTGCGGGATACGGCGGCGGACCTTGCCGCCCGGTGTGCGCCGGGCGAAGGAAAGCGGGCATTGGAACAGCTTGCGGAAAATCTCCGCTTCAGCGACCCGGTGAGCGCCCCCATGCTTCAGGAGGCGGAAGCGGCTTTGACCGCCTATATCCAGGAGCTGGAGCAGGCTTTGATCGAAGGCGACCCGGAAAGCATTCCCGCCTTGTGCGAAGCAGCCGAAGCCGCCCTGGCCCAGCGTAACCGCCTGTGTAAAACCTATAAGCTATAACGGCAGCAAAACCCGCCGCGGATCGCTTCGTTTTACGATCCGCGGCGGGTTTGATTTTGTGGGGGAATGGTGGGTTACAGGGTCCTTTTTGGCTCCCCTTATTTATAAGGGGAGCTGTCACGGCAAAGCCGTGACTGAGGGGATCA
>JAETPP010000345.1 GCA_021771115.1 Bacillota bacterium | reverse complement strand
CTTCCTTTTTGGCAGACAAAAAGGAAGCAAAAATCTGGTTAAGGGGTGCCGCTACCTTCCTCCAATTGACCCTACGCCGTATTCGGATTAGCAATGGGCGAAAACGCGGCGGTCGCAGGAGGTGCGCTGTTGGGTCGGAAGACGCGCCCCTTAACAATACCCAGCCGTACCCGAGCGGGATGCTTAGAGAAGGTTCTATGCAAGGGAGGGGCTGATTTGTATAGTTCCCCTATTTCGCAGCGAGTCTTTTTCTATCAGAGAAACTACCCTCCTGGAACGGGGATTGTGAAGGGGGCAGGCCCGCGACCCTGCGCTGCGCTTCCCGCGACCATTGTACTGTCGCCCTTTGCCGTGCTATGTACGGCGTACCATCAAATGGAGCGGAGCCGTTAGCCCCCTTGACCGGCTTTTTTGCATCCTTTTTGGGCCGCGCCAAAAAGGATGGGCCTGTCGCGGCCTGAGCGACAAGCCAAAAGATAGATGAATAAGAATATAAAAAGAGAAAGAAAAAAGTTCTTGCATCGTTTTTGTCTGTCAAAAAGGATGGACCGGTCGTGGCCCGAGCGACAAACTATAAAAATAGGCTTTCACAGCCTGTGGCTGCCACATCATCAAAAACCCCCTTGCAAGCGGCGGCAAAAGCTGCTATAGTATAGAGGTATTGATTGAAACACAACGACCGGGAGAGTAGGAAGGCAGAACCTGTTTCATCACAGAGAATGGCGGCATTGGCTGGAACCGCCTGTGAAACGCGCCTTTTGAAGTTCACCCGCGAGTGGCGCCGCTGAAAGGGCTTGCCCGGAGTAGGCAGCGACGGATTCACCCACGTTATAGCGGTGCAGAGGTTCCGTCGGGCGGCATTTAGAGGCTGTTTGGGCGGGAAATTTGGGTGGTACCGCGGAGGAGAACGCGCCTTCGTCCCTTTTTGCCGGATTGGCATGGGACGCAGGCGCTTTTTATATCCCCAAAGCGGGGCCGCCGCCAGCGCCAAACAAAATTCTTACGAGGTGATAGAAACATGAAAGCAGCTTTGGAACAGATCAGGCAAACGGTCGCCGCCGAGCTGAACGCCGCGCACGACTTAAAGGCGCTCGACGCGCTGCGTGTGAAATTTCTCGGCAAAAAAGGCGAGCTGACGGCAATTCTTAAGCAGATGGGCAAGCTTTCGGCCGAGGAGCGTCCGGTGATCGGCCAGCTTGCA
>JAETPP010000344.1 GCA_021771115.1 Bacillota bacterium | reverse complement strand
GCGTTGGCCGGGCTCCACCAGCAGGCGGTCGGCCGAATGGTTGACAATCACGCCCTCCATTGCCAAATCGTTATCAATATCAATCAGGTTGATTTTTTGTTGAATAGATAAAGCTGTGGTTGGCGTGCCGGGTTCATAGGTTTGGATTAACAAATTAAACGGCTTTTCATTAGCCGGGCTTTCCAAATGGGCCAAGGCAATCGGCCGGTGCTCCGCATCAGAAATCAAAAAGCGACGTTCCATAAAAAATACTCTCCTCCAATCAGGTCCTATTTGGCGGTGTTGATGTGCAGCGGGTCGGCGGCCTCCGGCGGTGCAGCCTCATTTTCAGCAGGCTGGGCTTCGGCGGCCTGCTCGGCAGCCTCGGCAGTTTGCCGGGCGGCGGCCAGGGCTTGCTCGCGTTCGCGTCGGGCCTTATCAGGGTCGTTCGGGTCAAAATTCAAAAAGTAAACGTAAATTTCCACAATAGCCTGAAAAAGCGAATCAGGAATTTGCTGGCCCAGCTGCAACTGAGAAAGCATTGTGGCCAGGGAATTATCCTCGTAAACCGGCACGTTGTTGTCCGCAGCCACCTCCAAAATCTTTTCCGCCAGATAGCCCATGCCAGAGGCTACTACAATCGGGGCGGTGTTGGCGCTGCCGTCGTAGCGCAGGGCCACGGCGCGGCCGGCGGGGTTGGGTGTGTTATATCTGGACATTCAGACTGTTCTCTCCTTCCACAATTTTGGGGAACACGGCGGAAAGGGTCAGCGGTTGCTGCATTTGCACCACCTGAACCTCCTGCGGACGCAGGCCGTTTTCCGTTAAGATACGGCTCATTTCAGTTTGGATTATTTTGGAAAAGGCGGCCGCTTGCTCCGGGCAGGAAACCAAAAGCTCCACCTCTTCGCCGCGGCTGGCCAGCACGATGTCGAAAAAGCCCAGCCCTTGCACGTCCAGCTTGAAAAGCACGCGGAAAGTGTTGTCGCGTTGGCCACCGCCCTTGTGCAGATTATCCTCCGCGTCCGGGTCCACCCAAAGCTCGGAGAACATCATTTTACCCTGCCACTCCGCCGGAAGCAGCAGGTGTTGCAGCGGCATATAGACGCTTTCATTAATCAGCAAGGCCCGCACAATCTCCTTAAAGCCCTCTTGGGCTTCCGGGCCGCCCTCGCCGCGCAGGGCTTTGGCAGCGGTTTGGGACAGCTGGTTGGCAAATTCGTTCTGCTTG
>JAETPP010000343.1 GCA_021771115.1 Bacillota bacterium | reverse complement strand
GATAAAACCCAGATGGAGACAGCCAGGGAGCTGGGTATCTCCCAGGTGCAGGTGTCCCGGATGGAGAAGCGGATCCTGCAGAAGATGCGGGGACGGGTGTAGATAAGGGGAAGCTTTATAAAGGCATGGGGCGGATTTCTGATATCACGGAATGGGTGCATCCGGATATTCAGGAAATCCGCCCCGGTATTTTACGGCGGTTTCGGGGTTACAAAGCGGTGTCCTCCCCGGCAGCTACGTATTCTTCTTCATATCCGGTCTCAAAATCAGAGGAAGGCTCACAGAGGCTGGAGCTTTCTGTACATCCGCATTCCACGGAGGTTTCACCGATCTCCGCTTTGGCGCCGAAAACCACGGGAATTTCCACCCGCAGCCGCTGGCTGATGGTGAATTTGCATACCTGGCCGGGTTTGCCGGGGCAGTGATCGCAGCCCCGGATAATGGAGGGGATTCCTTCGCAGCGGGTCTTGACATTGCCCACCTCGCCGAAAGGACGGATTGTAACAGGAATGCACACATCAACATCCTGATATCCCGTTGTGGAGCAGCCCACTTTTTCGATAGAGGTATCACATTCCTTTTGCATAGCAGAACTCCTTTCCAATCATTCAAAAGATCTCTGAACTATTGTATGAGAAAAGGAAAGGAATGGTTACCGGGCTGGTGAAAACCGGAAGCAGAAAGGAAGCGGAAATGTGTCGCAGGCAGGAGGGCAAACTGCGCGTCAGGACGGGAAAGGGGTCAGCAGCTCTCCGCCTAGCAGGGCTGCGTCCTCCCTGCGGTGCGTCACAAGCAGCAGGGTGCGCCCCCGCAGATTCTCCCGGATCACCCGGATCGCATTTTCTCTTGCAGCATCGTCCAGGCCAGTGAAGGGCTCATCCATCAGAACCAGCTCAGAGGGGGCAGCCAGAGCTCTGGAGATGGCGACCCGCCGCTTCATGCCGCCGCTTAGGGAAGATACGGGGCGGGTGAGCGCTTCCGGTTCCAGCAGTTGTGCCAGGAGCGGTGCGGCTTCACATTTCCCGGGGCAGACCAGCTCCACATTTTTTATGGGGGTCAGGAACTCAAACAGCCGGTTTTCCTGAAAAACCGCGCTGATTTTCAGATGCTCCGGTCTGCGGTTATGGCTGCAGTCGGGGAGTTCCAGTCCCATGATGATGCGCAGCAGCGTGGTTTTCCCGCAGCCGGAGGGCCCCGTGAGACAGTAAATGT
>JAETPP010000073.1 GCA_021771115.1 Bacillota bacterium | reverse complement strand
CTCTTTCACTTTTCAATCGCAACATGTTGGGGAAATCGTAGATTTCTCCAACATGTTTGAGCGTGTCGAAAAAGTATTTTTCGACACGCTCATTGATTCGCCTGCCTTTTATAGCCGCCTCACTTCATCCCTGGCACCGCCAAAGCGCTCCATACAAATTTGCATCCAGGCAAAGCTCTCCGGCCCGCAGGTCTACCGCAAAATCTTCTTTTTCCACCTTCACTCCGATTTGTGCCAGGTCGATGCCGGGATAGTTCAGGCACTTTTCCTGGATCTCTGTGAGGCTCCGCCGGATCCCTGCTATCAGGGCAGGCTGGCGGGCAAGGCCCCCGGTCACAACCACGCAGTCCGGGTCCAGGAGCAGGGCGGCGTTGAAGATCACAACGGCTGCGGCCCGGCAGTAGGGGGCAAGCAAGGCCTGGGCCACTGGGTCTTGAGACTCTACAGACCGGAAAAACTCTTCCCCGCTGACCGATCCCGGCTGCAAGCCCTTGGCCGCGGCCAGCTTGTAGGGCAGCAGGGGAAACACCGTATCCAAGGCGCTGGCGCTGTAACGGCCTTGGGCCGTATCGGAGGCCGACAGCATCCCGAACACCATGGCGCTGTTGTTTTTGACGCCCCGCATGGGCTTGCCGTTTACCACAACGCCGCCTCCCATGCCGGAGCCCAGCACGATCCCCAGCACGGTATCCGTGCCCCGGGCCGCGCCCTTCCACCATTCGCCCACAGTGGCGGCAACGCCGTCGTTCTCCACTGTGACAGGCAGGCCCAGCCGCTTTTCCAGCTCCGCGCGCAGGTTTACGCCGATGAGGAAATCAGAGGTGTACGCCCGGTACGTGTCGCCATCCGGGTACATCCGGCCGTTGGTGGAAACGGCTGCGCCGTCCGCCTGGCTCAGCAGGCCGTCCGCCAGGGCTGTCAGCGCTTGAAAGTAGTGCTCCCGGCTGTCCTTGGGGGTGGGCGCCGTGCGCCGCTCCAGGATTTCACCTTCCGCCGTCATCAGGGCAAATTTTATGTTGCTGCCGCCAATATCATACACCAGCTTATTCATGTTCCAAATCCTCCCCATTCGAATCGATGACCTTCCGGAACCAGTCATAGCTGCGCTTTTTGCTCCGCTTCAAGTCCCGCAGGTCAGTGTCCGTGCGGTTGACATAGATAAACCCATAGCGCTTGCGCATCTCTCCCCGAGAGCTTAAAAGATCGATCGGCCCCCAGGTGAGAAAGCCCATTAGATCCACCCCGTCCTCGTCCACGGCGGCCTGCAGGGCCTTGATATGCTCCCGCAGGTAGTCGATGCGGTACAGATCGTCTACATAGCCGTTTTCGTCAGCCTGCTCGTCAACTCCCAGGCCGCATTCGATGGTGAACACAGGCAGCCGGCTTTCCCGCCAGAGCTCGCTTACGCTGATCCGCAGCCCGTCCGGGTCAATGGCCCAGCCCCACTGGCTTTTTTTCAGGTAGGGGTTTGCCTGGCCCTTGCCGCCGTAGGCCCCCAGAAGCAGATCCATCATGGATTCGCCGCGCTTTACAGTCAGAGAACAATAATAGCTGTGGGCAATAAAATCATATTTCGCGGCCTTCAGGGCTTCCGCATCCCCAGGCTCCATTTGGGGGGCGGCCATATCGGAGGGATAAACGCCCTGGGCCAGCACATCTACCGTTTGCAAAACATACTTCCGGGCGCATTTTTTAGCGGCCAGCACATCGCCGGGATGACAGGTGGCGGGGTACATGGGCATATAGTTCACCATGCCGCCCACCTTCGCGTCAGGGGCAAACCTGCGTACCGCCCGTACCAGCCCGGCCCCGCCCAGAAACATATGGTGGGCAACAACGCTCCACTTTTCCGGGGCCGCGCCGGACACCAGCGGATATACGTTCTGCTCGTTGAAGGGAATATAATACTTCACCCGCCCCGCGAAGTGCTTCACAATGGTTTCCGCATAGGCACAGAACGCATTCACGGTTTCCCGGCCCTGCCAGCCGCCGTACTTCTTTTGCAGGGCCAGAGGCATATCAAAGTGGAAGAGGCAGATCATGGGCTCAATGCCCTCACTGAGCAGCTCATCCACCACGCGGTCATAGAAATCCAGTCCCGCTTCGTTGAGTTTTCCCTCGCCTTCCGGGAAAACGCGGCTCCAGCTGACGGAGAAGCGGTAGCAGTTAAAATGCATCCCGGCGAACAGGCCGATGTCTTCCCGGTAGCGGTGGTAGAAGTCGATGGCTGTTTTCCAGTCTGAGCAGCCTTCCTTTGGGGGCATTACATCGTAGACGCTGAGCCCCTTGCCGTCTTCCTCAGAGGCGCCCTCAGTCTGCATGCTGGACACCGAGCCGCCCCATAAAAAATCCTTTTTGAACATCATATAAGACCTCCCTTTGCTTTTATTATTGCATATTGGGAGGTCTTGTGCTATCCTTTATTTAATTTTTCAGATGTTTATTTCGCTTATTGGGAGGTGCCGCTATGGCCAATTTGAAAGCGGAGCTGGCGGTGGGGAAAATTCTGCGCAGTGGGTTTCGCCACCATGCGTATGAGGACGAAAAGGAGCTGCTGCGCAGGGTGCTGACCCGGGGCATCAGCCTGGAGATCGTCAAACAAGAGATATGGGCTTCCTACGGGGATTGGCTGGAACCGGGCGGCCTGCGACTCTTCAAGACCGGATTCGTTTGCTTTCTCACGGTGCTCAGCCGCACGGCCATCGAATACGGGGCCGACAGCGAGTACAGCTTTGCCATGAGCGACTATTACCTGGGAGAGATCGAGCGCCTGCAAACAGAGGAAGAGGGAGAGGTCCTGTTCCGGGAGATCGTCGAGAACTATCAGGAACTGGTGGAGGACGGCGTCTGCCGGGAGTATTCGCCGCCCATAGCCCGGGCGGTGCGGTATATCCGGCGGCACTTGTACGGCCGCTTTACAGTGGCGGGGCTGGCGGAAGAGGCGGGGTTCTGCGGGCCGTACTTCTCAAAGCTTTTTAAGAAAGAAGTGGGGATGCCGCCCCAGGCTTATATGGAAAACTGCCGGCTGGAAGAAGCCCGCAGGGTGCTTACCCAGGGGCAGGTAAGCGTCCTGGAAATCGCGGAGGCGCTGGGCTTTTGCAGCGCTTCCTATTTTTCCAGGCGGTACAAAATGCGGTTCGGTGTATCGCCATCTCTGGAGGGTAAGCGATAAGGCTGTGTGTCTTGCTTTTTAGCATTCCAGGCCGCAGTGTGGGCAGCCGTATTCTTGTTCAGATCAGGGAGAACATCAAACCGGAAGACAATGGAAGGCCGGCAAGGAAACACTAAAAAATTGTAGCCAATCATAAAGAACGGGAGAGAAGCTTTTGTTTCTCTCCCGTTCTTTATGATTGGCTATTTGAAATCCTGGCAGGCCTTGATGTAGGCTACCACGTTTTCCACCGGGACGTTCGGTTCCAGCAGATGGGTGGGGCAGACGAACAGGCCGCCCTTTTCCCCGGCGATCTCCAGGTTCTTAAAGACCTCCCGCCGGACGTCGTCGGGGGTGCCGAAGGGCATGGTGCTTTGGGTGCCGATGGTGCCGTGGAAAGAAAGCCGGTCGCCGAATTGGGCGTGGATCTCACCGAAATCCATACATTCCGGCTGGACCGGGTCCAACACATCCACCCCGGCATCGATCAAATGGGGGATCATTGGGGTGACGAAGCCGCAGGAGTGGTAGAAGACAAAATGTTGGGATTAATGGCCTTGGCGGCGTCGATGACCCGCTTCAGCCGGGGCTGCAGCCAGGTGCAGTAAAGGCTTTCGCTCATCATAATGCTGTACTGCATTCCGATATCGTCCCCTAAAAAGAGGGCGTCAGCGCCGTTGCGGGCGAAGCTTTCCGCCCGGAGCACAGCAGCGTCCGTCACCAGATCCAGCAGAACCTCCGCCATGGGGTCTTCCGACATCATATCGGCCATCAGGTTTTCCATGCCGCGCATGTACCAGGCGGTTTCCCAGATGGTGCACGCCATGCTGCCCATGACCGGCAGCCCCTCGGCGTGGGCCTTGTCCGCCGCGGCCGTCTGTTCCGGGGAATCGGGAACGTTGAAATCCGGCAGGGGGTAGGCTTGGATCTGCTCCACGCTGTCAAAATTGGCCATAGGGTGGTGCATATAGGTCATATGGTAGGCGGCGGCGCTGCCGGGTTCATGGGCTACGCCGTAGTAATCGATTTCCGTGCCTTCCCTGAAGCCGTGGTCGTAATATTTGTGAAAGGCTTCCGCAGGGGCCGTTTTGGGCTGCAGCCCGGGCATGTATGCCATGGAACAGGGGACAGTGAAATCGTTTTCCTTACAGTAAGCGTCGAACTTTTCCTGCAGGAAGGGGCGCATGCTGAACTCTACCGGCATTTTTTCATATCCTGTACGCTGGACAATAGAGCGGAAATTTTCTAAGGCGTTCATACCGCCTACCTCCTGACCGATGGTTTCTTTTTGCGGATTCTTTTTACGGATATGATACCATAGATTTCCTTCTGTGAAAATACAATTTGCGATAAAATAAATGCAAAAATCGGAAACCGGAAACAGTACCGCAGCCACACTATCCACCGGATCTTGCCGCACTCAGCCCTTGCCGCAAAGATCCATCCAGCATGCGCCGCCCGCTTTTACTCATTCAACAGGCGGATATAGTGATTGGCTTCCCGCAGAACATGGTCCGCCAGAAGGGGAAGGATAATGGATTGGATCTCGCAGTTTTCGATCCCCTTGACGCCGACGGTTTTGAAATCCCTGAATTTTACCGTCTCACTCAGCGATTCCTGGCGGATCATTGCCGCGTTGCTTACCTCTCTGGCCCTTGCCAGCAAAGTCGCGTACTCCTGAGCAAAGGTATCGGAGGCCTTGACCAGCTCATTTTCGGCAGGGTCCAGCAGGCCCCGGATAAACAGGGCGTGCTCCATCATGATCTGGTTCCAGAAAATCTCGGTTTCCTTCATAGACCGGCTATCCGGACAATTCCCATTTTCCACATTGCGGAGAAAGGTTCGATACAGCTTTGCCTCACGGATGATATGCTCGATCAGCAGCGGGTAGTTCATGGTAAACATACGGCAGTGCCGCATTCCGTTTAAGATCCGCTCCTTAAATCCAATGAGGCCGTTCAAGAGACCGATCGCCGTTTGGTTTAGCTGCTTGACCTGATGGAACAAATCAAAATGGGTGCAGCCGGGATCGCCGCAGCGCAGCCGGGCTTCCATTCTGGTGATCTCTTTGTCGATGGGGATCCCGGTAAAACGCTGTGTCTGTTTCTCCGCGTCTGCGGTAAATTCCGTCAGGATCTCGCCGGAAGTCAGTACGCTTCGGCCCACCACACCGTCGCTTAAAACGACCGCGCGCCGCAGCAGCGCTTCAAATTTCCGTTTATAAGCCTCCGCTTCCCTGGAAAACTCAGGGTTCGCCGGTGTGAAGCCGGCCTTTAAAAACAGCGCGTGCTCTTTCATGATACGCGCGAAAAACAAGTGCAGCTCCAAAGAGAAAGCTACATATCTTCCCTTGTCAAACAAAACGATTTTCCTCCCTTATCATGCTTTCAAATCAGTATATGTACGTGTGAAAAATCGTGTGAACGCCCCCCCGATCCGAACAGGTTTGTGAGACCTGGCAGATCGGGGGGCGTTTTCTGTTTCAAGCATACCAACCTTCGGCGATCTATCTTTTACCCATGCGCTTCCGGAATTTGACAAGGCGGAGCGCAGCTTTCCCGTATGATCAGCTCCGGCTGATGCGTCAGAAGGATATTTTCTTTTACGCCGTGTATCACGCCTAAAAGGGCGTTGACAATGAAGCGCCCAAAGCGTTCATTGTGCTGGTCTACGCTGGTCAGGCGGGGGACAAAGTAATCGGCGGTGAAAAACTGGTCGCAGCTGATGACGGAAACGTCCCGGGGTACGGAAAGCCCCGCGTCCGCCAAAGCCCGAAACGCCCCAAAGGCAACATTGTCGTTCATGGCAAGCAGAGCGGTAAATTCAGCTTTTGTCGCCAACAGCTTTTCCATAGCGCGGAAGCCGTCTGAGGCATAATAGTCCGACAGTGCGATAAGCTCAGGGTCATAAGGAAGGTTCAGGGCGCTGAGGGCATCAATATAAGCGGTAAGCCGGGCTTCCGTAATGTCCACATCCGCTTCTCCCCCTACAAAGGCGATATGCCGGTGCCCCAGAGAAGCCAGATAGTTGACGGCTGAAAATATCCCCTGTCCGCGCTCCCGCTGAAGGAACAGGCAGTCTACGCCCGGAACCCGGCCGCCCAGAACCACTACAGGCACAAGGGAGGACAGCCGCTGCAAAGCAGCTTTGTACTCCGGGGTCACCTGCATCAGATCGGCCTGGCCGCCGGCGATCAGCACACCGTCCACATGCTTGTCCAGCATCATCTGAAAGCTGTCCAGCTCTCTCTGGGTGGTGGTTTCCGCCGTGGCGGCGCGAAAGGCGGTATTGCATAGGAAAACGGAATAATGGACCTCGTATGCGGCCTTTTCAATCTCGCTGAACATGCTGGAAAAATAGGGGTTGGAGATATCCGGCATAATGATCCCCAAAGTCATGCTCTGCCGGTTTATGAGCCCCCTTGCAAAACTGTTGGGAGTATAGGCGTATTTTTCGATCACCGCCTTGACCCGCGCCCGGGTAGCTTCCGATACGGGCGCGGTACCGTTCATCACCCGGGAAACCGTAGAGATGGACACGCCGCTTTCTTTTGCGATCTGTACGATCGTGACAGGCCGTTCCATAAATCTGCCCCCTGTTGCCTGAGAAGGATTTTACCCAGTATACCAAAAACTGAAAAGGTTTTCAAATAGGAGAAGGAAATTGGCGTTTTACCAAACATTTCCGGCTGAAATTTGGGCAGAAATCCATCTTGTAATGAAAACGTTTTCATTATATAGTGACATTAGACTTACACGCAAGGAGAAACGCACAGTGAGGGAAACAGATTTGAAAAAAACTTATCTCGGTGTAGATCTTGGCGGCACGAAGCTGATGGTGGGTGAAATGGACGAAAACGGAGAGCTCCTGCGGTATAAAAGATACCCCTCCGGCCCTTTGGATCAGCGGGAGGCGCTGGAGCTCATCAAACGGTCCTTGGATGATTTTCTGGCAGATCGTCCCGATATGCCTGACCCGGCAGCCATGGGTCTGGGCCTGGTGGGGCGCATTGACGGCCGCACCGGGCTTTGGCTGGAAATAGACCATGATAGAGCGAAACCCACGCCGGTCACAGAAATTTTGAAGGAAACATACGGCATGCCCTGTTTCGCGGACAACGATGTGCGCAGCGCGGCAAAGGCGGAGATGCTGTTTGGCCAGGGAAAAAGCTCGGAAAATTGGATCTATCTCAATGTGGGCACCGGCGTTGCCGCCGGGATCGTCAGTAATGGAAAGCTCGTCACAGGCGGGCACTGCAATGCCGGGGAGGTGGGGCACAGCGCTTCCGGCATCGAGTTCCGCGCCCCCTGCGTATGCGGCAGGCCGGACTGTGTGGAGTCGGTAGCCTCCGGCTTGGGGCTGGATCTTTGCGCCCGGCTGCTTGCCCCGCAGTACCCGGACACCGGGCTTGCGATCCCGGCAGATCATACCCGTGTTAGTGCCTCTGAGATCTTTTCGCTGTATGAAACAGATCCGCTGTGCAAAATCCTCACGGACAATGCCGCCCAGGCCCTTGCCAATTTGATCATGAACCTGGTCCGGTTCTGCGACCCCGAGACCGTGGTGCTGGGCGGCGGGATCATGTCTGATGATTTTCTGTACCGCAGGATATTGGAACGGCTGGACCCTTATACCACCCGTTATGTGACAGGCGGCGTGGTGCGAACGGGCCTGGACCCCCGGAAGATCGGGCTGCTGGGCGCTTGCAGCAACGCTATCAAAGGAATGGAGGAAATTTGAATGAAACTCATCATCGCAAAAGACGAACACGAATTTGATGTAATGGCGGCATGGGAGATCATCGGGCAGATGCTCAGAAAGCCGGATTCCGTCATCGGGCTTTCTACCGGCCAGACTACCAAAAACATGCACGCTATCGTCAGTGATATTTACAGGCAATATCCCTTCGATACCAGCAGGGTCACGCTGTTCAATGTGGATGAGCTGACGAACCTACCCCGCAGCTACGCGGGCTGCTGCTATACCATGATCGCGGAGCAGATCGCCCGCCCATTGCAGATTCCGGACGAACGTTTCATCATGCCTCAGACGATTTCCGAGGATTATGAAGCGGAGTGCCGAAACTTCCAAAAAGCCTTGGAAGAGAGAGGCGGTATCGACTTGCAAATGCTGGGGCTGGGGTATAACGGGCATATCGGTATCAACCAGCCCGGCACGCCCTTCGGCAGCGAGACCTGGGTCTCTCCCATGGACCCTATCTTTGAGGAACGGGTACGCCGGGAAACAGGAGTCGGCCCGGAGCATGAGCTGGGCGGATTGACCCTAGGGATCCGCACCATCATGCACGCCCGCCATATCGTTTTGATCGCCAAGGGCGGGCATAAGGCCGATATGGTGCGGCAGATGCTGAAAGGCCCTGTCACGGAGGATATTCCGGCTTCTGTTTTGCAGCTGCACCCCAACTGCACTTTCCTGCTGGACGCCGACGCGGCTCAGTATGTAACAGATCTGGCTTGAATATGGTTTTGGGAAAGCAGGTTCCTTCCATGTTGAAAATCGGATTTGCGGATTACTATTTGGATAATTGGCACGCGAACCATTATCCGGGCTTTTTGCGGGATGTGATTGCCCGGTATGGATACGATGCCAAGGTTACCCATGCCTTTGGAATTCATGAGGCTCCGCCGGAGGGAGGTCTCTCTACCGGGCAGTGGTGTGCGGAAAGAAACATCTGTCCTGCGGAGAGCATGGAACAGCTTGTGGAAGAGGTGGACGCCATTCTGGTCATCGCGGCGGACAATTTCGCATGTACTGTAAGGACCCCGAGGCAGACGGCGAAAGGGCGGGGGAATTTGCAGCGGAGTATTTTATCCGTGATCGGAGCAATGAACCGGAATCGTATCAGCACTCCGATGAAAACCGGCTGGTGCTGCGGAATCAAAAGGGCATAGAGCTGCCCTGGTGAGCCGGAAAGCAATCAAAAAGAAAGGTTGGATCGTGATGAAAATTTTGCTTCTTTGTGATGACCGTTGGCACCCGGGGGAAACCGTTCGGCGCGGCCTTGATTTTTTGGCGGAACAGGGGCATACGGTGGATGTGGTGATGGATGCAAAGGACATTGTGACCCCGGCGCTTCTGCGGGAAAACGATGTGACCATAATTGCCAAGGGAAATTCTCTAAACGGCGGAAATTACGAAGCGGTCTGGTTTGAAGAGGGCGTTACCTACACAGGCCCGGCGGAGTACAAAAGCTATGTGGAGGAGGGCGGCGCAGTATTGGTTTTGCACGCCGGCGCTACCTTCCAGCCTGCCGAATGCCCCGGTATGACAGATTTCCTTGGGGCGCGGTTTATCACGCATCCGCGCCAGTGTCCGGTGGAATTTCACGTAAAGGATCCCCGGCATCCGGTCATGGAGGGGATTTCGGATTTTACCTTTCCCCAGGATGAGCACTATCAGATGGAGGTCTTATCAAAGGAGCTGGATATCTTTGCGGAAACCTCTTCTGCGGCAGGTACCTTCCCCGCCGGGTTTTCCAGGAAAATGGGAAAGGGAAGGCTCTGCATCCTCACTCCCGGGCACAATGCTTTTGCGATCGATCACCCGGAATACCAGAAGGTCATTTTGAATGCTTTGCATTGGCTGACAGGGAAGATCGGGTAACTCGGTGCAGGCTTTGCCTTTTGGAAACCGCTGACGGTTTTTCCCGCGCCCTGCCAAAGCTCCCAGATACCGTGCTTCGGTATCTGGGAGCTTTGTTCATTGCGTGAAAAAGGCCGGAGCACCTATCACCGCTTACTCAGCCTGTGACAGCAAATAGATCCTCTCAGCATTTTCTTGATACAACAGCGTTCTTTCCCTGTCAGATAATACAAGCTGATCACAAAACGCCACGTGTGCCCGCTGATCGCAGGAAGCATGATCTGAACCGAAGAGGAATCTTTCCGGCATGGTGTGGATCGCCCTTTCCACTACCGGCTTTAGTTTGGACGCCGTGGAAAAATCGTCCGCAATACTGGAAATATCAAAGAGCAGGTTTTCATACTCCGCCAGGGCGGAAAAGCACTCGCTTAAGTTTGGGTAACAGCAATGGCAGCAAACAAAGGTCACTTTGGGATAGGTTTTCACGGCGCGTTGTATTACTTCCGGAGCACTGTATTGCGGGTTATCCCAACCGGAGTGGAACAACACGGGAACACCGTACTTCCCGGCCATTTTATAGACCGGTTCCAAAACTGCGTCATCGAGATAGATCGGTTCGTGTCCTGAGTAGAGCTTTATTCCGCGAGCCGTGCTTTTACTGAGGTAGCTTTCAAGAAGCGCTAATTGTTCCCGAAAATTGATAAACGGGCTGATCCCTCCTACCACAGCGATATCCGGACGATCGGCAAATAGCTCGCAGCACTCTTGTAAAGATCCGATGACGCTTTCCAGCTCGGAATCCGAAATAACAACTCCGCCGTTTATGCCGTTTCTTTTCATTTCTGCAAATAAGGCCGCCCACTTTTCAGCCATGGTCGAACCGTTGACGGGAAGGTGCATGTGCGCATCGTAAATATCCATTTTATTGACCTCCGTTTAAATTTGATCTACCCTTCATAAGACGAACTGACAAAACAAAAAGCCGCAGATTTCTCTGCGGCACAATGGGACAGATAAGCAGAGAGAAAATCATCATCGGTACAACAAATCAGGCCAAACCAATGGCTGAATGCATATCGTGATAATTTTCTGCTCTTTCCGATGATATTGCCGCCGGTATCCGGCGGAATAGTATCGGGCAAATCACTTCCCTGCTTCAAATTCAGTTCGTCTTATATGGCAATAAATATCATGTTTCTCCCAAAAAGTCAAGTCGTTTTGCTTGTGTTTGACAATCCACAGCTCCCTATGCTGGAATTGCCGGAGAAATGGAGGTGAGCGTATGCGTAAAATTTGTTCCCGGATACACGGAAAAGCAGCCGCTCTCCGGCCCATGTGCCACTGCTTGTAAGGCGGCAATCTGAAGCCTTTCTGTTTTCCGGCCAATTTGTGATTTTGGAGGAAAACATACTATGATGAAATTAGAGCACCTTTTTGAAAACTATGACTTGGCCGGGAAGGCGTTGGAGAACCGGCCCTGCGACCGGCCTGTCAGCGAAGAGCTGCTGTCCGAGTTTCGCATTTCGTCAAATCAGGCTGTGCCGGGTGAGCCTGTGGAGGTTGATTTGGTGTTTCTGAGAATGTAGATTTGGTGAGGCTGCTTGCGGCCTTGCCTCTTTCTTTTTGATGGCGCACAGGAGGCTCTGATTTCTCTTATACTATCGGTCACCCGCCTGACTACCCTCGGTTCCGTTCAGCCCATGGGAGATCAGCCGGATCGTCAGCTGTATCATATCCTCCATAGGCTCCCGGCGGCCTGTCTCTACCCAGCGGCGGTAAATGGCCCCCAGAGACAGACTGATGAAAGGCAGCAGATAGGATTGCTCCTGAGGAGTATACTGCCGGTACTCTTCCTCAAACCGGGGAAAGCCCTGAGGATCCGGCTGGCTGTTTTCCACGGGAAAACGCCCCTTGCTGCACAGGATCTTCTCGTTCATGGCATCCGCTCTCTCGGAGGCCTCATAGCAGTTGCGCACGATTTTTTCCAGGTCCCCCGGGAGCTTTGCGTCCTTGACCGGGGCCAGAAAATCCTCCACAATATCCTTCTGCATTTTGACCAGCAGCTGGTCAATAGAGGAGTAGTGCAGGTAAAAGGTTTTGCGGTTGATTTGCGCCCGATCCGCCAGCTTTTGTATGGTGATCTGCAAGTACTCCATTTCTCCCATCAGCTCCCGGAAGCTTCGCTGGATCAGCGCCTCCGTTTTTTGATACCGCAGGTCATCCTGGGGCTTTCGCATAAGTAACACCACCTAATCTACAGTTTTCTCAAAACTGAGGAATAAGCAACAGAACCTAAAAAACTGACTATTGATAGCTGCCTTTTTCCTTATTATAATTCGGATATGGGGAATAAGCAATAAATTTGGATTATTTTCTTCCTCATAGTTCATTCCAAAGGGGGCAGCGCTGATTTCCGGAGGGGTACGGGGGATCGGAGTTCAAACAGGAAATAGAAGAGAGGAAAAAAGTATGGGTAAAATCGAAAAAATCGAAAAGCTTTCCGCAAAAGGAAAAGTGAATAAGCTTCTGCCGCTGGTGCACGATGCCGACCGGGAGGTGTGCCTTGCGGCTGTCCGGGCGCTGGAAAAGTTTACCGCGCAGATGGATGTGATGGGTGCTTTGTCCGAAGTTCTGAACGATGGTGACGTGGAACTCCGCTGTGCCGCAGCCTCCGCCCTCAGCAGCGCGGAGGGCAGCTACGCGGAGAGCATTCTGATGCATCGGCTGGAACAGGAGCAGGACGAGAGCGTGCTGAAAACCATCCGTGAGTCCTTGGCCGCCATGAAAAACCGCGCCAAATAGCGGGAACAGGAAAAAGTTTTTCCGTGCCGTGATGTGAATTCTCAGCAGGAAGAAAGGCCTGCTCTTGTAACAGTTTCATTTGGACTCATAAAAAACCGCGCACCAGCGCGGTTTTTGCTGTTTCTGTCAAGAAGCGGCGTGCCGCTGTACCAACCCGGCGGCAAGGCGACGCATCCACTCGGCGGCTGCGCCGCAGGCACTCGTGAAGATAGCAGGCGAAATTTGTAAGTATGCGGCCCGACCGAAAGTAATAATTGACCTCTTCTTCCGTCTCACCTGTCGGCTCGGTCAGTTCGCGTCAACGCTCCGCTGGAGCGTGCTCACCTGTCATCCTGAGGCGTGTAACGCCGAAGGATCTCGGTTTTATGCTGTCAGCGATTAAAAAAACCTTCATGCGCCGGTTGCTGCTGGCCGAGATCCTTCGTCAGGAAGACGCAAAGCGTCTTTTGTGCTCCCTCAGGATGACAGTGTGTGGGGGTCGTTAGTGCGCTAAATTGGAATTTGGCGGCGAGGCGCCGCGGCCACTCGTGAAGATAGCAGGCCGCATTTGTAAGCGTGCGGCCCGACCCAGCCTCTTCCTCTCATTGTCATTCTGAACCGGTGAGCGCGTTCCGGTGGAACGCTGGTGCGAACCGACCGAACCGACAGGTGAGACAGCGGTGAAGAATCTCG
>JAETPP010000072.1 GCA_021771115.1 Bacillota bacterium | reverse complement strand
TCATGCTCCAAATTTTCGCTGAAGCTGGTGCTCACCGTGTCGCAGCGCACAAAGATTTCCCCGGTAGCCTCGTTTATGGTGCCAACCACAGAGCCGCTTCTCCCGTCCTGCTCCAGCTGTATCTCTCCAACAACAGGCGTTACCTTTTTGATGCCCTTGCTGTAGGCCCACTCCACGCCTCTCTGGATTTCATCATCCCAATCGCTTTCCGGCAAAGCCCGGCACGTTGGGGCTCTGGAACCGGACGGTACGCCCAGCTCTTCCGGGCTTACTGCCTCATACTCGCTGACCGCCGCCCGGCGCTTCTGGGTGATTATTCTGTTTTCGGCTGTTCTACCGGAGTTCCGTACTGCTTCAGGTACTCGCTCATGTCTTCCTGTCTCACGCTCATAACTTCTCCATCCGGGGTTTCCATTAGAAAGTGCCATTTCCCCGCCGCTTGCTGTGCCGCCTCCGGCAATTCTGTTCCCTGTCCCGCTTCCGCTCGGGGCAATTCCAGTCCCTGCTTCATTCTGTTCCGCCAGTTTGCTTCCATATCCGCTTCCTCCGTTTCCTTGTACTATGTTGTTGCTTTGCGCCCACTGCAAAGCCTCCATCGGGGCCATGCGCAAAGACGCCTCTCCGAAAACTCCGGTATTGACATTCTGAGATTGCTCCGGTACAATGGTTTTAGCGAAGGATAGAGAAGGAAGAGGCGCTTCGGGCGTGACCTTTGGGGCTGTAGTTACAGCATCAAAGACTTGCGTAATATCCTTCGCACTATTTTTGTACGTGGTTACTACCCACACCTTTTTATAAGCATTGTCCGCCGCCGCTTCGATCACATGAACCGTTCCGTCTACTCTTTTAGAATACCTTATCATGCGAGCGGGCTCATCATTTTTCCCTCTGAACTCTTTGCTTACTTCCGGTGTTCCATCTGGGTTGAATAATTGTTCAACCGTATCATAATTGTCCAGCACATATCCTGTTCGGGCAACATCTTCCAGATCCGCCATAGAATGATCAGCGTCTCCGCTGATTCCATGGCGGTTTTCTGTATGAATAAATCCATATTTGTTGATAGCATTGGTATACCCTGAAAAATCTCCCCCCAGAATGCGTTCCAGGTCTGCCTGCTGGCGCTTGCTCACCGGGGAAATGTTCTTTCTTTCAAATTTGGCGTCCGGGTTTTCCCGGTATTTTTCCGCCAGTTCCAGCAGCTCCGGATCCACCGCCGCTTCATACTCCGCCATTACCTTCTGCATTTCCGGGCTGTGTGCTTCCGCTCCGGCGCTTGTGCTCGGAGCTTTTACCGCAAGGTCGCCATTCGGAACCTTCTCGGTCAGTCCCGTGTTCGTGGCTTCCAATTCAGGGCTTGCGCTCGGAGTCTCCACGCCCTGCCCCACTGCAAGGCCGGTGTCACCGGCTCCCGCCGTAGGCAGCGCCCCTACCCGTACCGGCATGATTCCTTCGGCCGGCGCGCTGGCGGCAACACCCTGGCTGATGGCAGTCTCAAGCTGATTCTGCAGGGCTGTTACCTCAGAAGCAGAAGCGATTCCTCCACTTGTGGCCGGTAAACCGGCAAAGGCCCCTCCAGCGGCACTTCCCCCCGCAGTGGTTCCCCCTGCAAAAGGCTGATACGGCTGCATGCCGGATACATAGCCCTCCATACCGGAGGTAATATAGTCAAGCGCTGCGTTCAGTTGGTTTACGGTTTCCTGCTGTCCCGCTATATAGGTACTGTTCACGGCAGTTTTTAGTTGCTTTGTCTGGTCTATGATTTCCCCGGCCATTGCCGCACGCTGGGCCGGGTTCATGTTTTTCCACTCCTGTGCCATTTGGCTGTATTTTTCCCCAATAGCGCCCGTTGCGTTTTCCAGCCTTGCTTTGTCTGCCTGTGTGGTCCGGCTGGATTGAATCGCGCCGCGAATCACAGAGAACAGAAAGGCTGTGACAAAATCCGTTGCCAGCTGTTCCTTCGTGGGCTTTTCCTCCCGCAGTGCATACCCGGCGCCGATGTTTGCGCTTGCCGCCGCAAAGCCGCTGCTCGATTGCCTCACAAATTCCATAAATGGCGTCATCAACCCGGCTTTTGTCAGCGCTTTGCTGATCCCGGTACTCACAAGCCCTTCCGCCAGCCCTCCGGCAAGCCCCTGCACGCCGGATATCGCCACGGTTTTTCCGTATTCCTCAGGGCTCATGTTCCCGGTGGCCGCTGCGCCTGCGTTTCTCACAGCGTCTGCCGCCATGAAGGTGACCGCGTTGTTTACCGCTCTCCCGGTAAAGGTCGCTGCGGCTTCTCCCGCTCCAAGCGCTTTTCCCAACGCGCCCATGCCGGAGTTGAGTGCGTAAAGCATAGCCAGGTTTCCGCCCACCTCACCGGCTCCCGCCATGACCGGGTGCTGCTCCCTTGCGCCCGCCAGATCCCGCTCAAACTTTACATGCCCTTCCTTTAATTTCTTCTTCAGCTCATCGTCATTAAGGAGGAACGCCGCGCCGGAGCCCATCGTTTCCGCAATGGATACAGAACCCGTGCCCTTCATAGTTCCATAAAGCAGCGCCTGGATCCCGGTATAATCCTTGTCGGTCACCGTATCGATGTACTCATAGGCCGCTTCCGGGCTGTCGTTTTTGTACAGCCAGTTAAAGCGCCTGACCGTTTCTTCCGGCAGGTTCTTGTAGTGGGAATGGGTATCCGTTCCGCCCTTGGCGTCGATATCGTTGGCGTCCACCACCTGCCTGGCAATGGGGTTTCCGTTGATGTAGTCGTATAAAATATCATCAAAGCCGGTAACAGTATAGGTGGTATTCGGAACTCCAAGGGCGCTGATGCCATGGATCTTATTGACCTGCGGTTCTTCCTTCGGCGGAATATAGGCGCTCCCCTCCTGAAACCCTTCCAGTTCCGGCAAGATCTCCCAGTAATACGCTTTGTTCGTAGCGATCCTGCTTTGCAGATCGGCCTTTCCGCTTTCCAGTTCTTCGATCTGCCGGGAAATATCCTCCGATTCCGCTTCCTTGTCCGCAATCTGCCGGTTCATGGAAATCAGCTGATTGTACCCGCCCCGGCGGTCTATCTGCTTCTGGCGCAGTCCCTTTACCTCTTCGGCCAGGGCGCTTTGCCGCTCCTGAAGCGCTGCGATCTGTTTGTCGGTATTTTCGATCTGAATTTGGGAAGCCGCTGTATCCGCTTCCGCATCTTCGGGAGAAATTACTCTGGTTGCCATCTGGTACTGACGCTCATCGTCAAACTGATTCCAGTAATCCCCTTCTTCTTGCAAACCGGAGCTGACATCTGTCAGATACGCGCTGTTCTGACCCAGACCCTCCAAAATCCGCTTGCTGGTGCCGGGGCCGTAAACCGCGTCAAAGGTACTGCCGTACCTGGTAAAATACTCCGTAAAATAATCAGTCTGTTTTCTCAGCCCTGCAATTTCAGACTCTTTGCCCGCCTGATAAGTTTGGAAGCTGTCTGCGGTCTGGTATTTTCCGGAGCGTTTGTCAAAGTCCGTCTGGATCCGGCCTGAGAAGCCTTGCATGGAATCAATATAGCTGTTGAATTCCTTGGCTCTGACAGAATCCCTGCTGCGAATATCATTCTCCAGCGCAAAATCCTTCATGGTATAGGTGGGCCCCTTTTTTCGCTGCTCCGCCAGAAATTCCAGAGGATTGATGTTCTTCACAGGAATTTCGGAAACCGGAAATTTCCCGGAAGAACTTTCGGAAGAAGCAGTCCCGGAGACTGCCTTCTTTGCAAGCTCCGGAACTGCCTTAGTCCCGTTCAGCACCTGCAAAACCGCCTGATTCTCCGCAGATTTCTGAACGTTGTTCTTTTTACTGGATCCACCTTCCGGATTCATGATGTATGCCATGCTGTGCCCTCCTTATCTGTACTTTCCTTCCCAGTCATGGAGTTTCAGGGCGGAATCCGCTCCCTGAATTGCGCTGTTAGGATCCACCCTGGTAAACCCGTACTGGGCGATATCCGCATCGCTTACACCGTAAGTGTTCTTGATAGTATCCCAAACTTCAACTGACAACGCATTCCCTCCAGCCGCTTCCCTGACCTGGTTTGCTAAAGTGAAGGTCCATTTTTGCGGAGCGCCGCCGCTGCTGCTTTCCCCTCCGCTCCCTGCGCTGCCTCCGTAACTTCCGGAACCGCCGCTTCCACTGTATCCGCCGGAACGGCTGGAACCGCTCCCGCTGTTTCCAACGTACCCTCTGGAAGCGAGCTGGTTGAAGTTGTACAGTGCCAAGGCGTCCGGATTGATCCCCAGGGCCTTAAGGCCGGAGGGGTCCCCGTACTGTGCCCCCAGCTGTGCAAGGGTGTATTTTCTTTCCCAGTCAGTCGGGTTATTGTCGGTGTTTACCCCCAGCTTCTGGAGCCAGGTAGGATCTCCGCCGTATTGCCATGCGTTTAAGGCGTTCTGCCAGGCCTCGTTCCTGCCGTACCGCTGATCCGCGATCTCATCGGAAAACACCCCGAAATCAAAATTCCTGTCGGTGTTGTACTGGCCCAGGGCATTGAGATAGATGTTATAGTCGTCCTGCCGGGCATTCCGCGCCGAATTCCAGCCCTGCAGCCGCTGGTTGTACTGGATTTGTGCCAGCTCCGGGATCTTGTCCGTCATCTGCGCCCGGTAATAATTCCCGGCCTGGGCCGCCGCCGTCGCCGCATAGCTGGAAGGGATCCCGCCGCTTGCCGCCGCTGCCGCTCCCAGGGTGTCCTCTGTGGCTCTCCGGCCTTCCCTTGTGTACTGCTTCCGGTACTGGCTGTACAGCGGGTCTGTGCTGGGATCATACTGGAAATTCAGCACCCCGTTCAGGGCGTTTTTATAGGTGTCCCCATAAGCATCCTCCCACGTGGGCGCTTCCTTCTGCTGAAAGTCCATAGGGGCCAAAGCCTCCAGGTAGTATTTGCCGCCGTCAGTGCCGCCGCTATAGTTTCCGTAGCTGCTCCGCACTCTGTTGGCGCCCTCGTTTGCCAGCGCTCTCCCCTCCGCAGTAGTGGAGTTGTTATAGTCAATTTTATAATTCAGAATGCTCATGCCGGCGTCCGGGTTTTCCTGCGCCAGCTTCCAGTCCGCTTCGGAAAACCCGTTTCCCAATCCCCAGCCCTGGGCTTGCGCCGCTTTCTCAAACTCGTCAAAAGTATACTTAGGCATGGTTTTGCTCCTTTCCGCTTTCCCCAAAAATTTACAGCTCGCTTCCGCTGTAGCTCTCCCGTACCAGAGAATAAAGCTTCCAGTCTCCGGTTCCCCGGATCCGGATTTTGAAATTGTCGGTCCTTCTGGGAATGATCGGCAGATAATAGCTCCGCTTTCGCGTGGCGGTCAAAGTCTTTACTTCCCGCCATATCCCGTCCCGGTCAAACTGCATTTCTATGGTCACGCTGGCGTTTTCCATAAGCTCGATCCGCACCTGGAGCTTTGATACGCCCTTCTTGTTCGGGTTTCCCTCTACAAAGTCCCCGAATTCAGCAAGGCTTTCCACCGCTTCCTCCTGCTCCGCGCCATCCGGCACAGTGCGGACATTGCCCCCCAGCCAAAGAGCGCCGTCCCCGTCCAGAAAATACAACTCCCCGTTCCAGCCGAAGCCCACTATTTCCCTGCCGTCCTCCCGGTGCCACAGCCCCCGCAGCGTGTCATACACAAACAGGTGCCACTCGCCTCCGGCGTCCTCCATGGAAACATAGTATTTCACCCCGTCGCTGCCTCCCACGGCGTTCCGGAACCGCTGGTCTCCGAAGGGTGCGCTGATGTTCTGCGGGATCCCGCCGGAGTAAGCGACGATCCCGGCCCGGGAAAGATAAAATAAAACCTCTCCCGCCACGGCAAGGCTTCCGCCGCCGCTTGCGTCCACACCCAGGCTGGCGCTGCTCATTACCTGGAAATTCGAGGGCTTGTCCCCATACACCTTGTAGATGTGATCCTCCTTAAAGAAGATGGGATAGCCAAGGTAAGAGCAGCAGGCGGTAAAGTCTCCGGCGCTTCCCACGTTCGCCGCATAGCTGTCCGTTGCCTTACCGTCAAAAACGTTCCAGTTAAAAATATCCCCCTGCTTGCTGCCGTAAATGGTATCCTCCCGGCAGCCCCAAAGCCGGTTCTCGTTTTCACACAGAAAGTCCAGGTCAGGCACTGCCCGCCGCACCGTCAGGGCTTCTTCCGTGTCGCCGTTCTCCCCTATGGTAAAGCTGTTTTCATAAAACCGCAGATAGTCCCCATCGATCTCCTGAATAATGATAGAGGTGTTGTTCTCCTCGTGCACCGTGCAGCCGGAGATCTCCACCCCGTCGCCCACCCGGAACAACGCCCCCCAGTCCGCCCCCTCGGCGTAAATGGTGTTGGCTTCCGCGGCTTCCTCCGCATAGGTGCCGTCCTGAATGACGGCGCTGCCTGTCCATGCCGCTTCCAGTTCTCCGAATTCCTGGGTCAGGCGGTCATAATACCGCTTGTCCGGCAAGATCACGATATAAGCGCCCAAAGAAGCAAACCGCTTTCTCCCGTCCGTCACTTCTCCCCGCAGTTCTCCGTTTTCGTAAAAGCCGGTTCCGTCCACCCAATAAAGGCCGTCATGAGCATAGAAGCCGTTGGGCTTTGTGAGCTGCGCAATTCTGTACCGCTTGCGCCGGGGAGACAGCACCGGGTAGAAATCGCCGGTCAGGTTTTCCATATCATAAAGTTCCCCGTCCCCGGCGCCGATCTGATGATTGTACCCCCCAAACTCCACCTGGGTATGTTTCCGTATGCCGTCCGAATAAGGCATTTCAGGCAGTCCCGCCATTGATCCTTCCCTCCGCTTCCGCCACTCTCTGTTCCAGGGCCTCAATCCTCTTCCACGCCTGCTGTATCATGTAGGTATTGAGAGACACAAACTCAGAATACCGCAGGCCGTATTCCTCCCGCATCTTGCCGTCTTCGCCTTCCTTTTGCTCAATGGTCAATGCGGCAAAGTCCTTACTCGTCAGCCCCGCATCCAGCACCGCTTCCTCCACATCCTGGGCAATAAACCCGTTGTGATACCTGTCGCTTGGATCTTGATCCATTTTATAAACCGATGGCTTCAGCTTTAAGAACACCGGGATGTATTTCTCCATATCGTAGCTGATGGAGTTTTTGATCCGCCTGTCGGAGCCCTGGGTGATGCCGATGGAGGATTTAATCAGCCCCCTGGCGCAATACAGGCTGGTTCCGTCCGCCGTCATGCGTACCCCTTTGTCGGTGGCCAAAAAGTAAAATTCCGGGTCAGAGCCGTACATCTTCGCGCCCTTTGTCGGCGTTTCCGAGCCGTCGTCCCCGTAGGCGATCGTGAAGCCCCCGAAGGTGTTTCCCAGTACCACGCCTTCCCCGGAAATGGAAGTGGTGGAGCCTTCCGTGGTGATCCCCAGGCCGTCTACCGTCTGGGTCACCACGGAAACCTGCCCGGATAAATTGGAAACCCGGCTGGAAAGCTCACTCGCCGTCTGCATAACCTCCGTAACATTTCCCTCCGCGTCTTCCACACGGGCCGTCAGCCCGTCAGTGGTGGCCT
Organism: Bacillota bacterium; assembly: GCA_021771115.1. Taxonomy (GTDB): domain Bacteria; phylum Bacillota; class Clostridia; order Oscillospirales; family Acutalibacteraceae; genus Acutalibacter. The sequence goes on along the minus strand of JAETPP010000072.1, from coordinate 5,718 downwards.
GCAGGGTGGTAATGTTCCCTTCCGCATCCTCCAGCCGTACCAGAAAAGGCTGGGTGATTAAGCTGGACATTTCCTCCAAGCTGTTCACGTTGAAATTCTCATAACCCAGATTTGCCAATGTGTACCGCAGCTGTTCCTGAAGCATAAAAAGATAGCTCATGATCCGCTCTATCTTTTCCGCCGTACTCTCTCCCCCGGTAAACTGCGGAAAGTTCGCATCCACATTCAACAAATTCCCCGGCATTTCCTCCACCTCCTGTTATCCTGAACGAAGTCGCCCTTGCCCTTTCCCCAAGGCTCCCCTTGAGGCAAGGGGAGCTGTCAGCCAAAGGCTGACTGAGGGAATCCGCCCTTCGCCCTTGACCTTCTTGGCTCCCCTGAAAGGGGAGCTGTCACGGCTCTGCCGTGACTGAGGGGTTGCCCTTAAACCCTTTTTTACACCAGGCCCTTATTCCTTCTTCATCGCCCGATAAATCAGTACCGCCGCTTTTGCTTCCTGCTGTGTCAGTCCGAGATCGGTTTTGCTGTTCCCGGCAATGATCCCCAGTTCCATCATGGCCCGGATATCCTCCCGCCAATACTTAGGCACCTGTTCCAGTGTGTGATAGGTAGGGTTCCTCTTGTCGATGGTCTCATTGATGAGCTTCAAGGTTTCTTCTCTGTTCAAGTTTTCTTCCTCCTCGTAAAGTTTATAATTCGGTCTCCCATAGCCGCCGATCAGGTAATAGCCCAGCGGGTAAGATTTTTCAAACACCCCGCCGCCATTATTCACCAGGCCGCTGCCGCCGGAGGTATTGCCCTCGATGGTGTATACTCTGCTGTTTTCCACTTTCGTGACAATGCCGGTGTGGTCGTACCCATCATCCCCATAGGCAAAAAAGATCTGATCACCCGGCTGCGGGTTTTTGTAGAATGCCCCGTGCTGCTGGAAATACTGCGCCGAAAAGGTGCACCCGGCCCCCAGCCCTTTCAGAGGCTGATACAGCATTTTGACGCCCAGATCCTTCCCAAACGCCTTAACAAAGCACCAGTCCACAAAAACATCGCACCAATAGAAACCATTCTTGGGGCCGTTGTAGATATCCCCCAGCTTGTCCAAATCAGCGGCATACTTGGTATAGTTGTTGTATCCTGCATTTCCCGTCTTGCTGTCAAGTTCGCTGTTGCTGGCTTTTTCCAGATAACCTACCTCTGCGCGGGCCACCGCCAGCAGCTTTTCTATTGCATTCATCCTTATTTCTCCTTCCCCTGGTCGCCCTGCTTTTTCAGAGCTTCCAGCATATTCTTCAAAAACGCCGGGTAGGGAACCCCCATCAGGCCAATGTTCTCCAGGATGGAAAGCCCCTCATTGGCGATAAAGAACATACACACCGCCGGGCGCACAAAGCTGTGCCCGGTGTAGCGATCCACCAGCGCCGCCAGAAATACCAGCAGCAGCACCGCACATTTCCGGCAGAGCCCCTTAAAGCCCGCCCGGCTCTCCAGCGCCCCCGTTTTTGATTTGCCGGAATTGTGGAACACCCCGGCGACGATCAGCCCGGTGATGTAATCCACCGCCATACAGCACAAAAGCACCTGCAAGGTGATATCCCACCCTCCCAGCAACGATGTAATAGCGCCTCCGGCCACCGCCAGCGCGCCGCATATTGCGTTTTTGATATGTACCGCTGTTTCCATTTTTGCACCTCCGTTTTTTTACTCTGCCAGATTCCCGCAGTCCAGAGAAATCAGGATATCCCTGACTTCCGCCTGAAGCTTCGCCGGTACCTGCGCAAAGGTCTTTTTGCCCTTGACGATCAAAGTCGCATATACTACCGCCATTTCCAGCACCTCTTTTCTCAGCAAAATTTTCAAAAGGATGATCCGCAGGCTATTCACTGCCTGCCGCTCCGGTACTTTCCAGCTCTGCCTGCACCGCTTCCCGGAGAGAGGCTGGCACTTCGTCCAGTGTTTTCTTTCCCTTGCGGATCAATTCCGCGTATACTCTGGCGATCATTCAGCATTCACCACGCTTTCAAAGGATTCATACATCTCGCATAATGCCATTTGCAGATCCGTGACCTGACTCTCCAAGCCTGCAATAGTTTCCTCCGCCGTGGGCTTGTTTTTCTCTGCCTCATAAGCGGCTTGTCCAGATTCATACAGCTTCACCGCCTCGGCGTAGGTATCCGGCACATCCGCCACCTCAATGCCGTCCAGCCATTCATAGGCTGCGCTGTCAAGCTCCGTGATCGTGCTGCCCTCATGGGCCGCCGCAACCGCTCCCGCCTGTTCCTGAGTGTTACAGTATTCCGTCCTCGGCTCCTCCACAGGCCCTCCGTACTCATCCGGCCACGGTATGGTTTCGGTGTATTCCACTTTGTACCGGTGGATCTGGATGATCCTGCCGTATAGGGTAAATGGATATTGCATAATCGGCCCTCCTTAGTTGTATTTGTTGTTAACGAAGGTGTTTGTAGACCCAGCTTCATTTGTGTAATTTTTTCCGGGTATTAAATTATTTGAAACAAGATTATTAGCAGAAGAAACGTGCTGAACCATGATTGTATGCTCTGTAGAAGAGTATGAGGGATTACTTGGTGACTCAATATGGCTTTTTATAATAAAGTTAGCGTCGACAAGACATCTGATTGCACCATTTAGCCGTATCCCGTATTTTGTGAAATCTGTAATAATATTACCAGCAGCAATTATTTCCTCTACCACATACGCCGCAGCATTAGAGCCTGAAATATCAGTGGCTGATCCCAAAAGGATTCCGGTTTCGGCACCATGAACAACATTGTTAGATATGGTTGAATTTCCACCTAATTTGTGACTTACTCCAACGCCTACTTCTTCAAAAACATTGTTAGTTACAACAACGTCGCGGTATGCTGTAGATGTCTTGCCATAATTGATATTAACTCCTGTATTGGACTTGTAAAAAATATTTCTACAAATTATGCATTGCCTGATAGGCTGGCTCTGTTCTCCGGAGCGTGCAAGGGTTATTGCTGAACTTCCACCGTAGAAAACACAATCGGTAATACAAATTCTTGTTGTATTTCCGCAATATACGCCTTCAATACTCCAGTCATAATCAGGAACTTCTCCCTTTACGAGAGATTCTTTCAAGATACAGGTTATCTTAATGTTGTCTGACGAGACTATTTCAATTTTCCCGTTAGACAGAGCAAATTTGCTTAAAATAACGTTTTTTACACTAGTTCCTTTTATACAAGTCGCTTTCGTATTTTCAGAAATAAAGCGCGTTGAAAAACCGTTACCTTCTAAATCCAAATTCGATTTCAAATTTAGATAGGAACTTAAACTGTACTCGCCGCTAAGTACCAGTATTTTTCCTCCGGTTTCAGGCAAAGCATCTATTGCCGCTTGGATCTCCACCTGATCATCCACGCCGTCACACAGATAATCACAATCTGCTTCCGTCCATCCCGCCGTACTGGTGCCAACCACAAAGGTATAGGTGCGTTTGGCAGTTACACCAATATTTCCCGGAGTCAGAGTAATGTCGCTAATCAAGGGCAATCCGTTGACTGTGCGGCTGGTAGGTACAGCACCAACATTCTGAGGTGTCAGATTGATATCTCCTGACAAGGGAAGCCCGTTTACCGTTCGGGTAACAGGCACAGCCCCCAGCTGCGCTGCAGTCACTCCGTGAGGGTTCGCCGTGTTCCCCGTATGGGCCGCAAGCGCTTCCTGCACCGCCGCCGCGCTTCCCGCCGGATCAAATCCCTGCTCCCCCAGTTTTTTCAGTTCTTGGCTCAGCTCCTGTTCCGTCCCGCTGTAACCGCTTTCCTGTGCCAATTCAAATGTACTTTTTCCGGCGGGTCCCCGAGCGCCCGCGGGCCCCTGCGCTCCATCGCTTCCGGCAGGCCCCACCGGCCCCTGGTCTCCCTTAGGCCCCTGAGGCCCGGCAACTCCGGGTTCTCCCTGGGGGCCCTGCGTTCCCTGTGGGCCCCTGGGCCCTTCTTCCCCCTGAGGCCCCTGAGGGCCTACCGCGCCCTGCGGCCCCTGAGGTCCCACCACTTGCCCCAAGTCGATTGTATTGATATTGGCCATTGTCTCCCCGTCCTTTCCTTTCTTTCGCTCTTCTCTCCCTGTCATTCTGAGGAACGCCAGTGACGAAGAATCTCGTTCTTAAGCCTTCTCGCCCGTCGTCCTTATTCCGTATCCGGCAACTGAGATTCAGAGCCCATCGTCAAATACAAATGCCCGTCTTCCCCGATGAAATATCCGGGGTTTTCTTCGCCGGAGAAAGTCACGGTCAGGTGTCCTTCCTCCGTCACCTGGAAGGTGACATATCCGGCGGTCTGTATGGCCACGCCGTCTATTCCTCTGGGGCCGGGCGGGCCCTGCACTCCCTGGGCCCCCTGAGGCCCGGTCGCTCCCTGGTCGCCCTTTTCCCCCTGAACGCCCTGTTCTCCCTGAAGCCCCTGGGGACCCCGAAGCCCCTGAGGCCCCTGAATTCCCTGCACTCCCGCGGGACCGGCCGGGCCTCCGGGTCCTCTGGCCCCTTCGATTCCCTGCACTCCCTGTTCCCCACGGTTTCCATCCGCGCCCCTGGAAGGCTCTCTGCTGTCCGTGTACGTCTTTGCGGCGTCGTCCCAAAGGAACCAGTTTCCGTTCGGCCCGATATACGGAACCTTCACGGAAACCGCTTTCGCTTCCTCCATTGCGTCCACAGCGCCGTTCTTCGCCGCTTCCGCCGCCTCCAGCGTGTCCCTGATAACGCTTCCCTGGATTTCCGCGAGGGTCATCAGATCCTGCCACTCTTCCTCCTCCGCGCTTTTCCATTGCAGCATTCCGGTTTCCCCGTTATACCGCAGTTCTGCCGCCGCTCCCGGTTCGCCCTTCAAGGAATCCAGCCATTCCTGTTCCGTGCCGGAAAATCCCCGCTTCACGGCAATGCCATAAGCGGTCAGATAATACCCATGCCAGTGATGGCCCAGGTGCCCGTGATCGTTCATGCAAGCCATCCTCCTTTCTTACTAACAAATTTTCGTGGTTTTGCGGTAGAAAGGGAAACTTTTTACCGCAAAATTCCGGCGGAGCGAAATGCCGGAAAACAGAATTTGCGGCGTATGAAGCTTTCATGCTTCATACGTTTTCCCGTGGGTATCGGCCGGCCGGTAATTGAGGGCAAACCACGCCGTAAATTCATCCATAACAGCATTGAACATCTGCATGGTGTTCGCGTACTTGTCATATTCGCCGTTGGCGAAATCGATCATGGCAACGAGATACGCCCGGTATAGCTTGTCATGGGGAGGCCTTACCAACAGCTCCGTATTCTGATCCTTCTCCCAGGTGTATTCGATGATCTCTTCCGGCGCGAAGAGAAAAACCTCCGTCTGCACCAGCCCCTCCGCCTCGTTCAGCCACTTTACTTTCATTTCGTCCGAAAAGGCGTTGGGTTTGATCTCGTCCACCATGCGGATCACGCTTGTTACCGTCTCCACGGGTTTCCTCCTTTCCCAAAAATGGAAACGGGGCGGCAGCTATGCGCCGCCGCCCCGCGTTTCCGCTGTATTCTCAAAATCAGCTCCCGGAGTTGATCAGCTTTGTGCCGCCGGTGATACCGCCCACGGCAAAGGCCCGCCAGTCGTTAAAGCCTGCGGTAAATCTGGCGTAGCCCTTCCAAACATTGGCGTCGTTGCCCGCCAGCTCGGAACGGACCTCCAGCTGTACGCGATCCAGCCATACGGCGCTGCC
>JAETPP010000342.1 GCA_021771115.1 Bacillota bacterium | reverse complement strand
CCGGATTTGCGTCTGGAGGGTGCAAGCAAATTTTATAAGGTGGAAAAACGCAAGCTGGTGGCTGTGCAGGATATTAACCTGACGATAGAGCAGGGCGAGTTTGTGTTTTTAACCGGTAGCAGCGGCGCTGGCAAAACCACGGTGTTGCGCCTGTTGGGCGGTGATTTGCAGCCGGACGAGGGGGCGGCCTATCTGGATAATGTGAACATGGGGCATTATTTTGGCCCGTGGCATTTCCGGCTACGTCGTTGTTTTGGCTATGTTTGGCAGGAGCCTCAGCTGCTGCGCAAACGCACAATATATGAAAACTTGTTTATGGCCCAGGCGGCGCGCTCCATTGGACGGCGGGCCAAATGGGATAAGGCGGTTGGCAAGGCGTTGGCTTTGGTTGGTATGCAGGGCGTGGAGCATTGCTTCCCGGCGGACCTTTCGCTAGGCGAGGTGCGCCTGGTGGAGCTGGCCCGCGCTTTGGTGAACAGCCCGAAAATATTGCTGTTAGATGAGTTGACGGCCAATCTGGACGACGACAACATTTGGGATATTATGTATCTGCTGAACGAGCTGAATAGCCACGGCGTTACCATTGTGATGGCAACCCACGCCAGCCAATACGTGAATATTATGCGCCGGCGGGTGATTACCCTGACGGACGGGCGGCTTACTGGCGATGTGCATAATGGCCGCTACGGCGAGGTGCCGCGGCAGCCGGCTGATATTTTTGCCGAAACTTGGGCAGATAAACAGAGGAAAAAGCGCAAGAGGTGGGAGAGGAAATGAAGAAGAAAGCAAAAAAGGATAATTCGGCTAAACAAGAGGCTAAGGCCCGTAAAAAAGAAGAAAAAATTAGAAAAAAAGCGGAAAAAAACGAGGAAAAGTCCAAAAAGAAAAAAGAAAAAGCGGCGATTAAAGCCCAAAAGCAAAAGGCTAAGCAGGCTGCCAAAACGAAGAAGCAGGAAGCTAAAAAAAGCAAAAAGGTCAGCAAGGGCGGCAAATCAGGCAAGGGTGGCAAATCGGATAATGGCGAGGGCAAGAAAAAGCTGAGCTTGAAGCTGTTAATTCCTCTGCTGGTGCTGCTGCTGGCCGGCGGCGCGCTGGCAGCTAATTTTGTGCTGGGCGGCAAGGAGGAGCTGATTCCGCCGGAAGCATATACGATTGCTGAGGAAAGCACTATCGTGCTGGACAGCTATCTGGAGGAGGGCGGCAAGCTGGTGGCC
>JAETPP010000071.1 GCA_021771115.1 Bacillota bacterium | reverse complement strand
TCCAGCCAGGCGCCCCGGTTGGGGATGATGGTGGAGGAGAACAGCTCCTTGCCAGAGCGGTCATAATCCATTTTGTAGTACACGCCGGGAGAACGAACCAGCTGGGAGACAATGACGCGCTCGGCGCCATTGATGACAAAGGTGCCGCTTTCGGTCATCAGGGGGAAATCACCCATAAAGACCTCGGACTCCTTGATCTCGCCGGTCTCCTTGTTCAGCAGGCGCGCGGTCACCCGAAGAGCGGCGGCGTAGGTTGCGTCTCGTTCCTTACACTCCGATACGCTGTAATTAGGCTTATCGTCCAGCTTATAATCCACAAAATCGAGGATCAGGTTGTTGTTGAAGTCCGTAATGCCGGAAACATCCTCGAAAACCTCTTTCAGGCCTTCGTGAAGGAACCAGTTGTAGGAATCCTTTTGAACCTCGATGAGGTTCGGCATTTTCAGAACTTCCTCGATTTTGGAAAAGCTCATGCGAGTATTCTTGCCTAATTTTACCGGTTTTACATTCACCATTGGCACAGCCACTCCAATCTTTTCTTTTAATATATTTGATTTTATACTGAACCCGGCAAAGGCGCTGCCCTCCGCCGAAGCTTGCACGAAGATAGCTTTCTCGACAAAAAAATCGCTTTTTCTGCGATCTGGCTCTTGATTATTTCCCAAGCCTATGCTATACTGATAAACAAGTAATGGGGATACTTCTGCCCATTATGATGCAGTATATTATTGTATAACAGTATTTTTCTTTTGTCAAGCCCTTTTCCGGGCTTCTTTTTTATTTTCTTTTTCGGCTCTGTCAGAAAAAGGGGCGGCCCGAGGGGGCCGCCCCTTTCAGACTGCCGAAAAAGTCGCTAGCGAAAGAATACGGAGGGAAAGAGAGTTGTGAGAGAGAACCGTCAGGGGTGCTGGTCTCCGGTGGAGACCGTTCAGCGCTGACCGAGCCGACAGGCGAGACCTCTTCCACTTTTCAATCGCAACATGTTGGGGAAATCGTAGATTTCCTCAACATGTTTGAGCGGGACGAAAAAGAATTTTTCGACACGCTCAAAGGGGCGGCCCCATTGGGCCGCCCCTTTTTTGGTTATTTTCCTGTTTTAGGAATCACTCTCGCTCTTTTTCTGCCGCGTCCTTATCGCTCCTATCAGGTAAAACAGCGTTGTTCCCAATAAGGCGCCCAAAAGGCAGAACAGCGTGGGCGCCAGCGCTAACAGGCTGAAAATCTGCGCGTAGTTTACCGTGCACACTATTGTCAGTTCCAACACGAGCCACAAAAGAGCCAGCAGCGCCGGAAACAGCCACCGCCCAAAGCGCTTGCCGCGCTTCAGCGCAGCATACTGCGCCGCCGCCCCGATCAGCAGGCAAAGAAGCAGCGCAATATATACCCAGGGCAATAATAATCCCCCATCGTAAAACAACACTGCGAGCACTATATAAGTCCCCATTTTTCCTTTACCTCCCGGCAGATCATTTCAAAATGGCAGGGTTCGATCCTTCGCGCGCCTTTTCGGAAATTTCCTTGGAATTGTTGGGCAGCCTGCGGCACGCCGCGGCTGTATTTTTCTTTTCAGTATGTTGCCGTATCAGGAATCGCTAGGACTCTTTTTCTTCCGCGCCCTTACCGCTTCTATCAGATAGAACAGCCCTGTTCCCAGTAAGGTGCCTAAAAACAGGGGGATCACACAAGACACTACTTCGACCTTACCGAACTGTGTGGGCTGGGTCATTGTGAAATCCATCACGATCCACACAAGGGCCAGCAGCGCCGGCAGCAGCCAACAGCCCAGACCCCTGACACGCCACATCACAAGGCACTGCGCCAAAGCTCCGGCCAGCACAAAGGCAGATAGAATACACCACGTGTCAGGCCCCGGTGCTCCGGCGGAAAAAAGCAGCCAAAACGCTTTGTATGTCGCCATTTCTACTCCCCCGTTTCTTCCCGGCAGATCATTTCGAAATTATAGGAATCCAATTCTTCGCGCACTTTTTCGGAAATTTCCTTATAAATGCCATGCAGCCTGCAGCCCGCCCTGCCGCAGCTGTATTCCTCCTTCTGACAGCGGCAGAGCATATAGGGTCCCTCCACGGATTCCACCACCTCCCGCAGGGTGATTTCCGCCGGAGGCTTTGCCAGAGTATAGCCTCCCTTCGCGCCCTTAAAGGAACAAACCATGCCCTCCCGCACCAGATCCCGCAGGATCTTTAGAGAGAACCGAAGGGGAACGCTTACCCGCTCTGAAATGGTTTTGGCGTCGCAGCGCTCCGGGTGCGTTGTCAGATATTCCACGATCCTTACGGCGTAATCCGCCTCTAATGTCATAACCATAGTTTTCTCCGATACTGGATGCTAGATTCTGGATGCTAGATTCTGGATGCTGGATGCTAGATGATGGGGGCGCCACTGCGTGGCGCAAAGAGGGAAGGGAAAATAGTTGTTAGTTGTTAGTAATTAGTTGTTAGAAAAGGGCAAGTCACCAGTTGTCATCCTGAGGAGCATAGCGACGAAGGATCTCGCCTTTTATTCCTGAGGAAAAGGGCAAAAGAACGAGATCCTTCGCTGAAAGCAAAGCTTGCTTTGCTTTTGCTCAGGATGACAGGTAAGGGCCCATTGCTAATTGCTAATTACTAATTTTTGCCTCAATCCAGGAAGTCCTTAAGCCGCTTGCTCCGGCTGGGGTGGCGCAGCTTTCGGAGGGCTTTTGCCTCGATCTGCCGGATGCGTTCTCTTGTTACGTTAAACTCCTTGCCCACTTCCTCCAGGGTGCGGGAGCGCCCGTCCTCCAGGCCGAACCGGAGGCGGAGCACCTTTTCTTCCCGGGGGGTCAGGGAATCCAAGACGTTATTCAGGGTTTCCTTCAGCAGGGTGTGAGAGGCCGCGTCCACCGGGGCGGGGGCGTCGTCATCGGGAATGAAATCTCCCAGGTGGCTGTCCTCCTCCTCGCCGATGGGGGTTTCCAGGGAAACGGGTTCCTGAGCCACCCGCATGATCTCCCGCACCTTTTCCACCTGCATATCCAGCTCCTCGGCGATCTCCTCGGCGCTGGGCTCTCTGCCGTTTTGGTGCAGCAGCTGACTGGACACCTTCTTTACCTTATTGATAGTCTCCACCATGTGTACCGGGATCCGAATGGTTCTGGCCTGGTCAGCAATGGCCCTGGTGATGGCCTGGCGGATCCACCATGTGGCGTAGGTGGAAAATTTAAAGCCCTTGGTGTAGTCAAATTTTTCCACGGCCTTAATGAGGCCCAGGTTGCCTTCCTGGATCAGATCGAGAAACTGCATGCCGCGGCCCAAATAACGTTTCGCGATACTCACCACCAAACGGAGGTTTGCTTCGCTCAGCCGCTTTTTCGCCGCTTCATCTCCGGCGGAAATGCGCACCGCCAGCTCCACCTCCTCGTCCGGGGTAAGCAGCGGCACCCGCCCGATCTCCTTGAGATAGACCTTTACCGGGTCGCCGATGGAAACGCCGTCTACTCCCAGGCCGGGATCTGCCACATCAGTGCTTTCCACCTCTTTTACGAGCTCCGCGTCATCCAGCTGGATATCATCGAAATCCTCCACGATCTCCACGCCCTGAGATTCCAGCGTGTCGTAAAATTTTTCGATATGCTCCGGATCAAATTCCAGCTCACCCAGCGCATCTAAAATTTCCTTGGTGCTGAGCTGTCCCTTGTTTTTACCGATCTCCAGCAGATCTCTGATCACTGTTTTCTTATCCGGCTGTGTTCCCATACCAAATACCATTCCTTTCTGATTTCCCCGGTTCTCCGTATTTTTCTCCGCATTTTACGGAGCTCCGCTTTCTCGCTTCTGCTTTCTCAGCTCATCGAAATACTGCTTCAGCTCTTCCGGTGAGGCGCTTTCCACTTTCTTCGGATCGGAAAAGCCCTGCTCGTGCAGGATGATCCGTATATATTCTTCCACATCCGCCCAGACGGGAGGCGCATCGTTCCGCTCTGTCAAAATGCGGGTCAGCTCCGATACCTCGTCCTGGGTGAGATCCTCCAAAAAATCGGTGAGAGAAACGTCGCCATATATAGCTTTCCCCAACAAAATGGCGTATACTCTGCGATTCCAATCTGTCACGAACTTTTCCGGCGGCAGTCTTTCCTGAAGCTCCCGGGCTTTATCCTGGTGACGAAACAAAAACGCGATAATGCCCTCTTCCGCCAAAGCTGCTTTCAGATTTTTTTCTTTTTCCTTATTTAATACGGACCGGGCCGCTGTGACCTGCTGCTGGGAACGGATCAGCTCTCGCTTCTTTTTTCGGCTTTCCTGGGCCGCCAGCCGCCCGGCAGTGTCCAGAATACTGTCCTTTCCCACCCCGGTTTCCTGGGAAAGCCTGCCGGCGTAAACATCCCGCTCCATTTTATCCAGCTTTGCCAGAACGTTTTCCGAAGCGTCCCGCAGGTAGCGAAGCTTTTCGTCCTCTGTGGAAAGATCGTACTTTGCCTTGATCTTTTCCAGCCGGTACTCCGTATCGTTTCCACCCGCTTCCAGAAGCTGCTTAAAACGAAGAGGCCCTTCCGCGCCATAGGTTTTCATAAACTCGTCCGGATCCTTATTGCCCGGCACCGTGATCACCCGCACCCGAAGCCCGGTGTTTTTCAGAATGGGAATGGCCCTTTGCGTGGCCCTTTGCCCCGCCTCGTCGGAATCATAGCAGATCACCGCCTCGTCCGCGTAGCGCCGGATGATCCTGGCCTGCTCCTCGGTCAGGGAGGTGCCCAAGGAGGCGATGGCGTTGGTGAAGCCCGCCCGGTGCAGGGCGATCACATCCATATAGCCCTCCGCCAGAATCAGCTGCCGGGAACCGGAATCCTTTGCCAGGTTCATGGCGAACAGTCCGCTGCTTTTATGGTACACAGGTGTATCTGTGGTATTGATGTACTTGGGCTTTTCATCGGTAAGGATCCGCCCGCCGAAGGCCACCACATTTCCTCTAAGGTCGAAGATGGGAAACATGACCCGGCCCCGGTAACGGTCATAGGGATGGCCCCGCTGAGAAATACGGGCCACATCTGCCGTGGCCATTTCTTCCTGGGTATAGCCCTTTGCCTTCAGGTGGTTGACCAAAGCAAAGCCGCTGTCCGGCGCATAGCCCAGGCCAAACCGGCGGATCGTTTGGGAATCCAGCCCACGGCCCCGGAGATAGGAAAGCCCCGCTTTTCCTTCCGGAGTAGAGAGGGTTTTGTAGAAAAAACGCCCGGCCTCCCGGTTGATTTCCAAAATTCTGGTGCGCAGCCGGGACATGCTGTCGTCCACGCCGTCCTCTGGCACGGTCATGCCCGCCCGCTGGGCCAGCCACCGCACTGCGTCGGGAAAGGCCAGGTTTTCCACGCCCATGACAAACTGGAACACGCCCCCGCCCTTGTTGCAGCCAAAGCAGTAAAAGGAGTTATTCTCCGGATAGATATTGAAGGAAGGCGTTTTTTCATTGTGAAAGGGACACAGCCCCAAAAGCGTTTTCCCCCGCCGCTTCAGATCCACATAGGAGGAAGCGATATCGGCGATGGGACTGCGGGAATCCAGCTCCCGCAGAAATTCCGGCGGAAAGGGCATATCGAATCCTCCTTTCTGGATGCTAGATGCTAGATTCTGGATGCTGGATTTTTTAATCTGATAAATTCCAGGCTTTTGGAATGAACAGGTTTTCGTAGCAGGCCACGGCATAGTGGTCGGTCATGCCCGCCACATAATCACAGGCGGCAACCTCTTTTCCCTCCCGCTCCGCGATCACCTTCATATACTCCGGCAGATAATCGGGATTTAAGAAATGGGCAAACAGGCTCTGCATGATGTGGGGAACCTTCTTTTCCTCTTTCTTGGCGTACTCGTTCAGATAGACCGCCTCAAACATAAAGGCGCTCAGCTCATCGTAGGCCTGGAAGGTTTCCTCGTCCATATCGATATTGCCGTCCTTGCTGTTTTCCACCACCGATTTGATGAGCGTGGTGATCCGCTTTGTCTTGGAATCTCCCAGCACTTTTGTAATGCGCCGGGGAATATCCGTTTCCCGCATGACCCCCGCCCGGATGGCGTCGTCTATATCATGGTTTATGTAGGCGATCTTATCCGCCCAGCGGATGATCTTCCCCTCGGCGGTGTCGGCCTCGGTACCGGCGGTGTGGCACAGGATGCCGTTGCGCACTTCATAGGTCAGGTTCAGCCCCCGGCCGTCCTTTTCCAGGCGCTCCACCACCCGCACGCTTTGCTCATAATGGCGGAACCCGCCGTCCATTACGGCATTCAGCGCCCGCTCTCCCGCGTGGCCGAAGGGGGTATGGCCCAAATCGTGGGCAAGGGCGGCGGCTTCGGTCAGGTCCTCATTGAGCCGCAGGGCCCTGGCAATGGTTCTGGCAATCTGCGAAACCTCCAGCGTGTGAGTAAGGCGGGTGCGGTAATGGTCTCCCTTCGGGGCCAGAAACACCTGGGTCTTATGCTTTAAGCGGCGGAAGGATTTGCAGTGAATGACCCGATCCCGATCCCGCTGGTACGGGGTGCGCAGCTCGCACTCTTCTTCCGGGCACTCTCTGCCCTTGGTGGCGTCGGAAAAAGCAGCCCAGGGCGACAGCATTTCCCGCTCCAGCCGCTGTGTTTCTTCCCGCACTGTCATAAAACCGCCTCCCTTCCGGTGATTTTTCCGGTCTTTCTGTTTCTTTATACGCTTTTTTCGAAAAAAATACTTTTCCAAAGTCCAAATTTTTTGAAAATATTTTCTCCTTTCCCCTTGACAGTTCAAAAACGAGAGCGTATAATCCTAACTGTACTAGTACATGTAATACAGTTGGAGGTGACGCGGTGTTTTCTATCGATTATAGGAGCGGAGTTCCCATTTCCGAACAGATCTGCCGCAGCGTAGTAAAGCTTGGGGCCGCCGGCGCTTTTGGGGAAGACGGCCGGCTGCCCTCCGTGCGGCTGGTGGCCCGGGAGCTGGGGATCAACCCCAACACTGTTCAGAAGGCCTATTCCATGCTGGAGCGGGACGGGATCATCCACTCTCTGCCGGGGAAGGGCTCCTTTCTCGTAAGTGACGGCAGCCTTCAGGAAAAGCGCCGCCGGGAAGCCCTGGAAAAATTGACCAACGCCCTCACGGAAGGGCTGGAATGCGGCGTTTCTCCGGAGGAGATCGACCGGGTGGTACAGAAAGCCTTAAAGGCTTTTGAAAAAGCCTCCGAACCGCTGGATGAAGATGAAGGAGGGAACGTGAAATGATAGAACTTAAAGGCCTGCGAAAGTCCTTTGGCGGCACTCCGGCGCTGAACGGACTGGACCTTTCCATCCATACCGGCAGCATTTTCGGGCTCGTTGGCTCCAATGGAGCGGGAAAATCCACTCTGCTGCGAATTCTGGCGGGCGTCTACCGGCCCACAGACGGTGAGGCGCTGATCGACAGCCAGCCGGTATGGGAAAACAAAACGGTAAAGGCGCGGCTGCGGTTTTTGCCGGACGACCTGTGGCTGCCCCCGCAAAGCTCTGTTCTGGAAATGGGGAAGCGCTTTTCCGGGCTTTACCCCACCTGGGACGAAGATTTTTTCCTGCAGCTGTGCGCCATGCTTCTCGTAAATGAAAAGGCCCGCTTCGGCACACTGAGCAAGGGGAACCGCCGCCAGGCGGGAATGATCCTCACTCTCAGCTCCCGACCAGAGCTCCTGCTGTTAGACGAGCCTTTCGACGGGCTTGACCCGGTGGTGCGGCACCTGACCAAACGGCTCATCGCGGACGAGGTGGCAAGCCGCCGGATGACCGTGGTGCTGGCCTCCCACAATCTGCGGGAAATGGAAGATTTCTGCGATTCCCTGGCCCTGCTCCACAAGGGCGGGCTGGTGCTGGAGCAGGAGCTGGACGAAAGAAATCTGTACCTGCACCAGTTCCAGGCGGTGTTCCCGGAAATGCCGGAGATCGCCGCGCTGAAGGAAAAGATCTGCATCACAAGCTTTGACAAAAACGGCTCCATGCTGACCTTTGTGGCGCGGGGCAGAGAAGAGGAAATATTGGAAGCTCTGGACAGCTTCTCCCCCACCTTCCGGGAAAGCGTTCCCCTTTCTCTGGAGGAGGTATTTATCAGTGAAATGGAGGCGGCCGGTTATGACATCGACAACATCCTGGGATAAAAAAGAATTTTTCACGCTGCTCCGGTGGCAGCTTCGAAAGTGCCTGCCGGTCACGCTGCTCTATGCCGCCGCAGAGCTGATTTTGGCCTGCTGGCCGCCCTTCCATTTTGTGGAGGACAATCTGCTCGCCATGACCATGCCTGCGATCGGATTTTCCGTCCTGGCGCCCCTGCTGCTGTTTGGCGAATGCTTCAGCCGGCGGCAGGCCGATGCCCTTCACGCCCTGCCGGTTTCCAGGGGGAACTGGTATTTGAGCGCCCTTTGTTCCGGCCTTCTTTCCCTGTGGGCCCCGCTGGTCCTTTCCCTGGCCGCAAGGCAGTTTTTCTGCCTTTTTGTCAATTCTTCCGATGGATTGCGGCTGGGTGTGCTCGGCTTTACCCTACTTTCCCTCATGCTCTTGGGAGCGGCGGTATTCCTGTTTTTCTGCCTGATCGCGGCAGGCAGCGGCGGGCTTTTCAGCTACGCGGTAAACGCCTTTCTGCTTTCCGTTTGCTGGCCCATAGCCATTTCCTGCTTCCTGGTCCTGCTGCGGCACACCCTGCCGGTGGGCGACCTTCCCAATCTATTGGAAAAGTTTCTGTTAGAGTCCTTTTCTCCGCCGGTGGCTCTGTTTCGAAGCGGGATCGCCAGGCCGGAAGCCTGGGAGCTGGCTTACTGGGCGGCTGCCGCCGTACTGCTGGCCCTGGGCGGACGGGCGCTCTACCGCCGCCGGGAATGCGAGCATACCGAAACCTTCCGTGCCTGCCGGCCCCTGGAGCTGGCGGCAAGAACTCAAGCGGCGCTGCTTTCCGCCTTTTTTCTCGGCCAGGCTGTGGAAAGCATGACCACCACAAACTGGACCCCTGAGGTGGAGGCGCCGGGGGGCGGTTATATGGATGGCAACGGGTTTCTCGGCGCCTTTGGGATCCCCATTGTTTTGGGCTCGATCGCCCTTGCCCTGCTTTTGGCGTGGCTTTTTACCGAGCTTTTGTACCACAGAGGCGTGAGAAAGCTCAGGAAACACCTTCCCGCCCTGCTGATCCCCCTGGCGATCACCGTTTGCACCCTGGGGGCAGTGTCTACCGGCCTGGGGCTGGATGCACCCACCAAAGTACCCACCGAAATGGAGAACGTCAACGCCGTTCGATTGGAGGGGGACTTCTTCAATGGGCATGATTTTCGCACTTACTCCATGCTGGCCGAAACAGACGAAGCCTCCTGGGAAGAGCTCTCCCCGGCCGCCTGCTACAGGCTGGAAGCAGAAGCATACAGCCCTGAGCTGCTGGAAAAGATAAGGGAGTTACAGGAAAAATGGATCGCGCTGGAGCGCGCCAGCCAGTACCCCTATCTGCCGGGCCGCAGAGCCTATGCAAGCCGGGGCGGCTTTGCCCTTACCTTCTACAGTGCAAGATCCATCTCCACCTGGAACTGCAGCTATTGGGGCAGGCGCACAGAAGAGACAGACGCCTTGTATGAGGAGTGCATTGCCCTAGCCAATGAGATCGCAACCTCGGAGGAGCTGATCAGCGGCACGCTGCCGGTGTGTGCCATCGACGCCCTGAGCGGCATAGAAAAGATAGAGCTGGACCCCGCCGCCGAGCAGAAGGAAATAGAGCTCCACGGCTATGAAAACATAGAAGCGACCTATTCCATGCTGAGCTATGAAACCAGACTGCCCGGAGAGAAGCCTGTCAGCACTTCCTTCCTGCCAAAGGACTTTTCGGAAAAGCTGGAAGCCGCCCTGCGAAGCGACCTGGAGCACAATAGGCTTCCCACCTGGAAGGAGATCCATCAGCTGGAAACGGAACAAAAGACCCTGCCCGTCTACGAGCTGCGGTATGCTTACGGAAAGCCCTTTACCGCCCGGGGCGGCGTGCTGGACCACGCAGAGCCCGCCGAAGGAAAAAGCCTGAGGCTTTATTCCGAGTATGCCGAAGCCTGGGTGATCCGGGTGTGGCCCCAAATGACGGAGACCTATGCCCTGCTGGAAAGCACGCTGGAGAAATAGAGCCTTTCTGCGTTTAGAGGCGCAGCAAAAAGGGTGCATTGCAGAAAACTGCAATGCACCCTTTTTAGATTCTGGATGCTGGATTCTGGATGCTGGACGGTGGTGGCGCTGCATAGCATAATGAGCAATGAGGGGCAAGGATAGAGAGGTAAATTATTGTTTTGCGCTTACCCTTGGCTCCCCTGAAAGGGGGGCTGTCACGGCGAAGCCGTGACTGGAGGGTTCCGTGCGGCAAGTGGAAAAGCCACAGGCTTTATGCTGTTTTCAAGCGAGCTGGAACCCTTCCACCATGCAAAGCATGGTCCCCCGTCTCGCCTGTCGGCTCGGTCGGTTCGCACCAGCGTGCCACTGGCACGCGCTCACCCCTTTCAGGGGAGGCAAGGGGTTTCTGCTTTTTGTTAGCCCGCTAAATTCCAATTTAATGAACTTTGTGTTTGCCTTTCCTAATTTCTCATTGCTCACTTCTAATCGCCTTTACGATTCGGAAAACTCAAAAAAGCGTTTGCCCTCCTGACGGAGCGTACAGGTTCCGGCGGTGGCGTCAGCCAGCCGCTTTTCCAGCGCCCCCATGGAATCCGGAGCCAGATGAAAGCGGATCGTGACCGCTTCCAGAAATTCCGTATCGTCTACAACGCCGCCGCATTCCGGGATCACACCCTGCACGCGGCCATAGGAGGAATAATCGCAGGAAACAGACAGCAGCAGGCATTCCCGCATAGTGATTTTTTTCGCCGCCGCCAAAGCGATAGATGCCGTGTGGGAATAGGCACGGATCAGCCCGCCCCCGCCCAGCAGAATGCCGCCGAAATACCGGGTAGCCACCACCACGGTATCGGTCACCCCCGCTTTTTTCAGGGTGTCGAGAACGGGAATTCCCGCCGTGCCCTGGGGCTCGCCGTCATCGGAAAACCGCTGAACACCGCTTTCCCGGAGGATATAGGCGTACACATTGTGGGAAGCATCCCAGTATTTCGTTTTCAAGGCCGCGATAAAGCTCTGCGCCTCCTCCTCGGTCTTTACCGGGCGGCAGGAGCCGATAAAGCGGGATTTTTTCTCCACAAATTCATCCTGTCCCTCTTCCCTCACGGTAAGATATTCCACCGGGCTTCCCCCTTTTTTATGAAATAACGGGCGGCGCAAACCGCGCCGCCCGCTAACCTTCTTACTTTTTGTCTGCCATGCCGTAACGCTTCTTGAACATATCCACGCGGCCGCTGGTATCTACCAGCTTCTGCTTGCCCGTAAAGAACGGGTGGCACTTTGAACATATTTCGACCTTGATATCCTTCTTGGTGGAACGTGTTTTGATCACGTTGCCGCAAGCGCAGGTGATGGTAGTCTCCTGATAGTCGGGATGTATATTCTGCTTCATTCTGAATTTCACCTCTTTACGGACGATACTCTGTGCTCAAAGGAAAGCTCTTTAGCCTTTGAATCAATTTATTCTAGCATACCGGGCTGAAAAAAGCAAGGAAAACTTTCTGGAATTCTTTTCAGCGACAGAAAAACAATTATACTCTTTGAAAGCTTCCTGAAAAGGCAAAAAGCAACTTGAATATTGTCGTTTTATCTGGTATACTTCGCTTGTGCAGAAATGCGCGGGAGCTTGCCATATCACGGTAGGCGGTTTTTGGCTACACTACCCGAAAGGGGGTGTTTCCATGCCGATTACTCTGACGATACATATCTTCGGATATACAGTAACGATCACAGTAAAAAGCAGAAACCGCCACTCGGCCAAGTGACGGCTTCTAAAAACATTTAGAAATTTCCACTGAGCCAAACCGTCTATCGGCAGGCTCTTTTTACGTTTTTATTATAACAACTTCGCGTCAAACTGTCAATCGTTCTGTCCGAAATTCTTTTCGTAATCCTCGTAATTGCCGTACTTGCGCCAGATATCGATCATCATTTCATACCGCTCCAGCGGCAGGCCGGTGTAGGCGCAGTTGGAGGTGGAGAACACATAGCCCCTGCCGTTTGCCATGCCTTCCCGCAGGGTGCGCATCACATCCTGACGGCATTCCTCGTCTGTGCCGGTTTGCAGCAGGGCGCAGCTTACGTTGCCCACCAAAGCGATATCCGGCCCAACGATCTTCCGCACCTCGGGGATCGTTACGCCGCCCTGGGGATCCAGGGAATGAATGGCGTCCGGCTTGCAGTCCGCCATCTGCTTGACGATAGGCATGATATTGCCGTCGGTGTGCTTGATGGTATAATAGCCCATTTCCCGGTACCCGGCGATCACATCCCGCAGATAGGGAACGATCAGCTCGTCAAATTTTTCCGGGCTGAAAAAGGGATTGGTGTTAAAGCAATAGTCGGCGCACATGGTAAAGCCATCTACCAAATGTCCCATTTGGTGAAGCTTCGCGGCCTTTTCCAGGCATTCGTCCAAACGGCGCTTGGAGATCTCATTGAGCTTTTCCGGCTCTTCATAAATCTGCTCGGAAAACTCCATCATGTGGTCGCCGTCGGGAATGGACCAGGTGGGGTCGCCGTGCATCATGATGTAGTACTCGTCTCCGCTCTTTTCCCGGATCAGCTCCAATAGCCACTGGGTGCTTTCCAGGTCGCCGGGATTGGGCTGCACAAAAATGGCGCTGTGGTCGTACCGCTTGGCAATGTCGATATAAAGCTGGGCCATTTCGTTCATGTGCAGATTTCGCTCCACCTGGCTCATCTGCTTCCACTGGCCGTAGTGCCGCTGGGTATCGTGCACCTTGCCAAAGGCCTCCATGGTCAGGAAAAACACCAGCTCAAAGGTGGGTACCTGGCCCCCGATGGGTTCGCATTTCAGGGTTTTGATAAAGCGCTCGCGATGTGTCATAAGCTTTCCTCTCCAAGGTTTCCGGCTGACGCCGGAAGAATGATGTCGAGGATATTATACCAACTGGGAAAAGAAAAACAAGCGCTTTTTAAAAGTTTTTTCAGAAAACAGGAAAGTTAGATGTTGAATTCCAGATGCCGGGCGGTGAAGCTTCCCCGGCGAGGCAAGGGAAGGACAGGGACAGTGCGCTAAATTATTGTTTAGCGCTCACCCTTGGCCCCCCTGAAAAAGGGGGGGCTGTCACGGCGAAGCCGTGACTGGAGGGTTCCGTGGCAGCAAGTTGATAAACGCAGGTTTTATGTGAATCGCAGCCGAGCTATAACCCTTCCACCGCCTATCGGCGGGTC
>JAETPP010000341.1 GCA_021771115.1 Bacillota bacterium | reverse complement strand
CGTACCATCTCTATGCTCCTTTATTTCGGCAGAACGATTTTCTTTTTCTCGTCCTTCCCTTCTTTGTACAGCACGATTTTTTTACCGATCACCTGCACCACCTGGGATCTGGTCCGCTCCGCCGCCATCTGAGCCAGTTCCGACGGATCGTCCATGCAGTTTTGCAGCACGCTGACCTTAATTAATTCCCTGGCTTCCAGAGCCTCCGCGATAGCCGCCGTATTTTCCGGTGTCAGGCTGCTCTTTCCAATCTGAAAGATCGGATCCAGATTCATCGCCAGCCCCTTGAGATAAGCCCTCTGTTTACTTGTCATCGTTTGTTTCTTCCTCCCTGTTTCCACCGTGCATATCTGCCCGTTTCCGGAAATCCTTATTCTGCAGAAGCTCCCGGTCCGGCAGAGTGCCATATCTTTTTTAGTATACCATGTAATTTTCCATTTCACAACAAATCTTTTCCGGCCCATCAAAGCAGCACAGCGCGCTCCAGCTCTCCCATCCAGCTATTGCCGTTTTTTCGCTCCATGGAAAGGGAATTGATGATCACCCGGCGCACGGTCAGTACCTCCTCCTCCGAGGCTCCCGGCGCTTTCATGGAGCTGGCTGCGCTGAGTACATAATACTCTCCCTCCGCTTTTCCCAGATAAAACATGATGTGGCCGGGAAAATACAGGATATCCCCCGGAGAAAGCAGATCTAAAATCTCCTCCCGCCCGGCCCGTTCCATGGTGGAGGGGAAGGTAAGGCGGCTTAACGGAACCTGCTGCTGCTGCTTCGCATCCCTGGGCATCCGGATGCCAAATACGCTGAGCACGTCCTGAATCAAACCGGAGCAATCCACCGATTCATGGCTGTTTCCCCAGCCGTAAGCATTGCCCAAAAATAAAAACATCTGTTCCAGCAGAGCCTCTCTGTTAAGCTTCCGGTATCCCCGGACGACCCCCGCGGACAGGGGGATCGTCTCATAGCGCGGCTGATACAGGCCTTCCTCTGTTCTGCCTGCCAGCTCCACCACATAACAGCCGATGGAGCTGCCCGGTTTGCCCGAATTTTCCGCCTCCTCCCGGTCCAGCAGCCGCATGGTAGTACCCATGGTCAAAAGCTCTCCGCTAAGCTCCAAGCGAAGGCGGGGAACTGTCACTGTAAGAATAGACGCCTGCTCTGCGGCAGTTCCATCAGGGAAAAATTCCGCCCAGCCGCGGCGGGCCAAAATCTGTTCCCA
>JAETPP010000340.1 GCA_021771115.1 Bacillota bacterium | reverse complement strand
TCGAGGATAATGACCTTCGGGTTTCCGAGCAACGCCTGGGCGATTCCGACCCGCTGCTTATAGCCCTTGGAAAGGGCTGAAATCCGCCGGTTTTTTACCCCATCGATCCTTGTCTGTCCCACTACCCGGGTGATTTGCCGGTCGAGCTCTGCGCCGTGCAGACCCTTTGCCTCCCCTACAAACCGCAGATACTCCAGTGGGGTCTCATTCATGTAGAGCGGGGGCTGCTCCGGGAGATAGCCGATGCGCTTTTTGGCCTTTTCCGCCTCTTCAAAAATATCATATCCATCGATCCTGACATGCCCCTCCGTCGCGGACAGGCACCCGGTCATAATATTCATAGTGGTCGACTTTCCCGCGCCGTTCGGTCCCAGGAAGCCGTAAACATGGCCCTCCTCGATCTCAAAGGAAAGGTCATCGACCGCCATGAAATCGCCGTAGTATTTTGTCAAGTGCTCAACTGTTATCATAGTCTGCCTCCTCGAACCTATGTTGGCCATCCCGCCGTCCGTCCCCGCCTGAAAAAGGCCGGCGCACCCGGACAGCGTTTTTCCCTTCCGCCGGTCCCATTGCCCGCGCGCAAACAAGGGCCAGTTCTATTGTAATCTCTTGCGCTGAAACGACGCTGAAGCCTTTTGTGAAAATTTTTTGAACAAAAAAGGCGGAGAGGCACCTTCTCCTCTCCGCCCCCGAAAACGGACGCTAAACGCAGGGCAGTTCCACAAAAAAGCTGTTGACCCCGTCCTCACTCTCCGCCCAAATGCTCCCTCTATGCTGCACCACAATATTCTCCGCGATGGAGAGGCCCAGACCAAAGCTCCCGTCCCTGCTTCGGGCCCTATCTACGCGGTAAAACCGTTTGAATATGTTTTTAATATCTTCCGGCGGGATGCGCTCTCCCTGGTTTTTTACAACCAGTCTGCAGCGCCGGTTCCCCTGCTTTTGGAGCGTCACCCAGGCAGTCCCGCCGGGAGAGGAATACTTCAGCGCGTTGTCCAGCAAAATGTCCATCAGCCGCTGCAGCAGTGCCGTTTCCCCGGAAACAGAAATATCCCGGTCGATCCGGACGTCCAGGCGCAGCCCCTTTTCAAAAAAGGCTGGCTCAAAAGGGAGCACGGCATTGGCGGCCAATCTGCTAAAATCCACAGTACCGACGGTGGGCCTCGATTCGGCGTTGTCCGTCCTGGCCAGCTCCAGCAACTGTTCAATCAGCTCCCGCAT
>JAETPP010000070.1 GCA_021771115.1 Bacillota bacterium | reverse complement strand
TGATATCGTAGCCGGTGACCAGGGTATCGGTGGGATAGAAGTATTTCAGCTCCTCCGTATTTTCCGGCCAGCCCAGAGTGGAGAAGGGCCACAGGGCCGAGGAGAACCAGGTATCCAGCGTGTCGTTGTCCTGCCGGAGGTGGCGGCCGCCGCACTTGGGGCAGACCTGTGCATCCGTTTCGGAAACGATGGTCTCACCGCAGTCCTCACAGTACCAGGCGGGGATCCGGTGGCCCCACCACAGCTGCCGGGAAATGCACCAATCCTTGATATTGTCCATCCAGTTGTAGTAGATTTTGTCCATCCGCTCCGGGATAAATTTGATGGTACCATCCTTCACCGCATCCACGGCGGGCTTTGCCAGGGGCTCCATCTTCACGAACCACTGGGTGGAGACCCTGGGCTCTACTACGGTGTGGCAGCGGGAGCAGGTGCCCACATTGTGCTTGATGGGCTCAATTTTGATCAGGTAACCGCCTTCGTCCAGGTCTTTCACGATCTGCTTTCTGGCCTCCATGCCGGACAGGCCCGCGTACTTCCCGCCGTTTTCATTGATGGAGCCATCCTCGTTCATCACATTGATCACCGGCAGGTCGTGGCGCTTGCCCACCTCAAAGTCGTTGGGGTCGTGGGCGGGGGTGATCTTCACCACGCCGGTGCCGAAATCCATTTCCACGTATTCATCGGCAACAATGGGGATCTCTTTCTCCACCAGGGGCAGGATCACCGTTTTGCCGATGAGGTGCCGGTAGCGCTCGTCCTCGGGGTGCACCGCCACGGCGGTATCGCCCAGCATGGTTTCCGGGCGGGTAGTGGCAAGCTCGATAAAGCCGGAGCCATCCGCCAGAGGATAGCGCAGATGCCAGAAGGAGCCTTCCTTCTCTTCGAAATTCACCTCGGCGTCGGAAATGGCGGTGCGGCAGTTGGGACACCAGTTGATGATGCGCTCGCCCCGGTAGATGAGCCCCTGCTCGTAAAGCTTGACAAACACATGGCGCACCGCTTTGGAGCAGCCCTCGTCCATGGTAAAGCGCAGGCGGTCCCAATCGCAGGAAGAACCCAAAAGCTTCAGCTGCTCAACAATACGGCCGCCGAACTTTTCCTTCCAGGCCCAGGCCCGCTCCAGAAACGCCTCCCGGCCGATCTCCTCCTTGGAAACGCCTTCCTGCCGCATGGCCTCCACGATCTTGGCTTCCGTGGCGATAGAGGCGTGATCCGTACCGGGAAGCCACAGGGCGGAATAGCCCTGCATGCGCTTCCAGCGGATCAGGATATCCTGCATGGTCTCATCCAAAGCATGTCCCATGTGCAGCTGCCCGGTAATGTTGGGCGGCGGGATCACAATGGTATAGGGCTTCTTTTTGGGATCCGGCTCCGCATGGAACCAGCCGCCCTTCATCCAGAAATCGTAAATTCGTTTTTCCACTTCCTGCGGCTCATAGGCCTTGGCAAGCTCTGTGCTCACGTTCCTCACTCCTGTTTCGCGCCGGAACAGGGAGGGCCCCACCGGCGATTTTTCCATTGACCGCGGCCCGCCATCACAACAGCGGAGCCGCCGCTTTTCTTTCATTTTTCACAAAAGGCGCATGGCTTATCACAGATCCGCGCGCCCTGAATTTTTATTATCTTATGTTACGGGGATTTTGTCAATAAAAAAGAGCAGAAAACCTTTTAGTTGTTAGTTGTGAGTAGTTAGTTGTTAGAAACGGCCACTTTCTCTTGTCATGCTGAGAAAAAAAGGCGCTTCGCGCCTTCTTGACGAAGGATCTCGTCCTTGACTCTTGTGGGGAAGGGAAAAGAACGAGATTCTTCGCCTTCGGCTCAGAATGACAGGTAGGGCGGCTCAGAATGACAAAAAGGGCGGCTCAGAATGACAAGAAGGCCGCCCGGTCAGGGCGGCCTTGTTTCATATATGCGTTCGGCTTTACTTTGCGGGCAGATAGGGTTCCCCCAGCTCTACAAACTTTGTGAACACGGTCGCCGCCTCGCTTCGGAGGGTGTTGCCGTTGGGGGAGAAATATCCCTTGTCGTCTCCCCTGACCAGTCCCAGAGCATAGCACTGGTATACGGCGTTCTTTGCCCAGCGGGCGATGGAACCGTCATCCGGGAAGGTAAAGCTTTCAGGGTCTTTTTTGGCCTCCAGGGCCTGATAGATCACCACGCACATTTCCTGCCGGGTAATGAAGGCGTTGGGGCGGAATTTTCCGTTGCCGTCCCCATGCATGATGCCGGCCTCTTCTGCCCACGCCACCGCCGGGGAAAACCATTTTCCCTCCGGCACATCGGTAAAGGAGGAAGCGCCGTATCCGCTGAGATCCGCGCCCAGCGCGTTGGCCGTGACCAGGGCAAACTCCGCCCGGGTAATATTTTTAGAGGGCTGGAACAGGCCGTCGGTATTTCCCTGGAACAGGCCCAGCCGGTAAGCCTGCTCCACAGGCTCATAGTACCAGGCGCTGCGCTTCACATCCGGGAAGGTAAGGGGCGGGTAATCTGCCCCCTGGTAGGTATAGGCCTGCTTATTCTTGCCGGGGAAAAGAAGGGAGACCGGCTTTAACAGATTTCCCTTATCCTCTTCCAGATAAACATTGTAGGGGTTTTCCTCCAGGTGGTCCTTCTGCTTGGAAAAGGCCTCGCCCCCTACCACGGTTTGGGAACCGATCAGGAAATAATCATAACTGATGGCGTCGTCCCGGTCATCGTCCCAGGTAAGATCCAGGTTATACCATTCCCCATCGTCCATTTTCACGTTGTTCCACATATGGGTAGCGCTGGAGGCAAGGGTACAGGGAATTTCCAGAAAGCCGCAGACGAGCTTGAACGCCTTGGCGTATCCATCGCAGACGGGCTCGAAGGCGTCTCCCTGGATCAGGGCGCTGTAGGCGGTGTGGGCCAGATTTTCCTCAGGGTCGCCATAGGTGTTCCCTTGGGCCAGCAGGTCGTGGGCGGCCTTGACCCTGCTGTAGGTATCGGGCGCGTTTTTGGCCGCCGAGGCGATCTCTTCCGCCCGTTCCAGCATATCGGCCCGCATATCGCGCTCCAGCCCGCCATACTCTAAATAGAAGTCAAAAATAACATCCGTGACCTTCGCGGCGGCGGAGCCGGACTGGACCACCTTATAGCCGTACTGCAAATGGGCAAGCCACAAAGCGTCGGGGCGGTCATACCGCAGGGCCACAATGGCCGCACACAGATCCGTGTAAATGCCGGATTCTATGGACGCCGCCGCTTTGGTGGGGATGAATTTCCCATTGGAAAAAGAGCCCGCGATGGAAACCCCGGTAAGCTCCGGGACCCGGGTGAGGACTCGATAGTAGATCATATTATTGTGCTGCACCTGGGCGGAGGAAAGGAGACGATCGATGGTGATGGCCTCCAGCGCGTCATAGCAGGCCTTCTGCCGGGTGGTAAGCTGGCTGTACATATCGCCGCCGTTATCAGACGCGGCGGGCGCGCTGAAGCCCCTGGCTTCGCTGAGAAGGGGATCTCCGCCTCCCAGCACCTCCCGGTTTTCCAGCACGGCGTCATAACCGCCCTGCCCATCCTCCGTTCTCTCCACCTCTACCTCCACAGGCAGAGCCGTTGTATCCTCTAAAGCCAGCGCGCTTACCGGCAGCATACCGAGAAGCAGCGCGGCGGCAAGCAGCAGGCTCATCAGCCGGGCCTTCAGGTTTTTCATGTGCAACGCCTTCCCTTTCCCGCAAAATAATGCATGGTGTTTTGTTACTTTTATTATCTATGAATCCCGAGACAAAGTCAATCTCGATTTTCAGTATTGCATCGCTTTTTCTCTGCCGAAACCGGAAATTCGGGGCAGGGGAAAAAATTGGCAGGAGCAGCGGGATACTCCCATTTTTTCAGGTATTTCCTAACCTTTTCAAAAAATGGCCTCTCGGAAAATCAGCAAAGAAATTGTGAATTTTTTCCAAGCGGGTTGCAAAATGAAATCAGGCGTGATAAAATGTAACCAATTTGTAACCTTTTGGCTGTCCTCTCCCTTTTCCGGAAAGGAAGCCGGACAGCCTCATCTTACTCTAATCTTTGAAACGCGAGGGAATCACCCATGATACGAAGCATCACAAAAAAAGGAACTGCCAGAATTCTTTGCCTTCTTCTGGCGCTGGGGCTGGTTTGTGCCGCCGGGCTTATGCCCGGCCACACCGCCTCCGCCGCGGAAACTCCCACCTCTCTGGGGCTTGCCGCCCACGGCATCAAGGCCCATCGGGACGGCTGGCTCTATGTTTCCGGCGGCAAGGGCCAGGCGGTGGGCAGCACCCGGGGCTCTGACTGCGCGGGCCTGCTCTATGCCTACTTCTCCGACACGGGCGCCCTGGGAGACTGCCGGGGCGGCGCCACCAGCCAGGTCACGGACAACTGTGTGTTCTCCAACGATATCAGCGAGGGGATCCCCAATATTCACGGCCTGGCACTGACCATGCCGGATTACAACGATCCCGGCACCGGCATTTACGGGCATATCGGCATTTATATCGGCAATAACGAAGCTGCGGACAACAGCGATTCTCAGTACAACATGCGCCGGGAGCCGGTGGTAGGCAGCGGCAGAAACTGGACTGCCTGGCACGTATTCGACAACGGCATGAAATACCCGGTGGAAGGCTGGTATGAGCTGGATGGAAAGCTGGTGCACTACACCGGCTACGAATACGATACCAATACCATGATAGACGGCTGCCTCATCGGCAGCGACGGATACGCCCGCACCACCGCCGGGAACTATGTTCCCGTAAACCAGGTGACTCTCAGTTCCCGCTATGCCTCCGCTTCTCAGGTAACCGCCTATCTTCGCACCAAATACAGCGGCAAGGACAGCACCTATGAGCTGATCTACGGCGGCTCTCAAGGAGATGAGCCCTCCGTCTATAACGGAAAAATCACTGCCAACAGCGTTCGGCTGCGCCAGGCCGCCACTACGAAATCCGGAATTGTGACCACCCTTTCCAAGGGTACCGGCATCAATATTCTGGAAGAGGTGACGGGAGAAAAAATCACGGCGGACGGCGCTTCCACCGACAAATGGTATTCCGTTGTTACCTCCGGCGGGCTTTCCGGCTACGTTTGCTCTCTCTACGCGGAGCGTGTTTCTAACGCCTCGGCCTTCGGCGCCCCTGTGATCGAAGCCGCAAACGGCTATGTCACCATGACGGCCGGGGCCGGTGCGGATATTTACTACACCACTGACAACACCCAGCCCGATCAAAATTCCACGCCCTATACCGGGCCTATCTATATGACCGGCTGCACCTACAAGGCCATTGCCGTAAAAAGCGGCGTGAAGACCCCTGTTTCCACCGCCACCGTTCTTTCCGACAGCAGCGTTTTCACCGATTTCACCACGAAAGACTGGTTCTACAGCGCGGTGGACAAGGCTGTGGAGGCGCAGATCTTCCGGGGCAACGGAAACGGCACCTTTACCCCCAACGGCAAAATCACCCGAGCTCAGTTTGTAATGGCTCTGGCAAATCTTGACCGGGTGGATCTCTCTCTTTACGATGAAGGGACAAGCTTTACCGATGTGAAAAATCCCACCTCTCAAATGACCAGGGCCATTGCCTGGGCCTCTGAAATGGGCTATGTACACGGCTATACAGACAACACCTTCCGGCCCAACGCCGTGATCAGCAGAGAGCAGATGTGCGTAATTCTGGCGCAGTACGCCGGGCTGGAGAGAAACGCTTCCTCCGCCGCTTTTGCGGACGACAGAAAAATCAGCTCCTGGGCAAAGGAGGCAGTGTATGCCTGCCGGGACAACGGCTTGATCAGCGGTGTGGGCGGCAATAAATTCGATCCCCAGGGAACCGCCACCCGGGCGGAAGCCTGTGTGATCACCACCAGGTACTATAACAGTTGAATTCGCCGAGGTCTTTTTCATTGATTCTCCTTTTAAACCGCGCCTGCCGGACTTTTTCCGGCAGGCGCGGTTTTTTCAAAAATTTTCCGCCTTTTTGCTCTCCCCGCTTCTCAAGAGCGGCGGTTTCCGGTATAATGGTAGTATATTCACCCCAATACGACCCTGGAAACAAGGAGGTGTCCTGTGGCGGTCAAGCTGATCCTTCTCTCCGTTATCATCCTTGCCTGCGTGCTGTGCAACAAGCTTTCCCACCGGCTGGGGATCCCCATGCTGCTGGCGTTTATCGCCCTGGGAATGTTTTTCGGCTCCGACGGTCCCGGAAAAATCGTATTTGAAAACTACCGGCTGGCGGAAACCGTCTGCTCTGTGGCCCTGATTTTCATCATGTTTTACGGCGGCTTCGGCACCAGCTGGCAGGAAGCCCGCCCTGTGGCGCCCCAGGCGGCTGTGCTCTCCACTCTTGGGGTAATTGTCACGGCCGCTCTGACCGGAATTTTCTGCCGCTGTGTGCTGAAAACCGGTTGGGCGGAAAGCATGCTGATCGGCTCTGTGCTGGGCTCCACTGACGCCGCTTCCGTATTTTCCATTCTCCGTTCTAAAAAGCTGAGCCTGAAATACGGCACCTCTTCCCTTTTGGAAATGGAAAGCGGAAGCAACGATCCCTGCGCCTATATGCTCACCGTCATTGTTCTTTCCGTAATGAACGGCACAGGCTCCGCCGGGGCCATTGCCTACATGGTTTTCGCGCAAGCGGTATACGGCGCGGCGCTGGGTGTTTTGATCGCCTTGGGCGCTCTGTGGGTGCTGCGGCATTTTCGGTTTGCCACGGACGGCTTTGACGCCGCCTTTGTTCTGGCTGCCGCGGTACTGGCCTATGCTCTGCCCGCGGCAATAGGAGGAAACGGGTATCTCTCCGTTTACCTTTTGGGAATTATTTTGGGGAACCGGAAATTTCCCAGAAGGAAATCCTTGATCCACTTCTTTGACGGATTGACCGGGCTGATGCAGATGCTGATCTTTTTCCTTTTGGGCCTGCTGGCCTTCCCCTCGCAGATGCCCGCCATCCTGCTGCCTTCCCTTTTGATTGCCCTGTTTTTGACGCTGGTTGCCCGCCCCGCCGCTGTATTCCTGCTGCTTGCCCCCTTTCACGCCAAGCTTTCACAGAAGCTGGTGGTCTCCTGGGCGGGGCTGCGGGGCGCGGCTTCCATCGTTTTTGCCATTATGGCCACGGTGGATCCAGCCTATACAAAGCACGATGTATTTCATATCGCCTTTTGCGTGGTGCTCTTTTCCATTGCCCTGCAGGGCTCTTTGCTTCCCTTGGTCGCAAGGAGATCCGGACTGCTGGATGAAGAGGGAAATGTTCTGAAAACCTTCAGTGACTACGCCGGAGAAGCCGAGGTGCAGTTTTTTCGTCTGGAAGTGGAAAAGGGCCATTCTTGGGCGGGAAAAAGGGTACGGGATATCGCTTTTCCGCCGGATACCATGCTTGCCCTGTTGGAGCGAAACGGGGAGATCCTCGCGCCGCGGGGCAACACGGAAATACAGGCGGGCGACAAGCTGGTGATGAGCGCCCCGGAATATCAGGACGACACACTGATCCATCTGGAGGAGCTGGAGATCGGCAGCCACCACGCCTGGTGCGGGAAAAGCCTATCCTCCCTGCCCTTAGGAGAAGGGGAACTGGTGGTCCTGATTCGGCGCGGAGAGAAAACCCTGATCCCAAAGGGAGGCGTAACGCTTCGAGCCGGGGATATGCTGGTGATCCACAGCCAAAGGGAATGAATAAAGCGCAAGGGCCCGCCGGAAGCTTCCGGCGGGCCCTCAGACTGTCGATAAAGTCGCTGGCGAAAAAATACGGAGGGAAAGAGAGTTGTGAGAGAGAACCGTCAGGGTTCTCTTTCACTTTTCAATCGCAACATGTTGGGGAAATCTACGATTTCCCCAACATGTTTGAGCGGGGCGAAAAAAGATTTTTTTCGCCCCGCTCAAGGGCCCGCCGGAAGCTTCCGGCGGGCCCTTTTTGGCTGCTGCGAAACGCAGCTTACTGCTTTTTCAGGCGGATTACATTCCAGGAGGCGGGGGCCAGGCGGCTCTTCAGGAGACCGCCATCCTGCTCATCCCGGTCCGTTACGGTTTTCGGGGCAACGGGTTGGCTCTGTGCCGAATTCACGGCTGCGACATCAGGATGCTCCAGCACGATATGCTCTGTAAGACGATAGCCGGGGAAGCCCCGCAGGTCTGTTTCCAAAGTGATGCTGTCGGAAAGATCCCGGTTCACGGCAAATACCGTCAGCTCCTCTCCCTCATCGTTCCACACCGCCGCGGATTCCACATCGGTAACGCCGGTAAAGTCCATGGTATCGTGGCGGGAGGACCGAAGGGCCGTATCCAGTGCCACTCCCCTGCCGTATTTGGAGGCGTGGAGATAGGGATAGAAAATGGTCTGCTTCCAGGCGGGGCCGTTTTCCTCCGTCATAATAGGCGCGATCACGTTTACCAGCTGGGCAAGGCAGGCCATACGCACCCTGTCGGAGTGCTTGAGCATGGTAATGAGCATCAGGCCCACCAGCAGGGCGTCCTCAAAATCGTATTGATCCTCCAACAGGTGAGGCGCCACTGACCAGGGGCGGTTCTTCATGGTATCGTCGTCCTCGGCGTTGGCATGGAACCACACGTTCCATTCGTCAAAGCTGAGCATGATATCCTTTTTGGCCCGCTTCTTCGCCTTGACAAAATCGCAGGTGGAGATCACGGTTTTGATAAAGTGATCCATATCATCGGACTGGGCCAGGAAGTTGGCGGTATCGTGGAAGCGGTTTCCGTAATAAGTATGGAGAGAAATGAAATCCACGCTGTCATAGGCCTCCTCCAGCACGGTGGCCTCCCACTGGGGATAGGTGGGCATTCCGGTATTGGAGCTGCCGCAGACCACCAGCTCCAGAGAGGGGTCGATCTGCTTCATGGCCTTGGCGGTCTCATCCGCCAGGCGGCCGTATTCCAATGCGGTCTTATGCCCGGTCTGCCAGGGGCCGTCCATTTCATTGCCCAGGCACCACACCTTGATATCATGGGGCTTTTCGACGCCGTGGGAGATTCGCAGGTCGCTGTACTTGGTG
This sequence comes from Bacillota bacterium, assembly GCA_021771115.1. Taxonomy (GTDB): domain Bacteria; phylum Bacillota; class Clostridia; order Oscillospirales; family Acutalibacteraceae; genus Acutalibacter. The sequence goes on along the minus strand of JAETPP010000070.1, from coordinate 4,436 downwards.
CCGGAGGGGTGGTTGCAGTATTCCAAGAGATTACAGGCGGCCTCAATTCCCCTGGTGCCCAGGTTCACCGCCATCATCACATCGGTTCCTGCTTTTTTTGCCCAGCTGGAAAACTCGTTGACGCCCACCAGGTTCGGCTCTGTGCTTCTCCAGGCCAGCTCCAGCCTCCGGGGACGCTCTGCCACCGGGCCAACGCTGTCCTCCCAATAGAAATTGGAAACGAAATTTCCGCCGGGATACCGGACGATGGGTACGCCGATCTCCTTTACCAGCTCCAGCACATCCCTGCGAAAGCCCTCCTCATCGGCGCTGGGGTGCTCCGGCTGATAAATGCCGCCGTATACCGCACGGCCCAGATGCTCGATAAAAGAGCCGTAAATACGCTTGTCGATCCGGCTGATTTGAAAATCCTTTTCCAGCGTGATCCTTGCAAATTTTTTCTCCATAAGCTCTATGTTCCTTTCCTTGCTTTCTGCCGTTATTTGCCATTATGATAACCTGAAAACCCGGAAAAGTCAATTTGATTTTTGTAAAAAACGCCAAAAAACGGTGTGCAAATTTGGAAAATCCAATCCTTTCTTTTTTCCGGAAAGTGCGATATGCTTATTTTAGCTTCGTTTGACAAGGGGAAACACGCCCCAGAGGGGCTCAAAGGGCGCGCTGACAGCGTTTTCGTCCTTGCCGGGCGCCAGCCCGCCTGCGGACTGCAGCCTAGCCATCACACCCTTTGAGCCCCTCTGGGGTCCGAAGGAGTTTTGCGGGAGCAGGAGGTGTTCCCGGGCAAGGTGAACGACGACGCCTTACTGGCGTAAGGCGAGGAGTTCTAACGCCGGCCGGGGACTCCTACCGCCCCGCAAAACCGTGTCTGCCCTTATCAAACGAAGCTAGCTTCGTTTGATAAGGAGGAGTCAAAATGGACTTTTCAGAGCTGAAGGCCGCCGCGCTGGAGGTTTTGAACCCCCGGCGGATCTCGGAGGAGATCGAGGCGGGTGGTGTGGCCGCCGCCCTTGTGACGGACCGGGGAAATCTCTACCGGGGCGTGTGCATTGACACCGCTTGCAGCATGGGCTTCTGCGCGGAGCACGCCGCCATTGCCGCTATGCTTACCGCCGGGGAAAGCCGGGTGGAAAAGATCGTGGCCATCGGCTGGGGCCACCATGTCATGCCGCCCTGCGGCAGATGCCGGGAATTCCTGATGCAGCTGGGCAACCCGGATTGTCAGGTTCTGGTGGAGGAAGAAAGAGCCGTCTCTCTCAAGGAGCTTTTGCCCTATTATTGGACGGAAGAAAGCAAGTAAATTATGGCGGACACCGCCTGGAGAACCGTGAGAAATACAAATTTCAGAAAGGAAGATCCCTTTGAAGCTGACTCATCTTCGCACGAACCATATGACTGAGCCCCTCGGCCTGTCTTTCGGCAAGCCCATTTTTTCCTGGACAGCGGAGGAAACCGCCGCCAAAAAGCAAATCGCCGCTCAAATCGTGGTAACGGACAGCGCCGGAGCAGCGGTATTTGACAGTGGAAAACAGGAAAATATCTCCTCCCTGGGGTATGAGGCTTCTTTCCCCCTTTCCCCCCGCACCCGCTATACCTGGACTGTCACCGTGTGGGCGGATAACGGCGACACAGCCTCCGCCTCCTCCTGGTTTGAAACCGCCAAGGAATCGGAGCCCTGGCAGGCCAGGTGGATCGCCGCCGATTTCGAAAACAAGGAAGAGCATCCCTTGCTGGCAAAGGATTTCACCGTGACCGGAGAGATCCAGGCCGCCAGGGTATACGCCTGCGGGCTGGGCGTTTACGAGCTGGAGGTAAACGGCCAGAAGGCCGGAAAGGAATACCTGCTGCCCGGCTACCACTGCTATGACGCCAACCTGGAATACCAGACCTTCGATGTGACAAAGCTGCTGCGGCAGGGTAAAAATGCCATCGGCCTGGCCCTTGGTCCCGGCTGGTATAAGGGCGATATGGTGTTTGACCGCTATCACGACCTGTACGGCGACACCATGCAGGCCATTTGCGAGCTGCACATTGTAAAAAAGGACGGCTCGGAGCAGGTCGTTCTCTCTGAGGAAAGCTGGAAGAGCTACCATTCTCCCATACTGTTCAGCAATATTTACGACGGCGAGCACTTCGATGCCGGGAGGCAGGTTCCCGGGTGGTCCGAGCCCGGCTGCACGGCTCCTGCGGGGAAAGTGCTGCTTCAGGAAGAAAACCGCCCCTTAGTTGCCAGAATGGGGCCCCGGATCGTCAAAAAGCAGGAATTTGCCCCGGTGGAGATCCTTCATACGCCGAAGGGCGAGACCGTTCTGGATTTCGGACAGAACATGACCGGCTGGGTGGAATTCACCTGCCGGGAGCCCGCGGGGACCCAGGTAAAGCTTTCCTACAGCGAGGTCATGCAGAATGACTGCTTCTATCGGGATAACCTGCGCACCGCCAAGGCGGAATACCTTTACCTCTCCAATGGAACAACGGCCCGGACGCGCCCCCACTTTACCTTTTACGGGTTCCGGTTCGTCAAGGTGGAAGGCGTTTCCGATGTACGGGCCGAGGATTTCACCGCCTGCCACATCCGTTCCGATATTGACCCCATCGGCTGGATCGAAACCGATAACCCCCTGGTAAACCGGCTGTTCCAGAACGCCATGTGGGGCCAGTTCGACAATTTCCTGGATATCCCCACCGACTGCCCCCAGCGGGATGAGCGACTGGGCTGGACGGGGGACGCCGCCATCATCTCCGCCACCGCCTGCAAAAACATCTATATGCCCGCCTTCTTCCACCATTTCATCGAAAATGTGGCCCACGAGCAGGCCTATTATGATGGTTCCGTTCCCTTCTTTGTGCCCGCGCCCCATGTGGACGAAAGCGATAAGGAATTTTCCTGGGTAAAGAACAATGCCGCCGGCTGCGCGATCTGGAGCGACGTCGCCACCATGATGCCTTGGGCGGTCTATGAAAATTACGGCGATTTGGCCTTGCTCCGCCGGGAGTACCCGGTGATGAAGACCTGGGTGGAGCGGATCCGCCGGGACGACCGGGAAGACGGCAACCGGGGCCTGTGGCTTCGGGGCAACCAGCTGGGCGACTGGCTGGCCCTGGACCGGGAGGACGGCGACACCCAAAACCCTTTCGGCGCCACCAGCCTCCCCTATACCGCCACCGCTTTTTACTGGTATTCCACCTCTCTCACCGCCAAGGCCGCGAAGGCGTTGGGATATGAAGCGGATCAAAAGGAATACGAGGCCCTCTGTGAAAAGATCAAGGGTGCCTTCCTGGGGGAATATTTTCACGCCGACGGCACGCTGAACATTCCGGAGACCCAAACCGCCTGTGTGCTGAGCCTTTTCTTCGGCCTGTACCCCGAGGGCTGCCGGGACAAGGTGATGAGCACGCTGGAAGGGCTGCTGGAAAAGAACGGCATGCACCTGAATACCGGCTTCTGCGGCACTCCCTTCCTGTGCCGCGCCCTTTCCGATAACGGCGCAAACCAATACGCCTATGACCTGTTCCTGAACAACGACTACCCCAGCTGGCTTTACGAGGTAAAAATGGGCGCTACCACCGTGTGGGAACGGTGGAATTCCATTCTGCCGGACGGTTCCATCAGCGGCACGGGCATGAACAGCCTGAACCACTATGCCTATGGCTCCATTGCAGACTGGATGTACCGAAACCTCTGCGGCCTGAACCCCTGCGAGGAGGCTCCCGGCTATAAAAAAGCGGTGATCTGCCCTATGCCCGATCCCCGCATCCGCTTTGCCAAGCTGCGCATGGATTCCGCCGCCGGACAGTACAAGGTGGAATGGCGCTATGACGGCGAAACGCTTCACTATGAGATCACGATCCCCTTCGACTGTGAAGCCACCCTGCTGCTGCCGAACGGGGAGATCCACACCCTCACCGCGGGCAGCTACAGCTTTTAGGAAAATTCAGCAATAAAGAACGCGCCGCAGAACAGAAGACTGCGGCGCGTTCTTTATTGGTCTGCGTTTTTATTCAGCTGCCGCAGAGGAAGAGCCGACAGCGGAGGAGGTACCCGCTGTAGAAGAAGTGCCGCCTGCGGAGCTGTTGCCCTCGCCGCTGCAAGCCGCCATGGTCAACGCCATGGCCAAAACCATCAGTGCCGCAATTACCTTTTTCATTTTGAGTTTCTCCTTTTTCTTTGATTTGATAAGGCGGGGCTGCCCGTTCCGTCAAAGGATGCATGGCCCTCTGACTGAGGTGAGAATCAGGAAAATTTCTCTTCTGTTTTCCCCGTCCTTATATCGTTATTGAGTTTATCCCCGGTTTATTACAGAATCTTTTTCTGTTTTTTTACATTTCTCTTAAACCCTTTCAGAAAACTGTGAACATTTGTAACTAATTCGGGGAAAGGCACAAGAAATTTAAAGATGGTGAAAAGAATTTCGGCACGAAAAAAGCTTTCTGACCCC
>JAETPP010000069.1 GCA_021771115.1 Bacillota bacterium | reverse complement strand
CGTGTGCCACCGGCACACAACACCCGAAGCGACAGCTGAGACCGCTGGTGCGAACCGGTCTACGCTTTCGCTTCGGTCGGTGCTGGGCGTGCCCCACCGGGGCACAGCACCCGAACCGATAGGTGAGACCAAATTTTCTTTATGCGCCGGTTGCTGCTGACCGAGATCCTGAACAAAAGCAAAGCAAGCTTTGCTTTTGTTCAGGATGACAGTGTGCGGGGGTCGTTAGTATGCTAAACAATAATTTGCCAGTCGCTTTCGGTCGGGTCAGAAAGTTTCCACCTGTATCAGGAAGCTTCTCGAGTGCCTGCGGTGCAACCGCCGAGTGCCTGCGGCGGCTCAGGCGTTGCAAGCAACGCCTGCAAACTACAATTTACCGTCCGCCCGCCGCTGGAAAAGGCGTTGTAAACTTTTCAAAATCATGGTATACTTGAGAAATTAAGAAATCGCTGCTATCCTTATGATCTGCTCTTTAACAACTGACTACTGAAACGAAGGGAGAATACCTGAGATGAAGCTTTTAAAAAAGCATGTCAAATGGTTTCTGGGCCGTATTGTCCGGGACCGGCTGGATTCCATCTCCGCCCACGGCGCTTTTTTTCTCATCATCTCCTTTCTGCCCTTCATCGCTCTGGTGCTGACCCTGATGCAGCGCATTCACTTTTCCTCCGGCGTGCCGATTTTAGAGGCCGCCCTGCGGCTTTTTCCGGAAAGCGTTTCCTCCTTTGTGGAATCGTTGTTTCCAAGCCCGCTGGAATCCGGCGGCGTGCTGCCGGTAGCCGTGATCACCTCGGTGTGGACCTCCTCCATGGCCATGCTGGCCGTGATCAAGGGGCTGGATCAGATCTATGAGGTCAAGGAAACCCGGAATTATGTGCTGCTGCGGGCAGTGGCGATCTTATATGTGCTGGCCTTTGCCGTTGTGATTCTGGTGACCGCCGCCCTTCTGGTGTTCGGCTCCACCATTTATAACTACCTGTTAAAGCATTCGCCCCCCTTCTTTGCCACCCTGCTGATCAATTTCAAGTCTCTGGTGGGCTTTTTGCTGCTGTTTATCTTCTTTACTCTGATGTATACCTTCCTGCCCCGCCGCCGGATCAAATTTGTGCACAACCTGGCGGGCGCGGCCTTTGGGGCCGCGGGCTGGGTGCTGTTTTCCTTTTTCTTCTCTCTGTTTGTGGAAAACTTCTCCAATTTCTCCATTTACGGCAGCCTGGCCACACTGGTCATTTTGATGTACTGGCTGTTTTTCTGCATGTACATTCTCTTTCTGGGCGCGGAGGTCAGCATGTGGCTGGAATTCAGCGGGATCCAGGACGATTTGAAAAACGCTGCGAAAAAAAGAAAAAAAGCGCGGGAACGAAAAAAGCGGGAACAGGACGGAGCAAAATAAGTTTTTCGCTTTTCGTTCCCATAAGAAAACAGGAGATATCACCATGAAAAAAATCGTTGTGATCGACGGCCAGGGCGGCAAAATGGGCGCAGCCCTGACCTCTCAGCTGAAAAGCTCCGGCATTGCCGCAGAGGTCATTGCCGTGGGAACCAATTCCGCCGCCACCGCCGCCATGCTTAAGTCCGGAGCGGACGCGGGGGCTACCGGGGAAAACCCGGTCATCGTAAACTGTGCGGACGCCGATCTCATCACCGGGCCAATGGGGGTCATGATCGCCAACGCCCTGTATGGAGAGATCACCCCCAAAATGGCGGCGGCAGTATCCCAAAGCGCCGCCCAAAAGCTGCTGATTCCCGTAAACCGCTGCTCCGTTACGGTGGTGGGCGCCATGGACATGCCCCTGGGAGAATACGTAAAGCTTGCCGTGCAGAAGGCAAAGGAGCTTTTGACGGAAGAACAGCCGGGGCTTGGAAAATAACAGGGAATATGGAAAAGTGAGAAAGGGGAAAGCCAGCTTGGAGCTTTTGGATCTTTACGACGAGAACGGAAAGAAAACGGGCGGCACCCATGTGCGGGGCAACCCTATGGAGCCGGGAACTTACCACCTGGGGGCTATTATTGTAGTGGTAAACCGCAAGGGGGAACTGCTTTGCACCCTGCGCAGCCCGGAAAAGAAATTTTTCCCCGGCGTGTGGGAAAACACAGGAGGCGGCGCCTTAGCGGGAGAAAGCAGCCTGACCGCCGCTGTTCGGGAGCTCTCAGAGGAAACCGGAATTTCCGCAAGGCCGGAGGAGCTTACCCTTCTCTACAGAGTTCGGGTAACAGAGCCGGACGGCGCGGGCGTTCTGAACGATGTGTACGGCCTGCGCCGGGAGATGGACGCAAAGGACGTAGCTCTCCAGCCCGGCGAGACCGTGGACGCAAAATGGATCCCCTATGAGGAATGGGAACAGAAGGCAAGGGCCGCGGAGATCCTTTCCCCCGCGGGGCCGAAAGACGAAACATTTTTTGAAATTTTACAGAATTACATAAAAGGAGCTTAAAGTATATGCCGGTCAAGGTGGGAATGGTAAGCCTGGGGTGCGCGAAAAACCAGGTAGATGGAGAAATGCTGATGGCCTCTTTGAAGCAGGGCGGCTTTGAAACGGTGGACGACGCGGCCCTTGCCGATATTGCCATCGTCAATACCTGCGGCTTTATTGAAAGCGCAAAAAAAGAATCCATTGAGGAAATTCTGGAGCTTGCCCAGTTGAAAAAAGAAGGAAGGATCAAAAAGCTGGTGGTCACCGGGTGCCTGGCGGAGCGCTACCGGCAGGAGATCCACAAGGAGCTTCCCGAGGTAGACGCCGTGCTGGGCATCGGGGCCAACGGGGAGATCGCGGCACATCTGAAAAAAATGATGGAAGGCGAATTTGTAGAAAGCTTTCCCGACAAAAACAAAATGCCCCTGTGCGGAGAGCGGGAGCTTTCCACCCCCAGCTGGTCAGCTTACCTGAAGATCGCCGAGGGCTGCGACAACCGCTGTACCTACTGCGCCATCCCCATGATCCGGGGAGGCTATCGCAGCCGCACCATGGAAAGCATCGAGGAAGAGGCAAGGGCCCTGGTGGAAAACGGCGCCAGGGAGCTTACCCTCATCGCCCAGGACACCACCCGGTACGGCATCGACCTGTATGGGGAATATTCCCTTGCAAAGCTTTTGAAAAGGCTGTGCAAAATTGAAAAGCTTCACTGGCTCCGGGTGCTGTACTGCTATCCCGATTCCATTACCGATGAGCTTTTGGAGGTGATGGCCTCGGAGGAGAAGATCGTGAAATACATAGATCTTCCCCTGCAGCACGCTTCCGAACGGGTACTGAAGGCCATGAACCGCCGGGGCAGCCGGGAAAGCCTTACCGCTCTTCTTCGGAAGATCCGGGAAAAGGTGCCGGGGGTCACCCTGCGCACCACCCTGATCACCGGGTTCCCCGGCGAGACGGAAGAGGATTTTACCGAGCTTGCGGAATTTGTAAAGGAAATCGAATTTGACCGCCTGGGCTGCTTTGCCTACTCCCAGGAGGAGGGCACTCCGGCGGCGGAACTGCCGGATCAGCTGGAAGAGGAAGTGAAAGAGCACCGGGCCGAGCTGATCATGGATTCCCAAACCCTCCTGATGGAGCGCAAGGGCCAGGCCCGCGTCGGCCAGACCGTGGAGGTGCTTACCGAGGGCTTCGACCGGTACGCGGAATGCTGGTTCGGCCGCTCCGCCATGGACGCCCCGGACATTGACGGCAAGGTGTTCTTCACCGCGGATCAGAAGCCTGTTTTGGGCTCCTTTGTGAAGGTGTTGATTGAAGACTGTGTAGACTGCGATCTCTTTGGAAAAAGGATGTGATCTCCCATGAAGCTGAATCTCCCCAACAAGCTGACCCTGCTCCGGGTGTTTCTGGTCCCGGTATTTATGGTGTTCGCCGCCCTCTCCCATTTCGGGCAAAGGGATTTTAACTCTGTTTTCAGCCTGCTTGCCGGCATCGTGTTCGCCGCCGCCAGCATCACCGATTTTTTAGATGGATATCTGGCCCGAAAGAATCACCTGGTGACAGATTTCGGAAAATTTGCCGATCCGCTGGCGGATAAAATGCTCACCACCGCCGCCCTGCTTTACATGGTGACAGACGGCGTGTGCAGCCCCGTTGTGCTGGCGATCGTGCTGTTCCGGGAATTTGCCGTGGCGGGGGTGCGAATGCTTGCCGCCGCCAACCAAAAGGTGATCGCCGCCAACCTCTGGGGCAAGGTGAAAACCGTTTTGCAAATGGTCACGGTGCTGCTCTATTATTTTGCCTGCGCCCTTTTCCCCGCAGACGGGGCCTTTCTCATTTCCCTTGTCACCCAGATCCTCTGCTGGCTGGTTGCCGCTGTCACCCTGCTTTCCGGCGTGAAATATCTTTGGGACAACCGGGAATGTCTCAGTCCGGGAAAGTAAAAGGATAAAAAGCACACCACCCCTCCGCTCCCTGCATACCATGGAAATAACGGCGAATGCCGTTATTTTGGACAAGGCGGGGGGTGTTTTTTATGGATCAGGATCTCGTGCAGGCGAACGCTTCTGAGGAGCTGAAGCAGGAGCTGGGGCTTCTTTGCCGGAGCCAGGCAATGCTACGCACCCTCTTTTTAGGCATCGCCCTGCAATACCGTTCCTTAGACGTTCAGCGCCAAAAGCTGCTGCTTCAGGCGGAGGATCCCGCCGCTTCCCTTCCTTGCCCCGGACCCCTCGAGCTGCAAAACGCCGCGTCCCTCATCGTGCTTTGCGCCCTGTTCGGCTTCCAAAAGCAGGCAGAGGAACTGGCGGCGCAGGCCGCCCGGGCAGGAGAGTGCCCCGACCTTTTAAGCGTAAAGCTGGGGGCCACGTCCATTCTCATCGCCCTGATCCGTCTGGCAAGGCTCCATCTCCTCGAAGCCGCTTCAAACCCAAAAGCCTCTTCTGAACCGGAGCAGGAATTTTTAGAGCTTACAAACGATCCCGCCGATCTGAGCCTGTAGCTTTCGGCGGCAAAAAACTGCGCATCGTTCTTGACACCGGTAGTCGGCTGCGGTAGAGTAAATGATATCCTGACTATGAAAAACCTGGAGGAAAAACCATGGATCAACTGATGATGAAACGCCCCGCAGGCGCGGGGAAGCTTTTCCGGGACACGCCCTCTGACTGCCTGATCCGCTCTTTTGCGCCAGGTGACAGGGAAAACCTGAAGCAGGGGCTTCTCGCCTTTACCGAGGGAGACCTTGTCTCAGATGAAACCTTAGACGATTGGATCTTAAAAATGCCCGGCGTTCTGCCGGAGGGAATTTTCCTGGCCTTTTGGCAGAATGAGGCTGTGGGGACCGCCACCGGTGTGCTCCATAATGAGGAGCAAACCGGCACGCTGCACATGGTGAGCGTTTCCTCCCGGGCGCAGGGGAAGAAGCTGGGGAAAAGGGTGTGCTCCGCGGTTCTTGCCTATCTGGAAAATCAGGGGTGCGGCTGGATCGATCTGACCACAGACGATTTCCGCCTTCCGGCCATCAAGATCTATTTGGATCTGGGCTTTCTGCCCATCATACCCACAACGGAAATGGAAGACCGGTGGACAAAGGTGCTGGGGAACCTGGGCGTTTCCGGCTGTTTTGCCTACCGGGAAAAAAGCTCGGAGCTGCCTGAGCTGGCGATCAAAGGAAAGGAGAGCTCTTTATAAAAAATGGAAGGTTGGCATTGCGGGGGTAAGGGGCCTGAGCACCATGGCGGGCTTTCGCTGTGATCCCCGGGTGGAGGTCACGGCGTTTTGTGATTGGAACATAACCGAGATCCTCACTTCGCAAAGAAGTGAGGATCGCTTTTCTTCTTATTCCGAGGTGCTGTAGTCCACATCATACTTGCGCTCTACGGAAAATTTTCGGAGCTTTCCCGTGGCGGAATCAAAATTCAAATCGTATTTGTAATCTACTCCGTATTTGAGCCACATAGTTTCGTCCCCGGTAAAGTCGGGGAACATTTCCTCCGCCTTTGCCCTGGTGATCTCCGTAATGGGTACGCCGTTTATCTGAATCTTCTCCAGCACGGCGTCGCTTTCCTCTGTGCCGAGGTTAAATTCCATATAGGCGATGACCGCGTCGGGGATCTTTGCCGGCTCTTCGTCCGTGACGAAATAAACATGGGCAAAAGAAGCTTCCGAAAGCCACACAGAGCCGCCGGAATAGTAGGAATTGGCGTCCAGGATCTGCTCCGGGTCCACCTCGTACTCCTCGATATCGCTGTGATCCTCCGTCCATTCGGACACCGTGACCTTATAGCCCGCGTCCAACAGGGTCGCCATGGTGGTTTCCCCTACCCGGATCTCCCTGCCGTTTACGGAAACAGGGTACAGCGTTTCCTCTTCTCTGGAGCTCTCTCCGCCCAGAAGCTCCGAACAGCCTGAAAACGCCGCCATCAGCACCAGCACGGCAAGACAGACGCTCCCCAAACGAAATAAAGTTTTTTTCCTCATGCTTTTCCCTCCGCAAGGTTTTCAACATTTTGTGGTATATGCTCTAAAACCCAGAATATCTTGTAGGGTATTTTAGCATACCGCCTTCCGAAAATCAAGCCGCGCAAAGGGAACGCAATGTGAAATGAGGAATGAGCAAGAAAGGCGGCCTTGCTGCCGCAAGGCAAGAAAAGACGATAAGTTTATAGTTAGGTACTCACCCCTTGGCCCCCCTGAAAGGGGGGCTGTCGTCCTGAAAGGACGACTGGAGGGTTCTGTGCGGCAAGTGGTAAAAGGCTTTATACGGCCTGCAAGCGAGCTAGAACCCTTCCACCATGCTTACGCATGGTCCCCCTCCCCTTTCAGGGGAGGCAAGAGTTGCCTGCTATTCGTCAGTCCTCTAAAATCCAATTTAGTGCACTGCCTACCCCCACCATTACCCTGAAGAACACCAAAGTCCTTGCCCTTTTTCATTGCTAATTCCTAATTTTTAATTGCCCTTATGCCTTTTCCGGCATTCGGTTTTACCTTGTGCGCCGGGGGCCCATACCGGGCTCTCCGCTGACACTGGGGAGCAGGTTATAATTGAATCTGGGCCGGTCTCCCGGCATATAGAAATAGACAAATTTTACAGAGAAGATATCGCACACAATAAAATTATTGGCAGCCTCATCGTACAGGGTGACAAAGCTTCTTCCCACAAAATAAAGCAGCCCCTGCTTCCGAATGATTTCCTGGGTGCCGATAAGAAATTCCACTACCACATACTGCCCCACGTTTTGGGAAAGAATGGCCTGCATAGAACCCCGCATTTCCTCGCTGTCAAAGCTGGGCTGAGGGGGGTGATAGAAATTATCCAGCTGGCTGCTGCCATCCTCCATTTCCTGAAAATCCTTCCGGTTTCTCAGCCTCTGCATACCGGGGGAGCGATCCCAATTATTGTTTCTATCCATAACAATATGACCTCCTTATGTATCCGCATAAGCGGCTGTAGGATTGTAAAAGCAGTGGTCTCCGATCCGAATGACAAATTCTCCCACAGCGGAAGGAAATTGTTCCCGGCAAGTGGGCTTAAAGGGGTTAAAATACCAGAGGGCAAAGCCCAGGTTTGTCAGCCTGTTCCCCGCAATGGCCCAATCCGCAATATCATACTGCACATCGGTGGGGCGCATATTGTATACGTTCTGCATATTGTACTGCCCGCCGATGGTCTCCCTCACACAGGCAAATTGTCCGGGCTGGTAGATCACCTCGTTGACGGTATAGAGCCCTCCATACTCTCCGTAATCCACCTGGACCCGGTTCATCACCACACAGGCCACCGCTTTCATTCCGGTATCCCCCTCACCCCCCGCTTCACACTCCAAAATACGGGCCAAAAGCTCCCGGTCGGAAAACGCCATACCACTCCCCCCCTCTCAGCTCCTTTTTCCAAGGATATGAGAACACCGTGTAAAAAATGCCCCGGCGTTTTCCCTTGCGCAGGGAAGAAAACGATGGGGCATAATGGGAAATTAGTAATTAGTAATGAGCAATGAAGGCGGCCTTGCTGGCGCAAGGCAAGAATAGATGATAAATTATTGTTTTGCAGTCAGCTAAAAAGTGACTTTGTAGGGACCGTTCTCACCTGTCGGTTCGGTCAGCGCTAGACGTCTCACCTGTCGGTTCGGTCGGGTCAGAACGGTCTCCACTGGAGACCTTCCCCTCCACCGGAGACCAGCGACGTCCTCGACGGTCCGTTAGGCCTGCAGCGTTTCTGCGGCCCGCCGAGGACGTCGGGCCCTACAGTTTCTTTTTTGATAGCCCGCTAAATTATTGTTTAGCGAACTAGTTGTTAGAAAAGAGCAAGGCCCCCTATCTGTCATCCTTCGGGAAGAAGCGAAGCTTCTTTTTCTCAGAATGACAGGAAAAATCCCTTGCTTAAGCCTTAGCGAAGCTCCGTCTTCTCCGGGTTTTCTTCCAAACGGGCAGTGTGTCGCTTTGCCCGTAGCAGAAGCGCCGTATCATAAAACTCCTCCACTGTGAGTAAAATCATGCTGATCTCGCTGCGGCCATTGAAAAACAAAAACGCGGTAAGGCAGAGAGAGAGTAAAAACAAAGCGAAGCTGAGAAAAACGCCCTTTTGCCCCAATCCCGTACTCTGGTGGGTGCGAAACAGAAGCAGGACCGCCAATACCACCCAGCACAGCACGTTGGTAGGAAGAAGAGGCCAAATTTGATATGTGCGCGATACCCATCCCTGCACCAGCCACAACACCAGCGGCACAAGCAGCAGTGCAGCCAGCAAATAAATCCCATAGGAGACTCCATAGCCGATCAGTTTTCCTGTATTCCTCTTTTTCACAGTACCCCTCCTCGTTTTTTGATTTTAGTTATTTCTATTATAAAAAAGATTTGCAAAAGGCCAAGGAATGGGGTTTAAGCGCTGAACGGCGGCCCTTGTTGCGCAATCAATTAACAAAAAATCAGCAAGCAGCAGTGAGAAAGGAAAGGGCGGTAATATCCGGCGCCTCTCCGCTTTTTCAAGATACCATTTCTTTTCCGTTTCCTCTGGACTTTTGAAAAAGAACAAAGTACAATACAAGAGAAAAAACAGTTTCTCAGCGGGGGCGCGGGCCATGGTTTTACCCCCCTGATGAAACGGCAGGAAAGGAAGCTTTGCCATGAAATTTACCAAAGGCTACTGGATGAATCTCCCCGGCGTGGAGGCCGCGGACTGCGTGCAGATCCGGGAGGTCAAGATCGAGCGGGATCGGGTCTATCTCTACTCTGTTCCCTACCCCCAGGATGAGCGGGCCATGGGCGGCCCGGTGCTGGAGCTGTTCATCACCTCTCCCCAGCCCGATATTCTCCGCACCCAGGCCTATCACTTTATGGGCAGCGCCAAAAAGGAGCCCCAATTTGAGCTGAACGAAGTGCCCCAGCCCCTGGAGGTCACGGAAACGGAAAACGGGCTTTCCATTGTAAGCGGCAAAACGGAGCTGCGCATCACGAAAAGCCCCGCTTCCTTTACCTACTATTACAACGGAAAACGGCTTACCCAGATCGGCGACCGCTTCGGCCACGCCATGATCAGCACCATGAAAACCCCGGAAGGCCCCTTTATGCGGTGCCAGCTGGACCTGGACATCGGCGAAAAGGTTTACGGCCTGGGAGAGCGCTTCACGCCCTTTGTGAAAAACGGCCAGGTGGTGGATATGTGGAACGAAGACGGCGGCACCTGCTCGGAGATCGCCTATAAGAACATCCCCTTTTACCTGACCAACAAGGGCTACGGCGTGCTGGTGAACACCAGCGGCAGGGTCTCCTATGAGATCTGCTCTGAGGTAGTCACCCGAGTGCAATTCTCCGTACCCGGCGAGAAGATCGATTTCATGGTCATCGGCGGCGGAGACGGCAAAACCGTGCTGCAAAATTACACCGCCCTCACCGGCCGCCCGGCCCTGCCCCCCGCCTGGTCCTTCGGCCTGTGGCTCACCACCTCCTTCACCACCAGCTACGATGAAAAAACCGTCACAAGCTTTGTGGACGGCATGGCACAGCGTAACATTCCCCTCCATGTGTTCCACTTCGACTGCTACTGGATGAAGGAAAACGAATGGTGCAATTTCACCTGGGACGAAGCCATGTTTGACGACGTGCCCGCCATGCTTTCCCGGATGAAGAACGAAAAAGGCCTGAAGATCTGCGTTTGGATCAATTCCTATATCGGCCAGAAATCCCCCTTATTCCAGGAAGCCATGGAAAAAGGCTCTCTCTTAAAACGGCCAAACGGCGATGTGTGGCAGTGGGACCTGTGGCAGGCCGGCATGGGCCTGGTGGATTTCACCAACCCCGCCGCCTGGAAATGGTACCAGGAAAAGCTTCGCGCCCTGCTGGATATGGGCGTGGATTGCTTCAAAACCGACTTTGGCGAGCGCATTCCCACGGATGTGGCCTATTACGACGGCAGCGACCCGGAGCTGATGCACAACTACTATACTTATCTCTATAACAAATGCGTCTTTGAGCTTCTGGAGGAATACAAGGGCAAAAACGGGGCCTGCCTCTTTGCCCGCAGCGCCACGGTGGGCGGGCAGAAATTCCCGGTACACTGGGGCGGCGACTGTTCCTCCAACTACCCCTCCATGAGCGAATCCCTTCGGGCCGGGCTTTCCCTGTGCCTTTCCGGCTTCGGCTTCTGGAGCCACGATATCAGCGGCTTCGAGGGCACCGCCCCGGCGGATGTATATAAGCGCTGGGCGGCCTTCGGCCTGCTTTCCACCCATTCAAGGCTCCACGGCTCCAATTCCTACCGGGTGCCCTGGCTCTTTGACGAGGAAGCGGTGGATGTGCTGCGGAAATTCACCAATCTGAAATGCACCCTCATGCCCTATCTGTATTCCGCCGCTGTAGAGACCCACCGCACCGGCGTTCCCACCATGCGCGCCATGGTGCTGGAATTCCCCACGGACGCCGATCCCCTGAACATCCCCTGCGCCGGCCTGGACCGCCAGTACATGCTGGGCGAAAGCCTTTTGGTGGCCCCGGTGTTCACCAAGGAGGGAGATGTGGATTATTACCTCCCCGCCGGCACCTGGACGGGCTTTTTGGATAACCGCACGGTAGAGGGCGGCCGGTGGCTCCACGAAACTCACGATTTCATGAGCCTGCCCCTGATGGTGCGGGAAAACTCCATCCTCCCCGTGGGCGCGGACGACCGGAACGTGGAATACGATTACGGCAAAGACCTGACCCTCCACGTGTTCCAGCTGAAAACGAAAGCCTCCGCCGAGATCAAGGACAAGGACGGAAACGACCTGCTGCAGGTCGCCGCCGAAAACAACGGCGGGAAGCTCACCTTCCGCTTTACGGGCAGAGCCGAAAACCTGAAGCTCCTGCTCCGCAATGTCAGCGCCATCAAAGAAGCCTCCGGCGCCGCGGTGGAGGAAACCGGGCAAGGCGTCCTCCTCACCGTAAACCCGGAGCTCCGGGATGTGACGGTTCTTTTGTAACAACATCGTTTCCCGAAAACCTTTCGGATGAGCAGGGGGCTCCCGCTGTGCGGGAGCCCCCTGCTCATCTCCGGAACACCGGGTAACAGCAAAAGCTGGAGAAAGCTTATCTTCCCCTTTGCAAAAATTTTCGGAAAAGGTGAGTGCTTTTCGGCTCTGCGTTGTATCATAGGTGAAGCGATATTTTTCAAAACAAGGAAAAGACTATGAAACAATTTCTGCGCAGGCTGCTGTCCTTGAGCATTTCCACGGTTCTGATCCTACAAAGCAGTTCCATAGCCTTGGCAAAAACAGGGCCTGCTGTTCCTTGGTTTGCTGATGTCTCCCTAATGAAGGAAGGCTTTTATGATGATGTTATATATGCTGGGTGGGAGCTCGGTTTCTTCTACGGAACCGCTCCTAAACAGTTCTCTCCCAGGCGAACGGTTACTCTGGCGGAATCCGTTACCTTTCTGGGCAGAGTATACGAGAAGCTTTCCGGAATAACTCTGGAAGAACCGTACAGCGTTGGGGATATTGAGCCCGGCAGGTTTTACAGCCGGTACGCCATATGGGCCAGAGAGAAGGGGCTTCTCGATCCTTTTTTTCAAAAAAGTTTTCAGCCGGATCACCCCATGACCAGGGAAGACACCGCGATTCTGCTTTACAGATTTCTTCTGCTTTTTGATACCGCGGAAAGGATCGATATGGAAAAGGCCTTTCACTATATGGACGAGGAAGAGCTTTCCGCCGAAGGGCAGGAGGCTGTATACACACTTTCCGCTATTCCCCTTGTTCCCTATGACCGATGTGACTATGAGAAGAAGTGGCTGGCCCCCACAAAAAACACCCTGCGCAGGGAAATGGCTTCTTATACAATGCGGATATGGCGTATTGCAGCCATATCAATGATCCCGGCAAAATCAAGGGTAAGGACGGAAACGACCGGCTAAAAGCCGCCGGGGAAATAGAACAATATACCGTAACCAAAACCGATGCGTCCGGCGTCAAGCATACAACGGTTCACACTGCTGAAGCGGTAGCGGAGGAAACCGATTCTTCATTAGCTCCCGAACCGGAAGAAAGCGTTCCGTGTGAATAATCCTGGAGGGCATTTTGATGAAACACCTGCTTCAAAAGCTTTTGCCTCTCTTTCTGATCCTTTGTTTTCTGTGCGGCTGTGAAAGTGATCCTCTGGCTTCCAGGCCCTGGATCAAAGGATATGCCTCCCGTCCTGACAGCTACGATCCCGCCGACTATACGGATTTATATTTTAACAGCTACAATGGACTATGTATTACCAACGCGGAGGAAGAAACCCTTCGCTATGACGGAGACTATCTATATGATGGCATTTCTTACTTGTATTACGGGGATATGAAAATCTATCGCACTCATTTTGCGATTGGCTTCGGCGCGATAATAGAATTGGAGGTTCTTTCCAGCCGGTATTATATGTTTGAATATTCTCAGGACCCAGGCAATCATCTGTCCGTTTCAACAGAAACTGATCATCTCATTGTCGAAGCTTCTGAAATAGAGAAAGCGGTTTTATATACCAGCCGCTCGCCGGGGGCTGTCTGCGCAGCATTGGACGGCGACCTTTCCGAATTTTCTGTCAGATGCTATCTGTATGGAGAACACCGCCAGCTTATCCTCACCGGCTCCGGAAAAAACCACGTGGAGGTCCGCTACGAAAACGGCACGCTCGTGGCCGAGGGGGAGGGGCTGGAATATTCCGTTACGGAGGAAGCCGCCTAAGCCGGAAGCAAGCACTCCTGCCTGAATAAATCAGGAGAAAATTCCCGGTAGACGCCATAACATCTCTTCTTTCATCCACTGCACAGCAGCCTCTCGTAAAGACATCAGGAGGATTTATAAGTATGCGGCCCAACCGGCAACTGAACCAGCCTCTTTCTCCCATTGTCATTCTGAACCGGTGAGCGCGTTCCAGTGGAACACTGGTGCGAACCGACCGAACCGACAGGTGAGACAGCGGTGAAGAATCTCGGTTTGCAGCTGCCAGCGATTACAAATTCCTCTGAATGCGCTAGTCTCTGCTGGCCGAGATTCTTCACTTCGTTCAGAATGACAGTAAGTAGGAGTAACCTGGCGCGCTAAATTGGAATTTAACATGA
>JAETPP010000339.1 GCA_021771115.1 Bacillota bacterium | reverse complement strand
GTTTTGACCGCCATGGCTTTCGGTGATCAAGGGATTCAGGCCAGAATCCGCCCTGCTTTCCAGCGCCATTCTTGACTTTGTCGAAAAGCGCTTACACAAAATTTTACGCCCGGCCCGGATTCCTCCTTCCCGAAGAAGCTGATAAGCTTCGCGAGTTTTTCGCAGAGCATCAGGATAAGCCTGCGCTTGAAAAACCTTCAAGCGCAAGCAAAATTTTTTGTCGTGAGCTTGACATACGGGTGCCGGAGATCGTGGAACCGTGCGTCAGGCCGTCCGATGGCCGCAGCGGCCTTTTTGAAAGCACGGTATAGTGTAGGCTTTGTGATATGGCATCCCACTTCATCCGTGAACACAAGGTTGCTCTGCTGCCACATGGCGCCGGCGCGGAGACGGTCTTCTGTCTGGGTGATCTTCCTCCTCTTTAGCTGGGCCATAACGAATGGTGCGGCGGTGATCGTTCGAGCCTTGCCGTTTTTCGTGGGAGCCAGGGTATAGGCATTCATGCCCTGTTCCTGGTGGAGCTGCATTTGCTTGTCGATGGTGAGGATACCGTTGTCAAAGTCTACGCAGTCCCAGGTAAGGCCCAGTACCTCCCCCTGCCGCAGGCCGGTAAACAGTGTTACGATGAAGATGTCCTCGAATCTGTCCCCTTGAATGGCCTTCAGAAAGGCGCTGATCTGCAATTCGTCCAGGGGCTTTATTTCTTCTTTAGGGGCTTTGGGCAGCTTGCAAAAGTCTCCATCTGCCGGATTAAGGGGAATATATCGGTTTATGACAGCCTGACGGAGTGCACCATGGAGGACACCATGGACGTTTTTCACGGTCTTGGGAGAGAGTGGCGCGGTTTCGAATACCGCTTTACCATCCTTCTTGACGATTTTGCCGTCCTTGTCACGTTTGGGCGCCTTTTTGCCGCTGGTGAGCAGGGCGTTGAAGAACTTCTGCACGATATGGGTATCCAGTTCGTCCAGCTTCACAGCAGCAAGATAAGGTTTGATGTGGAGGCGTATATCGTCCCTGTAGATTTTGGCTGTGCGGGGCTTCACACCGTTCAGGTAGGTGCCAGCCCAGATGTCCAACCACTCCCCTAGTGTCATTTTGCAGGGTTCACGGTATGCCTTGTTATCAACGGCGGCCACGGCCTGGGCCAGCTTCTGCCGGACCTCCTTTTGTGTCTTAGCGTATACAGATTTGCGGACAGCCTTTCCGCTGCCTGGGTCATGCCCTG
>JAETPP010000338.1 GCA_021771115.1 Bacillota bacterium | reverse complement strand
CTGTTGCCAATCACATGCATCAAAGCGTTGCCGAGACGGCGCAGATTCAGCGTCTGCCGGCTCAAAGGACGAAAGCTGTTGACCGCGGACTGGTTATACCAGAAGTAGAAGCTGTCCGCCCATTCTTTTAATCCATTATCCCCGCTTCCGTTAATCTTTCCGCGGGCCTTGTCGTGATATTTTCTGCCGGCGGCTTCATCCATCCCCAGAACATAACCGCAGTCATAACAGATCGCAATCCGAAAATAGCCCTCCCAGAGCTGTGTCTGAGGGCCGTCCGCCGCTTCCCATGCCGCTGCGGCCCTTTCCCATTCCTCTACCGTCCCGCCCTTTCCGGGAATACTCCGACTCCAGGGCGTCTTCTCATACGCTTTCTGTGCTTCCGATTTCTTTGAACCAAATAAATCAAACAGTCCCATGTCTTCTCTCCTTTTTCTATATTTTTCACTCGTCTTCCTCTTCCTCCAGAAGATCGAAAATCGGGTTTCTCAAATGCCTTCTGGCACTGGAAAAGTTGTCGTCCGGATTCAGGGCTGCCGATCGCTCAAAGCACTCCTTTGCTTTCGCAAGATCCTGCTCCACGTAAACGCCGTTCTGATAAAACAGCCCCATGGCGTCCCAGGATTTTTCATCTGCTTTCTCCTTAAGCTCGTTAAAAACATCTTCCAGTTCTGCATCAAAAAGCCTGGCGATGGGATTCACTTCCCGCCCGTCAAAAAGGTGGTACCAATGCTGAATCTCCGGGAAAGCCGCCTCCAGCCCCCTTCCGGCCGCCTGAGACAGATAGTAAGCCCCTTCCCCCACCTGATCATCCCGCTCCACTTGGTAATGATTCGGATGGAAACCCATGATTCCCAGGGCATACGCCGCCCAGGGAATTTCTTCTGCGCAGTCCATAAAAAGCTCTCTTGCCCTCTCCCAGTCCTCATTCACGTATTCCCCATTTTGGTACATGAGCCCCAGATCATACTTGGCCGCTCCAAAGCCTTCTTCTGCCAGTTCTTTTAACAGACGGTATTTTTCCTGTGGGCTGCTCCGCCTGCTTTTGCCCCAGCGGCTTATCTGGTCATTTTCCTTCTCAATAGCCAGCTGCTCCGGCGTCTTTTCCGGCTCCGGAGTCCTCTCCGGCGGTTCGTCCATTTTTTTCCCAAATAGCGAAAATAATCCCATATGAATCCTCCTGTTACTTTTGTTTTCTTCCCTGCAGCGGACATTTCAACTCCTGCATTTA
>JAETPP010000068.1 GCA_021771115.1 Bacillota bacterium | reverse complement strand
GTCCAACACCGACCGAAGCGAAGCGTAGACCGGGTCAGAACGGTCTCCACCGGAGACCTTCCCCCCACCGGGGCGTGCTCACCCCTTTCAGGGGAGGCAAGGGTTTCTGCCTTTCTGTTAGTGCAACAAATTCCAATTTAGCGCACTAGCCGCCTCTCCCTACTGTCATTCTGAACGAAGTGAAGAATCTCGGTTAGCAGAAACCAGCGCATAAAGAAAATTTGTACTTGCTGGCTGAGAGATGGCCGAGATTCTTCGCCACCTTCGGTGACTCAGAATGACAATGAGAGGATGAGGCAGGTTTTACTTGCGGTCGGGCCGCACAGGATAAACCACCTGTCGCTACTTTCACGAGTGGGTGCAGCGCAGCTGCTTGGTGCAAGGGCTTTCCTTCAGCAGGCGGAAAAAGCTTTTGCGGTAGTCGATCAGGCCTTCCGCTTTCATGCGGGAAAGCTCACGGGACAGGGCGGTGCGGTCTACGTTCAGGTAATTAGCCATAGCTTCCCGATCCAGGGGGATCGTGAATTCCGGGCTCCCCCGTTCCTTTGCCATATGCATAAGGTAGACCTGTACCTTTTCCCGAACGCCCCGGCGCACCAGGCAGTCGATGCGGTCGTTTAGGGTCAGGGATTTTTCCGCCACGGCGGTCAGGAAATTCTGAACCAGCAGCCCGTGCTCCGGACAGCCCTTTTCACAGGGGGAAGAAAGCCGCCCGGCTGGAAAAAACACTACGGAAAGCGGGGTTTCCGCCTTGACGGAGACCGGGCTTTTTTTCTCCCGGCTGGCGGCCACCAGCACCCCCAGAAAGCTGCCCTGCTCCAGCAGGGTAAGGATCAGCTCTTCCCCCTGCCTGCCGGTTTTCAGAGAAGCGGCGTGGCCGGAAAGCACCAACCCCACGTTCTGTACGAGCTCGCCTTCCCGCAGAACAAGCTCCCCGGCGGCAAACTCCCGCCGGAAGGCCTGCAAACAGGAAAGCATCTCGGAAAGCTTTTCCGGGGAAATGCCGTGAAAAAGCCCGGAGTTCTCTAAAACCGCCTGTTCCTCCCGCGTCAGTTCCATAGAGCCCTCCCAATTTTTCGTTGCTATAGCAACGTTTTTGACCAGAGCTATTGTATCACGAAGAAAGAAAAAAAGCAAGAAAAATTTTAGGCGCGAAAAAAGAGAAGCGGCATGCTGCTTCTCTTTTTTTGGGTTCCTTTTCTAAAAAATCAATGGCTTCTTGCCCTGAAAGAGCCTTCAGAGAATTTCAGACGGTCCGCCATACCATGGCGTTTTCCTGAATTTCGGCGGTAAGCCTGCCGCTGCCCTTCAGCCAGGTGAGATAGGAGCGGAGGGTGCTGCCGATCAGGGCGTGCTGCTCGAAGGTCATGGTAAGGCCGTAGGCGGTAAAAAGCTCCCGCAGCAGCTCTTCGGCGGTGCGGGGTTCTTTACAGAAAGAGACAATACAATCGCCCACTTCAAAAATCTTTTCCCGGTTTAACCGGACAAGCTCTTTACTATCCGTTGTGGGCGACCCGTGGGAAGGAATAAAAAGGGCGGCCTCCATTTGCTCCACGGTATCCAGGGTGCGCAGGGCCGCTTCCACATCGTACAGGTAGGAAACGCCGTATTTCTCCAGTGTATCCGGACTTACCACGGCGTCCCCCAGGAACACCACGTTGTCCGGGGTGCGAAAGCCCGCCATGTGCAGGGAATGGCCGGGCAGGGGCAGCACCTCGATTTCCTCCGGGAAAGCCGGATCTGAAAACTCCAGGGCGCCGCTTTCCTGGGCCATCAGAAACTTGTGCCGCAGCTCTTCCGGCGGGCAGCCGCCATATAGGAAGGAGGGCTCCAGAAGGGGGTACCGGGTGAAGGCGTTTTCCACACCCCACGCGAAGATCTTACAGCCCGTCTGCTCCTGCAAATAGCGGTTGCCGCCGATATGGTCGGCGTGGGAATGGGTGTTCAAAATGCCCTGAAGCCGCCAGCCCTGCTGCTCCAAAATCTGCCGCAGCTTTTTCCCGGCATCCTTTTTATTGCCGCTGTCAATGAGATACGCCCGGTTTTCCCCCTCGAGGAACACACCGATCTTCGTAGGGCAGTCGATATAATACGTCCGCCCGGCGACGGGGATCAGTTCGTACATAAAGGGTTCTCCTTTTTAGTTGTTAGTTATGAGTCGTTAGTTGTTAGAAGAGGCAAGGCCCCTGTCTGTCATCCTGAGGAACGGAGTGACGAAGGATCTCGCCCTTACATTCCTGAGTAAGGGCCAAGGACGAGATCCTTCACTTCGTTCAGGATGACAGGGAGGGCGGCCCGCTAAATTCCCATTTATCTCACCAACCACCCCTGCTTACCGTCATCCTGAGGAAAAGAGCAAAGGACGAGATCCTTCGCTGAAAGCAAAGCTTGCTTTGCTTTTGTTCAGAGATGACAGAATAAAACGCTCTTCTCTAACAACTAACAACTAACGACTAACAACTAGAAAAACCAAGTCGGGAACAAACGCAGTGCGTTAGTGTAAGCCTTATCCACCGGCATGCCGGAGATCACCGGGAAATAGACGCAGAACAGAAGGAGACAGCCGGCTGCAAGGCACCAGGGGAACAGGGCGGAAAGGGGCAGGGCGCGGTTTTTCAGCTTGAGAGAAAGGGCGCCCAGCTGGGTTTCGGGGAGCTTTGCGAACACCCCCGTGAGGGCGATCACCAAAAACGGCACCGCCGTGAAGTAGTGGTAGATAAAGGTGAGCCGGGGCACCAGCACCCAGGGAAGGTAGACGGAAAGGAAGCCGCAGAGCACCACGGCGGCATAGGGCTTCCTTTCCCGCACCCACTGCACCCCGGCGGCCGCCAGCGCCGGGATCCCCGCCCACCACAAAAGGGGGTTTCCGAAGGCGGAGATGGTGCTGTAATGGCCCTGGGCGTCTGCCGGGTTACTGGAGAAATACCAGATGGGCCGCACCACGAAGGGCCATTCATACCAGGGGGAAGCAAAATAATGCTCCGCCACCAGCTGGGAATGGTAGTTGAACATAGTGGTTTGATAGCGCCAGAAGCATTCCCAAAGAGCGCCACGGTTGTGAGGCAGGGTGGTAAGGGGAAGGTAGACGGCAAAATACAGGCCGAAGGGGATCGCAAGGAAGAAGAGACAGCACCAGAGACAGAGCTTCAGGGAAATCTGCTTTAGCGGGCGAAGGTCTTCCCCCGCCCGCCGGGCGTCCCGGAAGGAGAGGATCAGCTTCCCGAAGAACAGGGCGGCAAGGCCTAACGCGCCATAGGCCGCCGTCCATTTGGCGGCGATGCCCAGGCCCGTAAAAATGCCGCAGAAAAGCAGAGGAAGAAGGAGCTTTTTCATGCTGTCCTTTTGCAGATCCCGGCGGAGGAAGACCGCCATGGCGTCATACATGAGCAGCAGGAAAAAGACGGCGTAGGTGTCGATGGTGGCGATGCGGGTTTGAGTAAAGCGCATGAAATCCAGGGCGAAGAGCAGGGTCCCCACGCAGCAGAGGGAGGTTTTGCCGAACAGCTGCTTCAAAAGGTGGTACAGCACCGGCAGCATCAGCACGCCGAACAGCGCCCCCATAAACCGCCAGCCGAAGGGATTCATGCCAAAGATCCGAATCCCCAGGGAAATGATGTATTTACCCAGGGGGGGATGGGTGTTTTCATAGGGCTCCAGGCCCAGGATGTGCTCATAGGCCGTGCGGGCATGGTAGATCTCGTCGAAATAAGAGGAATTTTCGTAGGTGGTGTAGAAAGGGATCACAGCTTGCTCATCGATGAGGGCCGCGCCGCCGGTGCCCAGCTCCTTAAGAGCGGCAAGCTGGGTTTTTCCCTGAAGCTTCAGGCCGATCTCATTGAGCACGGAGCTGCCGTCCAGGCAGGTCAGGCGGAGATAGCGCCCCGGCTCCTCCAGAAAGAAATGGGCCCAGGCGAACACATAGGTGCTTTCCTCGTTCAAATTGCCGCAGTCCTGCCAGGTGATCCCGTCCCGGCTGGTTTCGATTTGAATGTTCCCGCCTGTCCTGGCGGCCCGGTGCTCTCCGTCGGGGGCAAGGCCGGGAAGATAATAGAGCGCGTCGCAGTCGGCTTCCGCCTGAAATACCACAGATTCTCCCTGGGCCGGGGTCCAGGAGGTCAGGGCCATTTCCCGGTTTCCCAAATGCCAGAAGGAAACAATGCAGCAAAGGCCTGTGATGGCGGCCGCCAGCAGCAGATCGATGGGCTTTAAGGCGGTGTTTTCCGGGGTGGGACGGGGCCAGGGCCTGTTTTCCCGGAGAGGCCGAAGCTTTTCCTGTGCCGAAAGGCAGGCGGCGCCCAAGGCGTACAGGGTATAGAGAAGGGCAGCGGCCTGCAGGCCGGCAAGGCACCGGGCGGAAAGGGCGTTGGGGTCGTAATTCCCGCCCAGATCCCGGAACAGATACATCACATGGGCCACATTGAGATACCCGGGGGCGGAAAGCGCGGCAAAGGCCCGCAATAGGCGCTTATCCGGAATACAGAGAAAGCTCAGCAGCAGAAACAGAAAAGCCGGGTACAGGTACCGTTCGTGCATTTTCACGCCGAACAGGAACATCACCGCCATCAAAAGGACGGGGCAGACAAAAAGCGTTTCCTTTCTGGGGGAAAGAAACAGGAGAGCCCCGCACAGCAGGGTGGCCAGGGCGGGAGCGGCGAAGGTCAAAAGCTGAAGGGAAAATCCCTCCGGCAGCGCCTTCCAGTTCCAGCCGATGAGAGCCCAGAAATTATAGGCGTTGATGGAATAGTAATTGTAATAATCCAGGGTGCTCTTGTATTTTTCCGGCAGCCAGTGAAAATCAAAGCCCGCGGTAAAGGGCAGGGCAAGAAGAAGGATGGCCCCCACGGCGCAGAGGATCCCCAAAGGCAGACGGCTCCATTTTTGCCGCCTGATGGTGAAAAACAGGTAAAGGGGCGCGAAGATCAGCATTTGCGGCTTGCAGGCAATGCTCACCCCGTAAAGCAGGGCGGCGAGAACATACCACTCCCGGTACAGCAGCAGCACAGAGCAAAAGAGGATCGCGGTACAGAAAGAATCCACCTGCCCCCACAGGGCGGAATTCACAAAAATCACAGGGCAGAAGAGATAGGCGGCGGAAACCAGCAAAGCAGTTTTTTCGCCCAGCTTTCGCTTTCCCACCCAAAGCAGGCCTCCGGCGCAAAGGAGGTCCGCCAGCAGGGAGGGAAGCTTTAAAAGCAGGGTGTACAGCGGCGCGTCGAAGGGGATATTTAAGGCCATCCGCAGCTTTTCCGCCATCAGCAGGATATAAAGATAGCCGGGGGGATAATCCAGGTACAGATCGCCCCGGTAGTAAATATCGGAAAGCCCGGTGCGCTCCAGCGCGTAGGCCCAGGCCTTGAAGGTGTCCAGGTCAGACTGAAAGCTTTCCCCGAAATATCCCAGGTAAAGCCGAAGGGTGAAAGCGGCGAGGAAGATCCCCCCTGCCAGCAGCGCGAAGGAGGAGGGCCTTACCCCCTCTTTTTGCGGGCGTTTTCCAAGGAAAGCCAGAACTCCCCCGGAAAAGACAGCCGCCAGCAAAATTTCCGTACCCATGGCCCATTCCTCCCTTCCCGGAAAATTTTTAAAAAGCCGATTGACTATTTCCCTGTTTCAGAGTAAGCTAAAGGCAGTGACCCCACAGCGGAAAAAGATACTTTTCCAAGTGTACCTTTTTCCGGGAAAAAAGTCAATTCACAACCAAAGGGAAAGGAAGCAGCGCTATGAAAGAGCATGCCCGGCATTTCCACGAAGACCCCCACGTTCTCCATGTGGGAACCGCCCCAAACAGAAGCTATTACATTCCCTTCGCAACCGCCGAGGAAGCGGAAGAGGGAGTATCCTCCCGGGTGTTTTCCCTGAACGGGGACTGGAGCTTCCGTTATTTTGAAAGCTATGAGGACGCGGTAGACCCGGAGGAGGGCGTCTTTTTTGACGAGGACGAAATGGATACCATTCCCGTGCCCTCCTGCTGGCAGAACCACGGCTATGGAAGGCACCAGTACACCAATGTCAATTACGCCATTCCCTGTGATCCGCCCTATGTGCCGGAAGAAAATCCCTGCGGCCTGTATGTCCGCCATTTTGATTTGGAAGCGGGCAGCCTTTCCGCGGAGGAAGGCGGCAGGTGGTTCTTAAACTTTGAAGGGGTGGATTCCTGCCTGTATCTCTGGGTCAACGGAGAATTTGCCGGGTACAGCCAGGTTTCCCACAGCACCTCGGAATTCGAGATCACCGAGCTCTTGGCGGAAGGGGACAACACCCTGGCCGTGCTGGTGCTGCAGTGGTGCGACGGCACCTATCTGGAGGATCAGGATAAGCTGAGAATGAGCGGTATTTTCCGGGATGTGACCCTGCTTGCCCGGCCCCGCTCCTTCCTGCGGGATTTCTTTGTCAAAGAAAGCTTTTCTCCCGATTTTTCTTCCGCGGAGCTTCGGGTAGAGCTCATGACGGAAGGGGACTGCACAGTTTCCGGGGCGCTTTACAGCCCGGAGGGAGAGCTGCTCCTCACAGCGGAGCCCGCCGCCGGTGTTTTGACCTTTTCCGTGAAGCAGCCGGAGCTGTGGAACGCCGAGCACCCCGTTCAGTACACCCTGGTGCTCTGCACCGGGGAGGAATGTATTTCCCAGGAAATCGGCTTCCGGAAAATCGAGGTGCAGGACGGCGTGGTGCTCTTAAACGGCACGCCCATCAAATTCCGGGGCGTGAACCGCCACGACAGCGACCCTATAACAGGCTATACCATCAGCCGGGAGCAGGCTCTCAAAGACCTTGCCCTGATGAAGCGGCACAACATAAACGCCATCCGCACCAGCCATTATCCCAACGCCCCCTGGTTTTTGCAGATGTGCTCCGAGTTCGGCTTCTATGTCATTGCCGAAGCAGATATCGAATCTCACGGCAACGCCACGAAGCTGGGGCAGTACAGCGCGGAAAACTATCCGGACGCGGCGGACGACCCCCAGTTTCAGGAGGCCATCCTCGACCGGGTGCAGCGCAGTGTGATCCGGGACAAGAACAATGCCGCCGCCGTGATCTGGTCCCTGGGCAACGAAAGCGGCTGGGGAGAGAATTTTGAAAACGCCGGGCGCTGGGTGAAGGAATACGACCCCTCCCGCCTGCTGCACTATGAGAACTTTATGCCTTACCACCATGACCGCAGGCCGGATTTCACCATGCTGGATCTGTTCAGCAGAATGTACGCGCCCGTTTCCTATGTGGAGAACTATTTCAACAGCGAGACCCATAAGGACGATTACAGCGATCAGGACGTCACCCCCTACCTGCCCGACCGCAAGCTGCCCTTTATCCAGTGCGAGTATATCCACGCCATGGGCAACGGCCCCGGAGACGCGGAGGACTATCAGCAGCTTATCATGAAATACCCCGGATTCTGCGGCGGCTTTGTGTGGGAGTGGTGCGACCATGCCGTCTATGGCGGCACCACGCCGGATAACCGGCCCATTTACCGCTATGGCGGTGATTTCGGAGAGTTCCCCCACGATGGAAACTTCTGCATGGATGGCCTGGTGTACCCCGACCGTACGCCCCACACGGGCCTTTTGGAATACAAGAATGTGATCCGTCCTCTTCGGGCCCAGCAGGTTTCGGGAAAGCCCGGCGTGTTCCGGCTTCACAATTATCTGGATTTTACAAACGCCGAGGATTTCCTCACCGTATCCTATGAGATCACCCAGGACGGCGAGGCCCTGTACGGCGGAGAATTGGAGCTGCCCCATCTGCCGCCTCACGGGGAAGCGGAAATCACCCTGCCGGAGCTGCCGGAGGGCGGCATCTGCACGGTGGTGCTTTCCTATGCGGCTAAAGAAGACGGGGATTTTTATGAGGCCGGCTATCCCCTGGGCTTTGACGAGCTGGTGCTCAGTGAGGAGCCCTTCTTCCTGGACGCCCCAGCCCAGGGCGCTGTGGAGATCGAGGAGGGAACCCGGTACCTTGTGATCTCCGGCAACAACTTCCGCTATACCTTCGATACCCGTACCGCCGTCTTCTCCGAGCTTTGCTTCCACAACAGGAATTTCCTTACAAAGCCCATGGAGTGGAATATTTACCGGGCGCCGACAGACAACGATCAAAACATAGATCTTGCCTGGACACAGGCGGGCTATGACCGGCCCACCGTGCGGGTGTATGAAGCGGAAGCCTCCGCCGGCACTTCCGGCGGCGCGGTGATCACCTGCCGGCTGGGGATTGCGGCGGTATCCATTGCCAGGTTCCTCACGATCGAGGCGGTTTGGAGCATCGACGCCCAGGGCAGGATCGACCTTTCCGCTTCCTGCAGCCGGGACACCCGGTTCCCCTTCCTGCCCCGGTTCGGCCTGCGGCTGTTCCTGCCCAAAGCCTTCGACTCGGTGGAGTATTTCGGCTACGGCCCCTATGAAAGCTATCTGGATAAGCATCAGGCTTCCCGGCTGGGGATCTATGCCCAAACCGTATCCAGCATGTTTGAAAATTACCTGAAGCCCCAGGAAAATTCCTCCCATATGGGCTGCCGGTACGCGGTGGTCACAGACGGGGCCTATTCTCTTACCGCCGCTTCGGAAATCCCCTTCTCCTGCAATGTTTCGGAATACACCCAGGAGGAGCTTCGGGAGAAAAAGCACGCGTATGAGCTTACAAAATGCGGTGATACCGTATTCTGCCTGGATTACAAGATGAGCGGCGTGGGCTCCAACAGCTGCGGCCCGGAGCTGCTGCCCCAGTACCGTCTGGAGGAAGGGGAATTCACCTTCCGCCTGACGCTGTTGCCGGAATGAAGTTGTTAGTTGTTAGAAAAAGGACGTGCAAGCGCGCTTGCACGTCCTTTTGTGTTTTTTACGACTGACTTATGAAGCCTTGCAGCAGCATTCCGGCGGCTCTTCGGAGGAATCCAGCCGGTAGCCGACGCCCCGCACGGTGGCGATCTGTTTTCCCAGCTTGCCCAGGCGGGCGCGCAGGTTTTTTACATGGGTATCTACCGTGCGGGTCACTCCCGCCGTTTCATAGCCCCATACCTCCCGAAGCAGCAGGTCTCTGGATAAGGCCATGTTCGGGTGCGTCAGAAAAAAGCGCAGCAGCTTCCGCTCCATGGAAGAGGTGGAGATCTGCTGCCCATTTACTGTCAGCAGCTGTTCTGTGCAGGAAATCAGAACGCCTTCCAAGTAAAATTTTGCCATTGTCGCGATCACTCCCCCAAAATATCGACCCTCGATTTTTTTCGCTTTACTCTCTCTAACTATTTATCCTACAGGTTAAAGCAAGCTTTAAGTCAAGACTTTTTTTCGAGAAAAATGAAAATTTTGGGAGAAAAAATTGCAAAAGCTCCGTTTATTCCAGCCGGATCCCCAGCGGCCCCAAAAGCTGCATGGCCTCCGGCAGGGAGAAGCGCGCGCCCTTTACGGCGTTGTTCAGCACGTCGATGCGGTAGCCCACGGCCTCCCGAAAATCCGCCTTTTTGAGATCGCATTTGAAAAATTCCGTATTTTGCAGGCCGCAGCCCTGAAAGCTGCTTTCGGGAAGTTTGCATTCCGCAAAAATACTTTCCACCAGCTCCGAGCCGGAAAAATCAAACCGGGAAAGGTTCAGGCTGGAAAAGGAATTGTACTTCAAGCGGCAGCGCTCCATGCGGGAAATGGGCTCGGAAAAACGGCCCGCGGGCTGCAGCAGCGCCCAGTTTACCCCGGTGAGAACGCATTCCGTAAACTCCCCGAATTTCATCTGCACGGTTTCCGCCTTCAGGGCTGAGACCCGGCAGCGGAGAAAGGTACAGCCGGAAAAATCACAGTGCCGCAGGGTGCAGGAATCCAGCGAGCAGTCTGTAAAAGAGCAGTCTACAAACTGCAGCCCTGTGAAGGTTTCCTCCTGAAGCCGCAGGCCCTGAAAGGACTGTCCCTCATAATAGGTGTTGCCGCTCATGATGTAAAGCTCCTTTGTAAAATGGTAGAAAGATAGTATACTCCGCTTTCCGGGCGGTTTCAAGGCGAATTCCGCCGAAAATTGACTTTATAGAGGAAAAGGAGTAAAATAACAAAACACGACGTCTCTTTTTTGCCGTGGGTTCCGGTTGATTTTTACAGAATAAAATGGCGGTATATTTTTTATGAAGGAAAAATTTTGGAAGAAGCTTCCTCTCTTTCGGCTCCATCCTTTTTGGGGCCTTCTTCTTACGCTTCCCCTGGCCCTGCTGGAAGCGCTGCTGGCCCTGGCGATCCAGCCGGGGTCCTTGGAAACTCTGCTCACCTATCTGCAAAGCCAGCCCCTGCTGGCGTTTTTGAATTTTCTGCCCTTCTGGCTTTTGACCCTGGGCTTTTGGTTCCTGTTTTCCGATCCCTTTTTCGCCGCCGCTGCCGTGGGAGGCCTGGGCGGGATCTTGTCCCTTGTCAACCGCACCATGGTGGAAAAGCGGGACGAGCCCTTCAGCCCCAAGGACCTGGCGCTGATCAAGGAAGCGGGAAACGCCATGCAGAGCTACGATATGAACCTGCATCTGCCCTCCATATTTGCCATTCTGGGCTTTGTGCTGGTCATGATCCTATTGGGAGTGCTGCTTCGGGGAAAACGCCCCTTTTCAAAGCGCTGGGGAAATATCTGCTTTGCCCTTTTAGGGGCGGCGGCCTCCTTCGGCGTGCTGACAGGCTGCATCCAGCAGGTGTACAGCTCCCGGGAGCTGTATGAATCCTTCCCGGTGGAAAACCGCTATTATATTACCGGCGTATATGAGCAGCTGGGCTTTCCCTACTGCTTCTGCTATAACTTCAATACCTACCTGGTGGAAAAGCCGGAGGGATATTCCGAGGGGCAGGCCAAATCCTATGAAAAGGAGCACCCGGTAAAGGAAGGGCAGGGCCAGCCGGTCAATGTGATCATGGTGATGAACGAGGCCTTTTCCGATGTAACAAACCAGGAAATTCTGGATTTTCCGGCGGGGGAAGAGCCCCTGCGGTTTTACAATTCCCTGAAAACCTCAGACCGCGCCATTACCGGCCATATTGTGGTACCGAATTACGGAGCCGGCACGGCCAATACGGAATTTGATGTGATCACAGGCATGCAGACCAACATGATCAGCGAAAGCGGAGCCTCCGCCTTCCGGGTGCTGCACCGGGATACAGACAGCATTTTCCGGGTGTTTTTACAGGATGGCTACCAGACGGAATTCATTCACCCGGGCCAGGATTGGTTCTATAACCGGCAGAATGTGTACCGGTATTTCGGCGCGGAGAAGCTGCTGTTCTCCGAGGCCTTTGAGGATGCGGAGCGCATGGGCGGCTGGGTCATGGATTCCGCCGTGCTGGATGTGATGAAGGAAGAGTTTGAAGCCGCCATGGAGGCGGGAAAGCCCTACTTCAATTACACCGTGACCATTCAAAACCACATGTCCTACAGCCACGATAAATACGGGGAATACAGGGTGCAGCTGGTGCCGCTGAAGCGGGAGATCGACGCAGGCGCCAGAACCAGGCTTTCCGTATATACCAAGGGCGTGCGGGATGCGGACGATATGCTTCGGGGACTTACGGAATATTATGAAAGCCGGGAAGAGCCGGTGATGCTGGTGTTTTTCGGAGACCATCTGCCCAATTTGGGAGACAGCTACCAGTTCTACAACGAGATCGGCATGGAGGTGGGCGAGGGAAAGAACGCCGCCGCTACCCTGCGCACCTATGAAACGCCCTATGTGATCTGGGTCAACAGCACAGCATCGGAACTGTTGGATTTCCCCATGAGAAAGGCGGCGCTGGATCTGCCGGAGGACGGCATGATAAACGCCAACTACCTGGGAGCCGTCACCCTGGAGCTCACCGGCCGCCGGGAGGAAAACAGCTTTTTCTCCTACCTGAACGACCTGCGGCGGGAGCTGCCCGTCCTGCACAACGGCACAGGCCGCACCGGAGAAGGCGAATATTTTGAAGAGCTGCCGGAGGAATACGCCGAGGAAGTCAAGAAAATGCGCTTCTGGGAATATTACCGCTTAACGGGATAAGAGAGTTAGGATGCTGGACGCTGGATGCTGGAGAAGAGCTTAAAGGGCTATCAAATCAATGAGTAATGAAGGCGGCTTTGCTGTCGCAAGGCAAGAAGGCGATAAATTATTGTTTAGCAGTAAGTTAAAAGGTGATTTTGTAGGGACCGGCCTCCGGACGGTCCGCTAAGGTTTGCAATATTCTCACGGACCGCCGGGGACGGCGGTCCCTACATTTGCTCTCCGGTAAATTCCAATTTAGCGCACTAACCACTCCTATCCACTGTCATCCTGAGGAACGAAGTGACGAAGGATCTCGTTCTTTAGTTGTTAGCTGTGAGTAGTTAGTTGTTTAGAAAAGGCTTTCGGCTAACTGTAACCACCGCAAAAAAGGCCTGTTCCCGCCGGTAAGCACAGGCCGAGATTCTTCGCCTTCGGCTCAGAATGACAGTGGTATTTGGTTTTTTAGGGCTCTCTTTTAACTCGGTGATCTCCAGCCTCCTTCTCCCACCGTCATCCTGAGGGAACACACAAGGCGCTACGCGCCTTCCCGCCGAAGGATCTCGACTAGAAGTAACCGGTGCAAAAAGGGCCTGTACCCGCCGGTAAGCACAGACCGAGATTCTTCGCCTTCGGCTCAGAATGACAGTGGTATTTGGTTTTTAGGGCTCTCATTTAACTTGATAATCTCCAGCCTCCCTCTCCCCCTGTCATCCTAAGGGAACACAAAAGGCGCTACGCGCCTTCCCGACGAAGGATCTCGACTAGAAGTAACCAGCGCAAAAAGGGCCTGTACCCGCCGGTAAGTACAGGCCGAGATTCTTCGCCTTCGGCTCAGAATGACAGTGGTATTTGGTTTTTAGGGCTCTCATTTAACTCTGTGATTTCGAGCCTCCTTCGCCCACTGTCATCCTGAGGAGCACAGCGACGAAGGATCTCGGCCTGTACAAACCAGCGCAAAACGCTCTTGCCCTTTCTAACAACTAACAACTAACCACTAACAACTACCTCCGGAACGCATGACGCTTCAGGCGGAGGAGAATGGGCCGATAACCCGGCTGGTATTTCTTGCAGGGGTTTGTCCAGCCCAAATAGCAGACCTCTTCCGGACGGTATGCACAGTGGCCGCAGTCACAGGGTTTGTAATAGCGCTTTCCCTTTCTCCATTCCTGGATATAGTGCTGAAGAAAATAAGCACAGGAACCACAGCGGGGTTCCGATAAAGACGATACTTCATTTCTCTTCATAAAAACCACCTCAAAAATGCATGCACAACCGGAAGGTATGGATTGACAACAGGCACAAAAAAACTTAAAATGAGTACAGGAAACCTCCCCGCCTTTCGGCAGGGTTTCTTCGGCGGCAATCGTTTCAAAAGCTTTCCGGGTTCTGAACGATTGCTGTTTTTTCTTTTCGTTTGGGTATAGTATGCTTCCTAATTAGGAAGTTGTCAATATCTATGCTTCCTTTTTGGGAAGTTTGGAGGATTGCACAAATGTTCAAAGACATATTTGTGAAAACTTTAGAATCAAAGGGCATCTCTGCGTATAAACTTTCAAAAGATACGGATATAACTCAAGGCATGATTA
>JAETPP010000337.1 GCA_021771115.1 Bacillota bacterium | reverse complement strand
CTAAGATAAAGAGCAGAACATCCGCATCCTCATATCGGTATCCCGTGACAAAATCCAGCTTTCTGCCGGAGAGCAGGAAAAATTCTTCAAACATGGAAGGCAGCTTCCGGTAGGCTTCTTCCATGGCGAGGGAAAGCTGGTAGCGATTGTTGATGATGTCGGGCTCATTCATATAGGAGCCCACAGAAATCGGGTGCTCTAAGTCTAAGACGCTGTAAAAGTAGTTTTCTCCGGCGGTGTTTTCTCTGGCAAAGGCGGAAATTTCGGGGTTATCCCTGGTAAGCTTCGGTCCCACATAGTCCTGCACCGTCTTATCGTCGCTAAACACAAAGCATTTCTGCTTCTGGTGGCTGGTAAAGAAACCGTCAAATGCCACTGCCACCGGAAGGCTGACTTTTTCCGCCAGCTTTAAGGCAAGCAGATTAAAATCGTAGACCATCTGGGGGGAATCCGCAAACAGGATAATCCACCCGGTGTTAAGCAAATACATCACGTCGCTGTGATCGCCCTTGATACACAGAGGGCCGGAAACGGTACGGCACGCCACATTCATAACCATAGGCATTCGGGTGCCGGACTGTACCGGAAACTGCTCTAAGGCGTATAACAGACCGTTAGCGCTGGTGGCGTTAAAGACCCTGCCGCCGCCTGCGGAGGCTCCGTAACAGATACCCGCTGCGCTGTGCTCACCCTCTGCGGCAATCAATTTTACCTGATGAAGCCCTTCCGCCCCCATAAGGTCAAGGTTTTCCGCAATCTGGGTGGAGGGGGTGATGGGATAGTAGCCCATGACATGGTAATTAATCTGCTTTGCGGCATAAGCGGCGAGCTCATTTCCGCTGTCATAAAGTACTTTCTGCGCCACCGGCTGTATCGTGGTTGTCTGATTCTCTTTCATTATAAAACACCTCCGTCTACTCGTTTTTCCGTGAGATAAGAATCGCTGGTAATCCAGGAGTTTGCCCCGGATTCCTGGTAGGCAATATCCTCCGGCAGCAGGTCACGGTTCTGTTTTTCATGGGGCTTTTCGGGATAATCACGCTCCAGGGCGCTGACTAACGCTCCGGTGGGGCAGACATCCACGCAGCGGAGGCAGCCCTTGCAGTGGGCGTAGTCTAAGCCGTTGTTTACCATAGCCTCTTTTTCTTTGTAAATGCCGGGAAGAAACTGGAATACCAGATCCGGGCAGGTGGAGTCGCACAGGCCGCAGTTGATACATTTTTCCGGGAGGAAAATGGGAATATA
>JAETPP010000336.1 GCA_021771115.1 Bacillota bacterium | reverse complement strand
AAGGTTTGTGTTGACGATTGTAGAATAAGAGAACTCAGCTCCTGTAAAATCACAATCTTTAAGTTTACATGCCATAAAAACACAGTCCTGGAATTTTGCGTTTTGAAAACTACAGCCATTGAAAGTAGTTCCCCAGAAATCGCATCCATAGAACACAGCGTTTTTGAAAGTGACTTTTTTGAAGTGTGACCCTCTGAAATTCACAAAATCAAATGACTGTGATTGAGCGTTACAATTTACCACTTGGCTTTTGGCCATGTAGCGACAGCGTAATGATTTAACAACTTTTTTTCTTTGCCCTTTATAAGTAATCAAATTTAATCTGTCAACTTTATATGCTTGTCCCATATCATATTCTCCTAACGGTATGATAATGAATTATATCAAAAACACATCAATATTTCCATATCACTTACATATGATTGTTTCCTATTAGGAACGCTGTAAATACAAGGCTTTTCGGAGCCTACGAACCACAAAAAATAATATTTGATCTATCACATTACACAAAAAGCCGTCCGGCGTTCAAATCGGGCGGCTTTTTTGCGTGGATAGACCGGAAGGAGGCAGAAAAATAATTACAGAAATTTAACCCGCAAAATTGTGCAACTTTCACGAAAAGGAGGATAGTGAATGGCAGATGAAAAATTGAACACAGGCCCCGGTGAGGAGAAGCTCCCGGAGGCTCCTGCTCCTGTTACGGCTGACGGGCCCCAGGCTCCGGCTCTCGAACAGGCCGCCGCTCCCACACCCCAGCAGGAGGGGCCTGCCCAGCCCGAGCCCGGTGATGTGGTGGTGTCCTTTGACAAAATCAATGAGCTGATGAATGAAAAGCGGCAGACAGCCCGGGCCGAGGTAGAAAAAGAGGAGGCGGCAAAAGAGCCGGAGGAAAAAACGCAGGAGGAACCTCCCGCCGCTGGGGATGGCGAACCGAAAAAGGCCCGCCGGGGCCGTCCTCCAAAAGAGGAAAAAGCGGAGCCTGCTGGCAAGGAGGCGGCGAAGCCCCGCAAGGGCCGCCCACCCAAGGCGGATAAGGCGGCCCCCGGCGAGGCCACGCCGACTAAGCGAGACAAATTGTCCCGAAGTGGGAAAAAGGCTGCGGAGGTTATAGCTGCCCCGGAACCCGAAAAGGCCCCACCCGAAAATGCGGCCCCGGAACCCGAAAAGGCCCCACCCGAAAATGCGGCCCCGGCCCCGGAACAGGCTCCGCCTGAGGCAGCCGCTCCGCCCCGTCCTGTGGAGGAAGGAAAGCT
>JAETPP010000335.1 GCA_021771115.1 Bacillota bacterium | reverse complement strand
GCCGCACGGATTTCTCCACGCCCCGCCGGCTGATGAATGTCATTCAGAAAATCCCGGATTTCACCTGCATTGCCGCCCATTTGGGAGGCTACAGTGAATGGGAGGACGCCCGCCGGGAGCTTTCCGGCACCAACGTGTACATCGACACCTCCAGCTCCCTGTTCGCTGTCACCCCAGAGCAGGCCCGAAAGAGTATTGAGCACTTCGGTGTGGACCACACCATGTTTGGTACAGATTTCCCCATGTGGTCCCCCAAAGAGGAGCTGGAGCGCTTTTTCGCCCTGGGCTACGGGGAGGAGGACAACCGGAAGATGCTTTTTGAGAACTTTGCCCGGCTGTTCCGCTTGGCTGAATAAGGTGGATCAAGCCCGTTTTCAAGAGGCCTGCCGGAAGGCGTTGGCACAGAAACCCTTGCCGCAGGGAATTGGCACCTTGGGGGAGAAGACGCTGCACCGCGTGCTCAAGGCCTATTTTCAGCCCGACCCCAGCAAGTGTGAGGTGCGGGTGGGGCCTTATGTGGCTGATGCCCTTACGGAAAGCGGCATTGTTGAGATACAAACCCGCTCTTTTTATAAGCTGCGCCCGAAATTAAAAGCCTTTTTGGAACAGGCCCCGGTCACGGTGGTCTATCCCGTCCCCGCGATAAAATGGCTGATTTGGATATCCGAAGGGGGAGAGCCCACCCCCCGCCGGAAGAGCCCTGCCAAGCCTGCAGCGGGGCAGGCTTTGTTTGAGCTTTCCTCCTTGGGAGAGCTTCTTTTCCAGCCCGGCCTTCAGGTTTGCGTGCTGCTTCTGGAGGTGGAGGAATACCGTCTCTTAAACGGCTGGGGCAATGGCGGGAAGCGGGGCTCCACCCGGTTCGACCGTATCCCCTTGGCCCTGTTGGACGAGGTGTGGGTTCGGGGCCCGGAGGACTGTTCCAGGCTTCTGCCGCCCGAGCTGCCCCTTTGTTTTACCGCAAAAGAGCTGGGAAAGGCTGTGGGGCTCTCCTCAAAAAAGGCATCCTTCGCAATCCGGGCCCTGCGGGCCTGGGGGGCCATCCGGCAGGTGGGAAAGCGGGGCGGGGCCTATTTATACAGCCGGGTGAGCCCGCCCGGCAGCTTTGGGCCGCAAACGGCGGCCCCCATTTTGAATAAGGAGAAATAAATGTATGGAATCCTACCTGCGGGTGGTGTGGCAGGCGGTGCTGGTGTTTCCCTTTGCCGCCGCTTTGATCGCGTTGCCCTTTCTCATCCATCACTACCGGAAGTACG
>JAETPP010000334.1 GCA_021771115.1 Bacillota bacterium | reverse complement strand
ATCACATCCAGAAGAATGATATCATATTGATTGGCGCGGGCATATTCCAGGGCTTCCTCCCCGTCATAGGCACAGTCCACCTTCATATCATCCTGTTCCAGGCTGAAGCGGATTCCCTTCACAATCAATTTCTCATCGTCTACCACCAAAGCTCTCTTCCCAGCCATAGCAACCTCCATGATTCCTGTCAGCCGAAACGCCGGCCGCAGTGGACTTCCCCTACTTCACAGTAATCTTATCTTTTATTTTCTCATACATTGCATTCTTGATTCCGGGCACTTTCATAATGTCCTCGCAGCTGTCAAAGCCGCCGTTGGCTTCCCTGTAAGCTATGATATCCGCCGCCCGGCTCTCTCCCACACCGGACAGTGTACAGAGCGCTGCCGCATCGGCAGTGTTGATATTCACAAGCCCGGAGGCCGCTTCTCCGCCGGAAGACACCCCTCCGGTGTCCGTGTCCGCCGCAAATTCTTCTCCCTCGGCAGGAAAATACAGCTTCTGCCCGTCGTTGACCCAGTCCGCCAGATTCACTGCCTCTCTGGCCGCTTCCACCGTAAAGCCTCCTGCCGCAAGGAGCGCATCCTCCGCCCGGCTTCCCGCGGCAATCTCCACTACCCCGGGATTTACCACTGCGCCGCAGACATAAACACGAATTACCGTTTCTTCTGCCGCCTTCTCCTCTGCCGCCGCAGCATTCCCTTCCTCGGCTGTCCCTGCGCCCTCACCGGCCGCAGATTCCGCACCGGAAGCCTGTTCCCCCTGGCTTTCCTCCGCCCGGGAAACGCCGTTATCCCCGGTCCCGATGAGGATGGTTCCGCTCTTTTTCCCACAGCCGCAGCACAGGATACAGGCTGCCGCAATCCATAAAAATGTCAGAATATTTCGTTTTTTCATCATAGTCCCTTTCTCTTTTCCAGCCGAAAACGCTACACGTTCCCGGAAAAAGCCAAAAAGGGATTGCCTCTCTATGCTGATTCTCTTATTGTATCGGAATTGTATCTTTTTTACAAGTGCCTTTATAAAATCTTCATGAAAACTTTACGATACGCGAATCAATTTTCCTTTTATTTGCCTGGCCGACCTGCATTGGCACATGAAGGAAACTGTCATATTTTCCCTGCCCTCCAGCTTTTCCAAAGCCTTCTTGGCGAATTTCTTTCCGCCAATGCCAAAGCAAAGGCATTCCCGCACCTAATTCAGTATCCCTTCCAGATACTCGGCCAGGTCGGTCCGCTCCCAGGGCATCGTGGCGGCAT
>JAETPP010000333.1 GCA_021771115.1 Bacillota bacterium | reverse complement strand
GTATGCGATAGCCCCGGAAAGCAGCGGGTCACGCTGGAATACGGTCAGGCAGTTCCGTATGCTCTGACGGACACCGCCTTTCTCGGTAGTTTCCAGTCCCGCCTTGATTTCCTCAACGCTCTGGGGCGGCTGCATGGCGTTCATGGTGTTTTTTAGTTCTTGCTGCGTCTGCGGCTGCAAGCTCTGCCATTCGCTGTTCAATCTGTATCACATCCTTTCCGTAGTCCGTAATCAAAGCCGCTTTTTCCTCTGTCTCCCCGAACAGCATCACATCCAGCAGATATTCCACTTGGTCTTGCTTCTGTAAGGTTCCACAAACCGGGGATGAAAGGCTTCCTCCGGGGAGTGCGGGGCGTAGTCCGTTCTCCATGCCCGGAGCAGGTGGAGATAATCGGCAAGAATACAAAAGCAGCGGTTCTTTACTTCCTGAAACTGTTCCTCAGGGGATTTCTGCCGGGGCTTGGGCTTTTTTGCCTTTCCCGGCGGTTTCCAGTCCTCATAGGAAAGCCCGAAGTCCTGTGCCAGTTGTATGGCGGCTTCTTTCTTTCCCAGCCCATACAGGGCGGCGGCAAAATCAATCACATCCCCATCCGCACCGCAGCCGAAGCAGTGGTAACGCTGATCCAGCTTCATGCTTGGGGTTTTATCGTTATGGAACGGACAGCAAGCCATCCCGTTCCGACCTACATGGATTCCATAATGCTCCGCAGCCTGTCTTGTTGTGACGGACTGCTTCACAGCTTCAAATACATTCAAATCTATCCCTCCTTGAAAAAAAGAAAAGCACCTGACATTCTCTGATTGAAAATGGCAAGTGCCTGTTAAAGTTCCATATCCTGTTGTCTGTGTTTCGTCTGTGCTGGGGCGGTTCTTTGTGCTTTTTTCTCATCTGCCTTATCCTGCAAGACTTCCTTGATGGGCTGCTTCTTGGGCGGCTCTTTGCTTTCCTCTGTGCCGGGTGTGGCTTTCCGTACCCAGTAGCGGATGTCCCGCAGCTTCTTCAAATCCTCTTGTACCTCGGTCAGCGGTACTTTCATCTCTGCGATTTCTTCCAGAAGTGTTTCCTGCTCCTGTTGCAGTTCCTTTTGAGTGCTGTCCTTATCGTCCGGGTGCTTGGCAAGGTAGGCAGCGGCTTTCTCATATCGGGCAACCTCCGGGTGTTCCTGTTTGAATTTCTCCTTTGTTTTCTTAAAAAATATCTTCTGGTACTTCTCATAGACAGGCTTACATTCCTTGCAGTCTGTCCGGCTGGCAAGAAT
>JAETPP010000332.1 GCA_021771115.1 Bacillota bacterium | reverse complement strand
GCTTGATAGTGTACCATGATTTCCGGGAGCTTGTCAAGAGCGGGAAATGGGCTTTCCTCCCAGGGAAAGCAGAGCCTTGTAACCGGATGTTTAGGGAATTTTCCGCGAATCTTCAAAAAACTTTCACATTTCCTTGCTATCCTATAACCGTGGTCAAGAAAAGGCCACAGGACAAAATCTTTTTCATTACATCCTCATTTTAACTCCTTACTTCCTCTTCAGGGGCCGCCTCCTCCCATGGGCGGCCCCTAACCCTTTTTTCACGCCTTTTTGCGGGCGGACGAGGGGGTCAGAACAGGCCTTCAAAGCTCTCCGGGACAGCGAAGTCCGCCAGGATTTCCGGCTTATGCCGCATGCTGTCCGCCTCTGTGATCTCCCGGATGACCCGGCAGGGATTTCCCGCGGCAAAGGTACGGGGCGGGATATCCCGGGTGACCACAGCCCCCGCGCCGATGACGCAGCCGTCCCCAATGGTGACACCGGGGCACACCACCACGTTGGCTCCCAGACACACATTGTCTCCAATGTGGACGGGTTTGGCCCAGCACAGGCGCTTGGGCTTCCCATCGGGGCCCAAAAGGGCATTGCGCTCCTCTGGAACCATGGGATGCACGGGGGTGACAATGGTGACGTTGGGGCCGAAATTGCAGTTATCCCCAATGGTCACCTCCCCATCATCCTGGATGGTGAGATTGAAATTTCCAAAAAAGTTTTTGCCGATTTTGGTGTGCTTTCCGTAGTGAAAAGCGATAGGCCCCTGAATCCGCACGCCCTCTCCCATTTCGCCCAGGATTTCCTGAAGGATTGCGTCCCGTTTCTCAAACTCATCCTCATGGGTTTGGTTGTAATCCACGTCTAAATTATGGGTCTTACGCTTAATCGCCACCAGCTCTGGGTCCCCAGGGCAGAACACAATGCCTTTGTATATCCTCTTTTCTTCTTTGACCATTGCAGCGGCCGCCTTTCCACAAAATTTGAACTGCAAGCTCAGTATAGCACTCCCCCTCTGCTGGTACAAGGGGGCAAATGGCGCATTGCGCTTTTTCCTTTTCCATAGTATAATGAAAGCAAAGGATCCGGCAGGGCCTTGTTCTGCCGGAAGGGGGAACCGATTTTGAAGGAACTGGAAAACGACCGGCGCACCCGGCTGACAAAGGCGCTCATCCGGCAGGCCTTTACCAGCCTGCTGGAGGAAAAACCCATTCAACGCATTGCCGTAACCGAGCTTTGCCAAAGGGCGGGCATCAACCGCAGCACGTT
>JAETPP010000067.1 GCA_021771115.1 Bacillota bacterium | reverse complement strand
TGACAAACGAGAACGGTGCTGGGCGTGGTCTCGCTTTCAGCTCGGTCGGGTCAGAACACTGTCCACCGGACAGCTTCCCCCCACTGGGGCACAGTACCCGAGCCGACAGGCGAGACCAAATTTTTCTTAATGTGTTGGTTACTGCTAGCCGAGATCCTTCGTCAAGAAGGCGCGAAGCGCCTTTTTTCCTCAGGATGACAGTGGGTGGAGGTGGTTAGTGTGATAAATTGGAATTTAGCGGTGCCCTTAGACTCCCCTTGTTTACAGAAGGGAAACAGACTGCTTCGCAGTCTGCGGTGCATGCGA
The DNA here is from genome assembly GCA_021771115.1 of Bacillota bacterium. GTDB lineage: Bacteria > Bacillota > Clostridia > Oscillospirales > Acutalibacteraceae > Acutalibacter. Next base: position 13,551 of record JAETPP010000067.1, on the reverse strand, counting down.
TAGCATGACGGAAGGGATAGTCACACGCAGAAAGCGGTATAGAATCGCTAGCCTCCGATCCCCTCAGTCACGGCTTTGCCGTGACAGCTCCCCTTGCAAGCAAGTGGAGCCTTAACGCTCTTCTTAATAGTGTACTAAACCATAATTTAGCATCTTCTATTGCTCACTGCTCATTCCTCATTAATGAAACGCCCTTCCTTCATTACGCCGAAGGCGTCACCACCGTCCAGCATCTAGAATCCAGCATCCAGCATCTAATACCTGACCGCCGCATGGGAGGCGCCGGAAAGATCTCTTGTCACCTGGATGCAGCAGGGGATCCGGTTTTTCAGCTCGGAAACGTGGGAGATGATGCCGATCAGCCGTCCGCCGCCCTGGAGCATTTCCAGGGCCTTCATGGCGGTGTCCAGGGTCTCTCCGTCCAGGGAGCCGAAGCCCTCGTCGATGAACAGCGAATCGAGCCTTACCGCGCCGGAATGGTTCTGCACCACCTCAGACAGGCCGAAGGCCAGGGAGAGGGAGGCCAAAAACTGTTCGCCGCCGGACAGGGTCTCGATAGAGCGGGGCAGCATGGAGGAGCCGTCCAGCACCTCCAGGTCCAGCCCGCTCAGGGAATTTCCGCCTTTTGGCCCCTCCATCAGCCGAAGGGCGTACCGCCCCCGGCTCAAAGCGGAGAAAAAGCGGTTGGCGCTGGCCAGCACCTCTTCCAGCATGATGCTGAGCACATATTGTAAGATCGGCAGCTTTTGGGGGTTGCTGCCGGAAAGGGCCTTTGCAAGCCGGGCTGTGCGGCTGTATTCCTTCTCCAGCCCCTGAGAGCTTTCCTCCAGCTCCCCAATGGTTTGCAGCGTGGAGCGGAGGGAGGCCGCATGCTGAACGGCGCTTCCCAGCTCTTCCGAGCACCGCAGGCGTTCCTCCCGGAGGGCGGCTTCCCGTTCCTTCAGTGCCACTGGCTCCGGTTCGGTTTCCCAGGGCTTCCCGAAAGCCTCTGCTTCCTGTTTCGCCTTTTCCAGGGCGGTACGGGCCAGAGCCAAGGTGGTTTCCGCTTTTTGCCGTTCTCCCTCCAGCTCTTCGGCCTGCCGGAGCAGACCGGCGGCGTCGGCCTCTAATTTTTTATAGTGGGCTTCCTTCTGGGCAAGGGCCTCTTCCAGCGCGGCGGAGGTCAGCCCGGCAAGGGACTGCTCCAGCTCTTTCGTCTGGCGTGTCAGCTCCTTTTCCTGTGCCTCCAGGGCGGAGGCCTCCTCCCGCTTTTCGGCCTTTTGCGCGGTGAGCAGCTCCTTTTCTTTTGTCAGCTCTTCCAGACGGGCCTGGGCCTTTTCCAGGCGGGCGGCGTCCTTTTGGGCCGCTTCAAGCTTTTCCTTGACCGCGGCGGCTTCCTGCTCCGTCTGCTCCGGAGAAAGAGGCAGGGCGGCGCAAAGCTCTTTCTGCTCTTCCAGGCTTTGCAGGGCTTTTTCCCGCTCCGCGCTCCGCGTTTGCTGTTGGGCCAGGGCCTGCAGCATCTTTTGCCGGGCCTCCTGTTCTCCGGCCCGAAGATCCTGAAGCTCTTCTTCCCGAAGGACAGGCTGCGCGCCGTGGGCCGGGGCGGGGTGCTCCCGGCTGCCGCAGACGGGGCAGGGCTCTCCCGCGCGAAGGGTCTGGGAAAGCCCCAGGGCAGCGCTGCGGCGTACCAGGGCTTCCTGATGTTCCAGCTGTCGGGTCAATGCCTCACTGAGGACCTTTTGTTTTTCCGCCTCCTGGATCTGGGAGGTAAGCGCGTCTTCCGCCTTTTGCAAAAGCGCTTTGCGCCCTGTCAGCTCCCGGTAAGCTTCCTGCGCCTTTTCCAGGGCGGCGCGGCGCTCCAGCAGCCGGGGCAGGAGCCCCGCGGCATTCTGGCACTGCTGCACGAAAAGCCTGCCCTTTTCCAGGCGCCCGGCAAGCTCTTCTTCCCGGGTGTTCCATTGGGACAGGCATTCCTGCAGCGCTTGCAGTTCTTTTTGAGTGGTCTGCCTCTGTGTTTGCAGGGTCTGGGCGCGGCGCAGCTCTTCCCGGCGCTCCGCCAGGCGGGCGGTTTCCCGGGCCTGTGTCACCGCCTCCTCCCGCAGCTTTTCGGCCTGCTTCCGCTGCTGCTTCGCGGTCTCCGTTTTCTGCTCGGAAAGAGCGTGCCGTTCTTTGGCGGCTTCAAAGCTTTGATTTGCCTCACTGAGCGCGGTGTTCAGCCGCTGCCAGTCCTCCGCTGCCCGAAGCAGGCCTTCCGCTTCCTGCCACTGCTTTGTCAGGGCTTCGCTGGCACAGCGCAGAGCGGTTTCCCGCTTTTCGGCCTCCGCGATGCTGTGCTCCAGCGCTTCCGTGGTTTCCAGGCCTTCCTTTTGCAGCAGAGAGCTTTTTTTCGCTTCCAGCTCCCGAAGCTGTTCTTCCATGGCCTTTGTCCGCCGCAGCAGGGAATCTGTCAGCGTTTTCCAGCGCCCGGCGGAAAACAGGGTGCGCAGCATGTCTCCCTTTTCCTTGGAATTGGCCCGGAGCAGCCGCAGGAAATCGCCCTGGGGCAGCACGATGACCTGGGAAAACTGCTCTGAGGTCAAATGGAGCAGCTCTTCGGCCACACCCCGCACCGCTGTTTCGCTTTTGCTTTCCAGCAGCCGGAATTCCCCGTTTTCCAGAAGAAAGCATTCGTGAGAATCCCGAAATTCCGGCTCTTTTGTGTTTCGGTTGATATGAAGATACCGGGTGCGCCGGAAACGGTAGGTTTTCTCTCCCAGAGAAAAATCGTATTCGGCAATGGTGGGGGCGTCGCCCTCCGCCGCCATGCAGCGCATGGAATCAAAGGTGCGCCGGCCGCCGGTGGAGTGCCCGTACAGGGCAAAGCTCATGGCGTCCAGCAAGGCGGTTTTCCCCCCGCCGGTGGGGCCGGAAATGAGAAACAGGCCTGTTTCCTCAAAGGCGGTAAAATCCAGCTCTGTTTTTTCCGCATACGGCCCAAAGGCCTGAAGCAGCAGACGCAGTGGCTTCACAGCCGCCGCCTCCCTTCTTTTCCTGAATGGAATTCCCTTTTTATCGGGCCGCTTCGGTCTCCTCTAAAAGCTCCTGAAGCAGCAGAAGATCCTCCGGCTCGGCGGGGGTCCCGCAGACGTCCTGCAAAAAGGAAGAAAAAATGGTTTGGTCATCCTGGCCCCTCAGCCGGGCCGCCCGCTGGCCCGCCGCCCCGGCGATGGCCCATGGGTTGGAGAGGGAAAGCAGGTTGGGGTAATAGGGCCGCAGCTTGTCCCGGGCTAAGAATACGGGCGATTTATCCTCCAGCACCAGCTCCACATAGTCTTCACAGGGCTGCTGTTTTCCCTGCTCCAAAAGCTCCTGAAACAGGCCGGAGATCCGGCGCACGTCCCTCAGGGGCGTAACGGGCGTTTCTTCCACGGTGAGGGAGGCCCCGTTCCACTCAATGCGGCAGAAGCTTTTTCTCTGGTGCTCTTCGTCCACAGAGTATTTCAGGGGAGAGCCGGAATATCTTCCCTTTTCTCCCGCCCGCTGGGGGCCGTGGAGGTGGCCCAGGGCCACATAGTCGAAGGGAGAAAACAGCTCCGGCGGGATCTCTCCCGCGCCGCCTACGAACAGGCTGCTTTCCGAATCGGAGGGCATGGCCCCGGCGGCAAAGCAGTGGGAAACGAGAATATGGGCGGCTCCCGGCTCAAAGAGGGGGAGCATTTTTTCGATCAGAAGCTTCATACAGGCGGCTTCGCCCCGCAGGGAATCGTCTCCTAAGAATTCCCGGCCCTGGGCGCTGTTAAAGTAGGGGAGAAGGAAGATCTGGACCTTTTCCCCGTTTTCTTCCAGCAGAACAGGAGAAAAGGCGTCGGAAAGGGCGGTGGAAAAGTACACGCCGCTGCCCCGCAAAGCGGTTTTCAAAAGCGCGATCCGGTCGGCGCCGTCGTGGTTCCCGGAAATGACGCAGACCTTACAGGAAAGCTCAACGAGCCGGGAAAGCACGGAATCAAACAGGCGAATGGCCTCCGGCGGAGCGATCTGCCGGTCGTAAATATCTCCCGCCAGCAAAACGCAGGCGGGCTTTTCCCGCTCTACCGCGGAGAGAAACACCTTTTCCAAAAACCAGCTTTGATCCGGAAGCAGACTTCTGCCGTACAGCATTCTGCCCAGGTGCCAGTCTGAGGTGTGAAAGAGCTTCAAGAAATTCACCGGCTTTCAAAAATATTAAGAATTTGCACCGATAGGAAACTGCACCGGCCTTTTCGGCAAATTTTGCCGCTACCTGCGTTGCAAAACCTTGCCGATCGCGAGATCGCCTGCGGTTTCGCGCCTTGTTACCGGCAAAATTATGCTCGAAAATCCCGGCACAAATCCTATCGGTACAAATTCTAGAAAATCAAGCTTTTCTTTTGCCATGGAACCGTGTATAATCTAGATACTGGATGCCGGATACTGGAAAAAGGGCGTAAGGGCAAAACTTACTGTGTCCAGTATACTATAAAAAGAAAGAAACGTACAGGTGGTTTCATGAAAAAATATAAACGTTTGGCAGCGGCGCTGCTCTCAATGTTCCTGTTGGCTTCCCTGTGGGCGGCTCCGGCTTGTGCCGAGGGCTTTCCTTTTAATTGGGATGTGGGAGACGGCAACACGGAGCCCCACTGTAAATCCCTGTTTTTGCTGAACCTGGATACGGATACGGTGGCCTACGCCATGAATGCCGATGAAAGGCTGCCCATGGCCTCCATGACGAAGATCATGAGCTATATCGTGGCCTATGAAAATATTCCGGATATCGAAAACGCGCAGATCACCATGCCGGAAAGCGTGGATGAGGAGCTGATGAATACGGGCAGCTCCGTGGCGGATATGTACCCGGGGGAAACCTTTAACGGCAAGGATATGCTGTATCTGATGATGGTTCCCAGCGGAAACAACGCCGCCCTGACCCTGGCAAAATATGTGGATTCCCTGTACCCTGAGGAGCAGGCCGCCCTGGAAAGCGCTGCGGCAGCGAACCCCACGCCATCCCCTTCCCCCGTGCCGGAAGGAGAAGAAGGTGATGAGGGGGAAGAGGATGGCGATGAGTGGGAGAGCACCTTTGACCCCACGGATTACACCGGAAAAAGCTATTTTGTGCACCTGATGAACGAAAAGGCCAAGGAGCTGGGCTGCGAAAACACCCATTTCACCAACGCCCACGGCCTTCACAACCCCAACCATTACACCACCGCCCGGGAGATGGCGATCATCACGAAATACGCCATGGCCCTGCCGAATTTTACGGAGATCACAGGCACCTCGGCCTATAATTATAAGCCTATCGGCTCAGACGAGGTGCGCACCGCCAACACCACCAACAAAATGCTGACCAATTACGCGGATGAAACCGGCATGTCCTATTACTACCGGTATGCCACCGGGATCAAAACCGGCTCTCTGGACGAAGCGGGCTACTGCATTGCCGCCTCCGCCACGGCCGATGGCTATACCTATATCGCCATTGCCATGGGCAGTCCCATGTATTATGAGGACGGCGCGTTCTGCGAGATACACGGGGAAATGCTGGACTGTGCCACCCTGTTCCGCTGGTCCCTGACCAGCCTGGAAAAAAAGACGGTGGCGGTGCAGGGAGATGTGATGAGCTCGGTCAATTTGAAATACGCCTGGAAAAAGGACGAGCTGCTGCTGACAGCGGGCGAAAACGCCTCAGTCATGCTGCCTAAGGAAGTGAATTCCACCAGTATTTTGATCACGCCGGACATCCCGGAAAGCGTGGAGGCCCCTGTTCGCAAGGGAGAGCAGATCGGCACCGCCTCCCTGAGCTACGCCGGCGAGGTGATCGCCACGGTGCCCCTGGTGGCGGCGGAATCGGTGGACAGAAGCGAAGCGCTCCACGTATGGGAGCAGGGCCAGGCAGTGCTCAGCGCCCCCTGGTTTCTGGTGATCATGGCGGTGATCGTGGCGCTGATCATCGTGTATATCATCCTGATCCTGCTCTACCGCCGGAAGCAGAAGCAGCTGCGCAGGGTAAAGCGGTTCCGGGATATGTAAAACGCAAAACCCGGAACGGGTTTTGCTTTGGAAGAAGCCTTGAACCGCGAAGCGGTTCTCTTTTGCTTCGCAAAAGCACCAGGCTTCTTCATCGCGGAAGCGAGCAGAAAAAGGAAAGAGAAAAAGCAAAATTCGTTCCGAATTTTGCTTTGGAAGAAGCTCTCGATCACGAAGTGATCGGTTTTTCTGGCGAAAAACACCGCCCTTCTTCATCGCGGGAGCGAGCGGAAAACGGAAAATCAAGTAAGAAAAGACGGAGCCTTTTTGGCTCCGTCTTTTGGCGCTTTGCAGTAAATTTCAAAAAAGCTTTGCGGGCTTTAATTTTCCCAAGCGGCGAAAAACAGGTGGGCGCGCTCATCCACCCTTTCCTGATCCTCTTTGGAAAGCCCCGTGTACCAGAGCAGCCGGTTCATGATCTTTTCCCGGCTTTCCAGGCTATCGCCGGAGGTATCTGTATGACACAGAAGAAATATAATGTCAATCCTGCGAAGAAAATAGTGGGTAGAAATGACGGGGCGGATATGGTATACTGAATAGTAGTTTTCAGAGATCAAATACCGGCAACGGGACAGGATAGAACCAGAAAGGAACCGCATCTATGGGATTTTCCAAGGACGAACTGATAAAGCTGAGAAAACAGGTGATGGAAAAGGATTTTTCCCGGATGAATGACCGTCAGCAGGAGGCGGTGTTTACTTCCGAGGGGCCGGTGCTGGTGCTGGCGGGAGCGGGCAGCGGCAAGACCACTGTGCTGATAAACCGTATCATGAATCTTATCCGTTACGGAAAGGCCTATGAAAGCACCTTTGTCCAGCCGGAGCTGACAGAGGAGGACGCGGCTGCCTGCGCGGATTACATAGCGGGAAAGGGGGAGCTTTCCGGGCTTACCCGGGCAAGGCTTTCCGTTTCCGCCTGCCCGCCCTGGAAGATCATGGTCATCACCTTTACCAATAAGGCGGCTGGGGAGCTGAAGGAGCGTCTCTGCGCCATGCTGGGGGAAGAGGGGAACGATGTGTGGGCCTCCACCTTCCATTCCGGCTGTGCCAGAATTCTGCGCCGGGACGGAGAAAGGCTGGGCTTTTCCTCTCATTTTACCATCTATGATACCGATGACAGCCGCCGCCTGATGAAAGCGGTCATGGCGGATCTGGGCATTGCGGAAAAGGCTCTGTCCCACAAGGCCATCTTAAGCGAAATTTCCCGGGCAAAGGACAGCCTGATCTCTCCCCGGGAATACGAGGAGACCGCGGGCAGCGATTTCCGCTTAAAGCAGGTGGCCAGGGCCTATGAGGTCTACCAGCGGCGCATGGAGGATTCCGACGCCATGGACTTTGACGACCTGATTGTGAACACCGTAAAGCTGTTCCAAAAATGCCCCGATGTGCTGGAATATTATCAGGACCGTTTTCGGTATCTTATGGTGGACGAATATCAGGACACGAACCACGCCCAGTACGAGTTTGTAAACCTGCTGGCGCAGAAAAGCAGGAACCTCTGTGTGGTGGGCGACGACGACCAGAGCATTTACAAGTTCCGGGGCGCCACCATTGAAAACATCATGAATTTCGAGCAGGATTTTCCCGGCGCCAAGGTGGTGCGGCTGGAGCAGAACTACCGCTCCACTCAGAACATTCTGGACGCCGCCAACGCCGTGATCTCCCACAATACCGAGCGAAAAGGCAAAACCCTGTGGACGGCGGCGGGGGCGGGAAAGCTTCTTTCCTTCCACACGGCGGAAAACGAGATCGACGAGGCGGACCGGGTGGCCCGGGTCATTCTGGAGGGTGTGGCCCAGGGCAGAAGCTTTTCCGACTATGCCGTGCTGTACCGCATGAACTCTCAGTCCGTCACCTTTGAAAGAATGTTCGCAAAGCAGGGGATCCCCCACAGGATCATCGGCGGCACCCGGTTTTTTGACCGGAAAGAAGTGCGGGATATGATCTCTTATCTCAGCGTGGTCAATAACCCCGGGGATGAAATACGGCTGCGCAGGATTATCAATGTGCCCCGCCGGGGCATCGGGGAGAAAACCGTGGATACCGCCGTGCAGATCGGCCAGCAGGTGGGGGAAAGCCTGTTTGAGGTCATTTCCAAGGCGGAGGAATATCCCGCCATTTCCAGGGCGGCCAAAAAGCTCAGTGAATTTTCCGCCATGATGCGGGGCTTTATCGAGAAAAACCAGGAGGAAGAGCTGCCCCCCAGCGAGCTGTACAATGAACTGCTGGAGGCCACCGGGTACCTGGAATTCCTGCGTACCGACGAGCCGGAGAAAGCGGAGGAACGGGCGGAAAACGTACAGGAGCTGTCCTCCATGCTCCGCCGGTATGAGGAGGAAGCGGGAGAAGAGGCCAGCCTCTCCGGTTTTTTGGAGGAGGTTTCCCTCTTTACCGATATCGATAATTACGACAGCGGCGCGGATTCCGTGGTGCTGATGACCATGCACTCCGCCAAGGGCCTGGAATTTCCCGTGGTGTTCCTCCCCGGCTGGGAGGAAGGGGTGTTCCCCGGCAGCGCGGTGATCTATGACCCTTCCCAGGTGGAGGAGGAGCGCAGGCTTGCCTACGTGGCCATCACCCGGGCCAGGGAGGAGCTGTATCTTTACAACGCGGATTCCCGCATGGTGTTCGGTTCCACCAACCGAAACAGGATCTCCCGGTTTGCGGAGGAAATTCCGGAGGAGCTTTTAGAGCGCACCCGCTCCCGGGAATATGGGTTCCGTTTTTCCCAAGCTCTGCCTACCTTCGGCGGCTTCCGGGAAAGCGCTTCTCAGAAAGGCCAGGCGGAAAGCGCAGCCGTGGGAGGCTACAAGCCGGATCGTGTAAAGCCCGCCCCCACGGGGACTTATCAGGCCGGAGACAGCGTGAAGCACAAAACCTTCGGCGTGGGGCTGATTCTTACCGCCACCCCCATGGCCAACGATACCCTGCTGGAGATCGCCTTTGAAAAGGTGGGCACCAAAAAGCTGTTTGCCAATTTTGCCAGGCTGGAAAAGGAAAATTAGTAATTAGCAATTAGTAATTAGCAATTAGTATGGAAGGGCGGAGGCCTCTATTTGTCATCCTGAGCCTTCCTTCCTGTCATCCTGACTCCTCTCTTGTCATTCTGAACCGCCGCAGGCGGTGAAGAATCTCGTCCTTTGGCCTTCTTCTCGGAAAGAAAGGGCGAGATCCTTCGTCAAGAAGGCGCGAAGCGCCTTTTTTCCTCAGGATGACAGTGGGGTAGTCAGTGCGCTAAATTGGAATTTAGCGTGCTAGTTGTTAGTCATTAGATGTTAGTCGTTAGAGAAGAACAAGGGCTCCAACCGGTCATCCTGAGGAACGGAGTGACGAAGGATGACCGGCGGTGGGCACGCCCTTCTCTAACAACTAACTACTTATAACTAACAACTAGTTCACTAAACAATAATTTAGCGGCGAGGCGCTGCAGCCACTCGTGAAGATAGGGACAGCATTTGTAAGCATGCGGCCCGACCGGAAGTCAAGCCAGCCTTTTCCTCTCATTGTCATTCTGAGTCACCGAAGGTGGCGAAGAATCTCGGCTATATCCCAGCCAGCGAGTATAAATTTCCTTTATGCGCCGGTTACTGCTAACCGAGATCCTTTTCCTTGGGGCTTAAGACCGAGATCCTTCGTCAAGAAGGCGCAAAGCGCCTTTTTTCCTCAGGATGACAGATGGGGGCCTTGCCCTTTCTAAATAACTCACCACTCATGACTAACGACCAGGCGGCGGGAAAGAATAAAAGAGAGCAACAGCCCCAGCTGCGCTCTTTTTTTATCGGGGGAAAGTGCGGAAAACGCCACGGGAAACAGTTGCGGCGGGAGGAAAATATTGCTACAATAAGGGATGGAAAAAAGGATCAAAAAAGCGAGGAAGATCTGTGTGAAAAAACTGCTTTGCTATATGAAGGGCTTCCGGAAGGAATGCGTGGTCGCCCCTGCCTTTAAGCTGCTGGAGGCTTCCTTTGAGCTGCTGGTGCCTCTGGTGATGGCGGCGGTGATCGACACCGGCATCAAAAACGGAGACAGGCCTTATATCATCCGCATGTGCCTTCTGATGGTGGCCCTGGGCGTTACCGGGCTTTGCTGTACGCTGGTAGCCCAGTATTTTGCCGCAAAGGCCGCGGTGGGCTTTTCCTCCCGGGTGCGCCACGCGCTGTTTTCCCATATTCAAAAGCTGAGCTATTCCGAGCTGGACCGGGCAGGCGCCGCCACGCTGATCACTCGTATGACAAGCGATATCAATCAGGTGCAGAACGGCGTGAACCTTACCCTGCGCCTGCTGCTGCGCTCCCCCTTTGTGGTGTTCGGCGCCATGCTCATGGCCTTTACCATCGACTCCATGGCGGCTCTGGTGTTCGCGGTGGTGATCCCCCTTTTGTTTCTGGTGGTATTTTGGATCATGCTCTGGACCATGCCCCGGTATAAGCGGGTGCAGGCAGGGCTGGACCGGGTGCTGGGGGTGGCCAGGGAAAACCTGACCGGTGTTCGGGTGATCCGGGCTTTTGGAAAGGAAGAAGCGGAGATCCGGCGGTTTGACGAAGAAAACGAGAGCCTCACCCGCATGCAGACCTTTGTGGGGAAGGTCTCCGCCCTGATGAACCCCCTGACATATATTCTCATAAACCTGGCCACCATGGCCGTGATCTGGGTAGGGGGCCTGCGGGCGGATACTGGGGCCGTTACCCAGGGCCAGGTGGTGGCTCTGGTCAATTACATGGCCCAGATCCTGGTAGAGCTCATCAAGCTTGCGAACCTCATTATCAATATTGCCAAGGCCCTGGCCTGTGCGGGCAGGGTGGAGGCGGTGCTGGAGCTGCCCGTGGGGATGGAGGCCCCAAAGGAAGGAGAAACGGGCAAGCGGCCCGGGGCCCTTGCCTTTGAGGATGTGAGCCTTACCTACCGGGGCGCGGGGGCGGAGTCCCTTTCCCATATCAGCTTTTCCGCGGAGCCCGGCCAGGTGATCGGCATCATCGGCGGCACCGGCAGCGGAAAGACCAGCCTTGTCAATTTGATTCCCCGGTTTTACGACTGTACCTCCGGCAGGGTGCTGGTAAGCGGGGTAGATGTGAAGGATTGGGATCCGGAAGCCCTGAGAAGCCGGGTAGGCGTAGTGCCGCAAAGAGCCGTGCTTTTCTCCGGCACCATTCGGGAAAACCTGCTGTGGGGAAAGGAAAACGCAACGGACGCAGAGCTGTGGCAGGCGCTGGAAACCGCCCAGGCCAAGGAATTTGTGGAGCAGAAGAAGCAGGGCCTGGAAGAGCCGGTGGCCCAGGGCGGAAGGAATTTCTCCGGCGGCCAGCGGCAAAGGCTCACCATTGCCAGAGCCCTGGTGCGAAAGCCCGATTTTCTGATTTTGGACGACAGTGCCAGTGCTTTGGACTATGCCACTGACTTAAAGCTGCGCACCGCCATCGCCAATATGCCGGACAGTCCCACGGTGCTGCTGGTTTCCCAGCGGGCGGCTTCCGTGCGGCAGGCCGATGTGATCGTGGTGCTGGACGACGGCGAGGCGGTGGGCGTTGGCGCCCATGAGGAGCTTTTGAAAAGCTGTCAGGTCTATCGGGAAATTTACGAATCTCAATTCCGAAAGGAAGAGGGCTGACGACAGAAAAAATTTCCCGGGAAAAGGTGATACCATGCAAAAGAAAGAAAACAAAGCAAAAAAAGGCACGTTGAAAAAGGTGCTTTCCTATATTCGCCGCTATTGGTTTTTCATGGTGCTGTCTGTTTTGCTGGCGGCAGTTTCCGTGGCGGCGTCCCTCTATATCCCCATCCTCACCGGCAACGCGGTGGATCTGATCCTCGGCCCCGGGCAGGTGGATTTCCCCGGGATCTTTCGGATCCTCGTGAAAATCGGGATCGCCATTGGGGTGGCGGCTCTGTGCCAGTGGACGATGAACGTGAGCAATAACCATGTGGCCTACCGGGTGGTGCGGGATATCCGGGAGGACGCCTTCCGCAGGCTGCAAAGGCTGCCCCTGCGCTATCAGGATTCCCACCCGGCAGGAGAAGTGGTCAGCCGGATGATCGCCGATGTGGACCAGTTTGCCGATGGGCTTCTCATGGGCTTTACCCAGCTGTTTACCGGAGTGCTGACGATCCTCGGCACGCTGTTCTTCATGTTTTCGGTGAATGTGGGGATCTCCCTGGTGGTGGTGCTGGTCACCCCGGTTTCTCTGCTGGTGGCGGCCTTTATCGCCAAGCGCACCTATGATATGTTCCGCCTGCAGTCTCAGGTGCGGGGGGAGCAGACGGGCTTTGTGGAGGAAATGGTGGGCGAGCAGAAGGTGGTGCAGGCCTTCGGCAGAGAGGAGAAGGCGCTGGAGCAGTTTGACGAGGTCAACGAGCGGCTGCGCAAATGCTCTCTTCGGGCCATCTTCTTTTCCTCCATTACCAACCCCTCTACCCGCTTTGTCAATTCCCTGGTGTATACGGGGGTGGGTGTGGTAGGAGCGCTGTCTGTGGTGGGCGGCGGCCTTACCGTGGGCCAGCTTTCCTGCTTTTTAAGCTATGCAAACCAGTATACTAAGCCCTTTAACGAGATCTCCGGCGTGGTGACAGAACTGCAAAACGCCCTGGCCTGCGCGGGCAGAGTGTTTGAGCTCATGGAGGAGGAGCCTCAGATCCCGGACGCGCCGAACGCCCTGGAGCTCCAAAACGTAGAGGGCAGGGTTTCCATTGAGGATGTTTTCTTTGCCTATCAGAAGGGCCAGCGGCTCATCGAGCGTTTCAATTTAGAGGTAAAGCCCGGGCAGCGGGTGGCGCTGGTAGGCCCCACCGGCTGCGGCAAAACTACCGTGATCAATCTGCTCATGCGGTTTTACGATGTGGATTCCGGTGCGATCCGGGTGGAAGGCGCCGATATTCGGAACGTTACCCGGAGCAGCCTGCGGAAAAATTACGGCATGGTTTTGCAGGATACCTGGCTCAAGCAGGGGACCATCCGGGAAAATATTGCCTATGGCAGGCCGGAGGCCACCCTGGAGGAGGTGGTGGAAGCGGCGAAGGCCGCCCACGCCCACAGCTTTATCAAGCGCCTGCCCCAGGGCTATGACACCGTGATCGGCGAGGACGGTGGCGCCATCAGCCAGGGCCAGAAGCAGCTTTTGTGCATTGCCCGGGTCATGCTCTGCCTGCCGCCCATGCTCATTCTGGACGAGGCCACCTCCTCCATCGACACCCGCACGGAAATCCGCATTCAAAAGGCCTTCCAGAAGATGATGCAGGGCCGTACCAGCTTCATCGTGGCCCACCGGCTCTCCACCATCCGGGATGCGGACACCATCCTGGTGATGCGGGACGGGCATATCATCGAGCAGGGCAACCACGAGAGCCTGCTGCAAAAGGGCGGCTTCTACGCCGAGCTGTACAACAGCCAGTTCGACCACAGCTGAATCTTGCTGCCATGAGAACGGCCCTCGGGAGAGCATCCCGGGGGCTTTTTTAGTTTGAAAATAGAACAACTCCTCTTCTGGACTGGCACCGATTCGGCCTGCCCGCATATCCTAGCAGTGGAGGGTTTTCGCCCTCCGGAAAAGCATAAAGG
>JAETPP010000331.1 GCA_021771115.1 Bacillota bacterium | reverse complement strand
ATCTGCTGCGGGACGCCATGAGGGCTGTGGACTATCTCACCGCCAGGCCGGACATTGACAGCTCCAGAATCGGCATCACGGGGAATTCCGGCGGCGGAACGCTGACTGTCATGATGATGATAGCGGACGACAGGCTGGCGGCCGCTGCCCCCGGAACCTTCGTAACCAGCCGGGAAGCCTGTCTTTCAACCGGCAAGCCCCAGGACAATGAACAAATCTGGCCGGGGCTGACCTCCGCCGGCATCGACCATAAGGACTGCCTCCTCTGCATGGCGCCGAAACCGGTGCTGCTCCTGACCGCGGCACATGATTTCTTTCCGGAAAAGGGCACCGAATACACTTACCGCTGGTGCCGGGATATCTGGAAGCTGTACGGCCGTGAAACCATGTTTCAAATCTACCGGGACGACTGTATGCATACCTACAGCGAGGGCATGGCACACCGGGCAGCCGCCTTTTTCGCGGAAGTCTTTCGGGTAAAAAAGCCCGCAGCCGGCTCTGCAAAGCCCTTCAGCCCTTCCATGCTCCACAGCCCGGAAACGCTGATGTGCTCTTCCGGCGGCTATCTCCAAAACAAGAGAAACGGCCGGGGCATTTTCGCACAGAACCTGGAAAAATATCTGGAAAGAAAAACGGCCCCGCAGCAGATGTCCGCATTTCTGCGCGAAAAAATATACCGAAACCGCCGTCCCGGCTCCCTCTTTTTGCGGAAAACCCGGGAAACACATACGGTGCTGAATCTCCTCTGCGACAGCTACCTCTGGGAGCCCCAGGAAGGAATCGTAAATCACGGCTTTCTGTTTCGTGAACGCAGGGAGAAGCAGCCTGTGACCATTGCGCTGTGGCGGGACGGGTGCAGACGCCTTACGGAACATTACACCCGTATCAGAGAAATCTGCCAGGCAGGCCGCTCGGTATTGGTTCTGGACATAACCGGAATGGGAATGCTGGAGCAGCGGCAATTTTCCGCATATACGGAGAAAGAAGCCTTTTACGGCGCAAAGTTCAAACTCAACGCCGACCTGCTCTGGCTGGACGACTGCCTCATGGCCCTGGGCTGCTTTGACCTGCTCAGATGCCTGGATGCCATAGAGAATCTGCCGGACACAGACCCTTCGGCCACAGAATTGTTTACCTGGGGGAAATATTCTCTCTACGGTGAGATTGCCGCTTCTCTGGATGACAGAATCCGGACACTCATCTGCGAATGCCCCCAGAATTCCTTCGGAGAAATTGTAACACAAAAGTACTATGACCCCACGGAC
>JAETPP010000330.1 GCA_021771115.1 Bacillota bacterium | reverse complement strand
ACCAGTGGCTAAAGGCATAGGGAATGCCGTGAGTAGTGGAATTCAAAAAGGAATGCCTAAATTAGTAAATAGCAAAGTCTTTAGTCAGGCGAAATAAAAAAGCAAGTGCAAGAGAAAAAAGAGCCCATTGAAGAACTCTTTTCTGGTATAGTAGAAGTTGAGGACAACTACTGAAAGGAGAAGATCAATGAGCTACCATCATCTTAACAGAAAAGAGAGAAAAAAGCTAGCAAACCTCCGCCGGCTGCGGTTTAGTATCCGGCAGATTGGAAAAATACTAAACCGCTCTCCGAGCACGATCAGCCGGGAGATCCGAAGAAACAGCGAATCGGGCAGATACAAATGCAAGACCGCTTGCCAACGATACGCGCAAAGAAGAAGCAGGTGTAAGCCAAAGGGCAAGCTGGCCTATGCGCCTTTGGAGGCATATGTCAGAGACAAGCTGATGCAGGCCTGGTCGCCGGAGCAGATTGCGGGCCGCCTCCCCCTGGACAATCCGGCAAACCCCGCCATGCGGGTATCCCACAGCAGCATCTACTGATGGCTGCACCAGGGACTACTGGAGCAGGCGGCCGCCCTGCGTATCCACCTCCGGCATCATGCCCACCGCCATGGGGAGAAACGGGGGAAGTTCAACGGCGTACGCGAGCTGCGGGAACGCAGCAAACTCGCACTGCGCCGGAAGCGCCTGGGGGACTGGGAGGTGGATACCATCGTCTCGAGTGACCGGAGCCATCCAGAGTGCCTGCTATCAGTCTGCGACCGTAAGAGCCGTTACTGCGGTTGGGTGCTGCTCCGCCGAAGGAGCGCGCCGGAGGTAATGCGGGGGTTTCACATTTTGTTTGATGGGGGAACCCTGCCTCTGAAAACGATGGCGGGCGATCGAGGGAAGGAGTTCGCCTGCTTTGAGGAAGTGGAGAACTGCTGGCAGATTCCATTTTACTTTTGCCGCCCGCATTCTCCATGGCAGAAGCCCAGCGTCGAAAACCAGAACGGCTTGATCCGGCAGTTCTTTCCCAAGGGCTTCAACTTCCATGAAATCACGCCTTCTCAGGTTGCCTCCGTTATGTCTTCCCTCAACAACAGACCCAGAAAATGTCTTGCCTTCAAAACACCTGCTGAAGTGTTGCACTTGTCTTGACTATTCGCCTCTGTTAAAAAGGATGGGCCCGTCGCGGCCCGAGCGACAAACCAAAATGCAGATGAATCTATAGATTAAAAAAGATATTTTTACAGCCTTTTTATAAAAAGGCTGTCCTGTCGCG
>JAETPP010000329.1 GCA_021771115.1 Bacillota bacterium | reverse complement strand
CTCCCCAAGGGGCGTTTCTAAAAGAGTGCCATAGACGCCGGTTTCCCGGTTGGCCAACAGGGTGCCCAAGGGCTCCTCCGAAGAGAAATAGCCCTGCAGCTGGCCGGGCGCGTCAGCTTTGCCTTTGATTACGCCGCTGAGGGTAATGGGCATGGGCTCCCCTGTTTTCAGCGTCATCACGCCGCTGGTATCCATGTCGCAGATGCCGTGACCCAGCCCGGCAAAGCAGCCAGTGGATGGATCGTAAAAGGTCAGGGTGCCAATGCCCGCGGCGCTGTCCCGCACCCACATGCCGGTTTTAAAAGAACCTTCTCCATACACGGGGGTCACCTGGGTCTCAAAGACCTGCTCCCCCCGGCGCACTTGGAAGGTG
This sequence comes from Bacillota bacterium, assembly GCA_021771115.1. Lineage (GTDB taxonomy): Bacteria > Bacillota > Clostridia > Oscillospirales > Acutalibacteraceae > Acutalibacter. The sequence continues at coordinate 907 of JAETPP010000329.1, read as the reverse complement.
ATGGCCTCTCCGGCGCTTTGGCCAATATACTCCGCCAGGCTTTGGTTGCTGGGAATCTCCATGCCGTCGGCCTCCAGCAGATAGTCCCCGGGCAGTATGCCGGCTTCTGCGGCAGGGCAGCACACCCCGTTTGAGGTGTACAGGTCTGAAAGCGAGGCCACAATGACCCCGTCTGTGAAGAGCTTAATGCCAAAGACAGTCCCCAGGGGGACCACCTTCCCCGGGCTTTCCTGAGAACCCTGTCCCCCGGAGGTTTGGGCCGCCTGCGGGGACAGGAACTCCCTGCCCCCATTAAAGGCAGAGGCCTCCAGGGCAGTGCCCTGGCTGGGTTCCAGCTTTAAAAAGCTCAAGGAGGCCAGCATACATACCGCCGTGGCGCCCACACTCAGGGCAAAGACCTTCATCCCTTTGGAGAGGCTGTGCGGGTTGAACTGCTGGCGCAATCGCTTCCATAACGATCTCATCGGTATTCATCCCTTTCCTGGGCAGGTTTTGCGAAAAAAAGAAACCGCGCCCGTTTTTTACTCTGCCACCCGGGATGAAAAATATTTTGACAATTAAAAACGCCTTTGCCCAAAGAAGGCAAAGGCGAGAATTTTTGGTCTGCCGCATCGGCGGGGCGTTGGCCTCGGGACGGCGGCTGCCAGTCCCTACCCCACCGAAGGACAGTATGTTAATAAAATGAAATGAAAAGAGAGGTCATTTTCACGAAAAGGTTTTCTCGCTTTCGTCTTTCACCTTCCTTCATCTTTCATTGTCACCAGTCTACCCCATAATTATGAAGAGGCCATAAGCCTTTTTTGAAGTTTCCGTAAGGAATTTATGAACAGAGCTTGAAGAGGTGTTTTAGGGAAACTGTGCAATGCTCTGAAAATGCGGGATGTTCCCATATTTTAACAAGTTAAAG
>JAETPP010000328.1 GCA_021771115.1 Bacillota bacterium | reverse complement strand
CTGCTGAACGATGGTAAGGAACACCCAATTAGGTGGGATTTCCGATCTGTCCTCGACCTTTTTGAGGCGATGAATGACCCAAACGCCTCCGACCGGGAGCGTGGCTATTATCTTCTGGTGATCCTCTATGAGGATTATGAGGAGATCCCGGAAGAACTGTGGGAAGATGCCGTTGATAAGGGCCTGTGGTTTCTGAATGGCGGAGACGCCGCAGTGCAGGAAAAGGGCCCTCGGCTGATGGACTGGAAACAGGATTTCCCTATTATCATCCCGTCCATCAACCGGGTGGCCGGCACCGAAGTTCGCCTTATGAAAGATCTTCATTGGTGGACGTTCCTTGGATACTATATGGAGATCGGCGGGGACTGCACTTTTGCCCAGGTCGTTCATATCCGGGACAAGCTGGCCAGAGGGAAACGGCTGGACAAGCAGGAAAGGGATTACTACGTTAAAAACAGGAAAATGATCGACTTGGAAAAGCCTATGACGGAAGACGAAGAAGCATTTATTAAATCCATCGTAAAGAAGCGGGGGTGACAGCATGGGCGAAAATGACGGTGGCGTCCTTATTCCGGTACAGCTTGAAGCAGGCGACGCAGAAAAGGAATTTGGAAGGCTGTCTAAGAAGGCCGTGGGTTTGGAGGAAAAGCTGGCCCGTGGAAAGGCACAGCTGAAGGCTGCCACTGATGAAGCCGCTCGGCTTGGCGGCCAGTTGGATGCGGCAAAAGCAAAACTGGCCCAGATGGAGGCTTCTGGAACGGCAACTGCTGACCAGTTGAAAATGCAGGCCGAAACTGTGGGCAGTTTGCAGGCCCGGTTCAATACCGCCGCCCAGAGCGTTGAACGGATTACACCCGCTGTGGAAAAGACCACTGCGGAGCTTGCGACAACAAGGGAGAGAGCCGCCCAGTTGGCCCAGCAGATCGGGAAGGGCGGCTCTGCCTTTGGACAGATGGGGGTCTATGCACAAAAGGTGGAAAATCGCTTGAAGCGGCTGGCCAACCGTGTGCTTTTCTTCTCCGTCTTTACCCAGGCGCTGCGTTCTCTGCGTAGTTGGTTCGCTGACGTTATCAAGACCGACAAGGACGCTGTGGCGGCCATCGCCCAGCTGAAGGGCGCACTGCTTACACTCGTTCAGCCCATCGTCGGTGTGGTTATCCCGGCCTTTACCGCTTTCGTCAACGTGCTCTCCCGCATTGTTGCGGCCATGGCCGCCGTCGTGTCTTCCATCTTTGGCACCACGGTGGAAGAATCCGCCGAAGCGGCGGAAAACCTGAATAAAGAGAAAAA
>JAETPP010000327.1 GCA_021771115.1 Bacillota bacterium | reverse complement strand
GTCCAGCGGGAGCGGTGGATCAACGTCCACTGGGCAGACAGCAAGGCTTCCCACTTCCGGGCAACGCTGGAAATCGTCGCCCATGACAGGAACTCTCTGCTGGCCGACGTGAGTTTGGCTTTTGCAAACATGCGGGTGCCCATCCATGAGTTTAACGCGAGAGAACTGAAAAACGGAAACGCCAGTATTTTAGCCACCATCGGCACCCAGGGCAAGGAGCATCTGGACACCATTATCCAGAAGCTTTCCAAGGTCAAGGGGGTCATTTCGGTGGAACGGTCGGGGAACTAGGGCCGCGGAAGGAGCGTTATGACGAATTTAGAAGTTGAGCTCACTGTCATAGAAGCGCAAACGGTTTTCGGCCTGTCAAAGCCGTCCAACGACCGGACTGTCGCCGAGGACGTGAAGGCGCTCTCCGCCCAATACCATCGTCTCTTGGAGAAGACAAGCGGCGAAATCCTGCCGTTTTTCGTCCTGTCGAGAAACTACGACGAAGCGTCCGGCGATTTTGAGCTGTCCGTGGGCGGCTTGCCGGAAGCGGAGGGCCTGGAAAAAATTCTGCTGCCCGCCGGTAAATACGCCAAAATCGCCGTCAAGCCCAAGCTCAGATTCCTCTGGGGCCCCGCCATCGGGGAGGCAAAACGGTTTCTGTATACCAAATGGCTCCCGGCAAGCGGCTATGAGGCCCTCAACCTGGAGTACGAATTCCATACCGGGCGAAGCATGGGCAAAAATCCGTCCATCGATCTGTATTTCGCCATAAAAGATAAAAATCCCTCCGCGTGACGGACAAACAAAGGATGATACGATGAAACTTGTAATCCAGCGGGTAAAAAACGCCGCTGTCACCGCCGACGGAACCCTTTCGGGAAGCATCGAAAACGGGCTTCTGGCGCTTTTGGGCGTGGTGGAAGGGGACACCGAGGAAAAGGCCCAGTACCTGGCCGGAAAGACGGCGCGGCTGCGCATCTTCACCGATGAGGATGACAAATTGAACCTGTCGGTACAGGACGTGAAGGGAAGCGTGCTGGTGGTTTCCAACTTCACCCTGGCCGGCGACTGCAAAAAAGGAAACCGCCCCTCCTTCGACCGGGCGGCCAAGCAGCCCGATTCGGAAGGGCTCTATCTGAAATACGTAGAATACCTTCGGGAACAGGGGATCCCGGTGGAGACCGGCGTGTTCGGCGCTCACATGGAAATTGACATGACCGCCTGGGGCCCCATCACCATCGTCATGGACACCGAGCAAATGGGGCATTGAGAAAGGAAATTACCATGAAAATATACACTTTACC
>JAETPP010000326.1 GCA_021771115.1 Bacillota bacterium | reverse complement strand
CATCCAAGCGGTGAAGCCCGGGGCGGGGGAGGGCATCGTGAACACCTTCCGTATCGCGGGAGATTCCCTGCTGAACTGGCGGGGGCTGGCGCTGGCGGCGGTGCTGCTGGTGCTGACCAACTGGGTGAAGCCGGTGAAGAACTGGCACCCCATCGTGTTCATCGGCCTCTCCGCCGTGGTGGGCGTGGCTTTCGGCTTTGCCGGGGCGTGAGCCATGCTGACGAAAGAAGCACTGTACGCCCTGCTGGATGCCGCGCCGTCACGGTGTTTCTGACACTTGAAAACGTTCGGAGACTGCTGGAGGATCAGGGGACGCCTGTGGTCATATGCGAGATATGAAAAGAGACCGCCGAAAGGCGGTCTCTTGAGCCTGTCGAAAAACCCGGAAAGCCGGGAAAACGGGAAGGAAGGGTGTGCGCGGGAAACCCAGGAAGGGTGTCCTGCGCCATTTAAATCAACAGTTTTCAGAACTTTTTGAAGTTCTGAAAACTTGTGTCAGCTTGTCGAAAAGACTTTTTCGACAAGCTGAAGCGGGCGGAATCCATCCGCCCGCTTTTCATGCCTTATGCCAGATCAGTCGTACAGTTCCTCGTCAGCGTAATCGTCGTACTCGGAACTGAACCTCTTGCTCAACCGTTTTTTCATGCCGCAGCAGCCCACGCTCAGATCATGCCAGCCGCCGATCAGCAGGCAGATAACCGCTGCGAATGCCAGGCTGGCGCCACTGATCTTCAAGACCATGCTTGCAGTTTTGTTCATAACGTTCCTCCTGTTTCGGTACTCTGGCCGCCTTTCTTTGTCATATCATACACCCTCTGCCGGAATTTGACAACTTTTTTCTGTAAAGGCCGCAAAAATCCAAGCAGCCGGATGCCGCGGCAGTGCGGCATCTCTATCATGCCGGGATTCGGCCGTTATATTGGGTCGGGGAATTCCTTTATTTTCCCTGCCAGAATCCATTCCGGTTGATATAGGCGGTCACATTCCGTTCAGTTTCCAGGCCGTGAGCCGCGTCGTATGCCTTCAGCGCCATTCGGATGATCCCCGCCAGTGTGGCAATGTTCAGATGGGGATCGCCGAAATGGTAGGACGCCTTCTGCCGCTGCTCGTCCAAAACCGCCTTGAATGCCGGGTCCTCCGGGGAAATTCCCCGCGTCCGGAGTTCCTCTGCATAGGATCTCCCGTATATCTTTTTGTATTCTTCGATCCCGTTTACCCACCAGAAGGTGTCATAAAAAGGCACGCCGTATGCCCGCAGCCAGTCCCACATGACCTCCGGATCCGCCACATTGGGGTTTCCAAAT
>JAETPP010000325.1 GCA_021771115.1 Bacillota bacterium | reverse complement strand
TTCGGAATGTGCCGTATTTTAACCGTACCTTCCGGAAATATTTCGGGATCACCCCGGGGGAATACAGGAAAAGCGGAACCGTGGTTTCCCAAAACCGGGAGTAGGCAGGTGGTGGGCCTTCCTTCTTCTGTATTATAGCAAAGCAGGCGAAGCTTTTCTTCGCCTGCTTTCCTGCATTCTTGCACTATTTTCAGAAAAAAGCCGCGCCGCCATAAAAATCCATCTCAAACAGCGTTTTCCAGCTGTGGGAAGCCGCAGCTCAGTCCTCCAGAAGGAATTCCTGTCCGGGCTCTTGCACATCCATCACGCGGCGGGCGTATTCCTCATAGCCCGGGGTGGACTTGAACAGCGGGACCACGGAATGATCGCCCCACATGTGCATGGGAAATACATGGTCCGCCCCTGCGGCTTCAAAGAAGTATTTCATGCCCAGGTCGAAATCCGCCTCCTGGCGGGGGTCCAGGGGGACAAAGGCCACATCCAGCTTTTTGCCGGAAAGCAGCTGCAATTCCTCAAGATACTGCCGCTTCATCTGGTCGTTTTGAAAGCGGGGCGCGCCGTCCCACACCCAGCAGTTCAGGTCCCCCGCGTGGTACAAAAGCTTTCCTTCACACTGCACCAGAAAGGCAACGCCCATATCAGTAGAACGCAGCGTGGCGACCTTCAGGCCGCCGGTCTCATAGGTCTTGTGGGGAGAGACGAACAGCGTTTGGCCCCGCAGCGCTTCCGGCACCCGGCTTTCCCAAATATCATCGGAAAGAAGGTAAAAGGTTTCCTTTCCCTGCCGGGGCAAGTTGAATACAGCGGGAGAAAAGTGATCTCCGTGGCTGTGGCTGGCAAAGACATACAGGGGCTTGTCCGTTTCGGGAACGCTGCCTTCGTAATAATCGAAGAGAAGACAGCAGGAGGAAAGCTCCACAAAATAGCAGCTGTGCTGAATAAAAGTGACCTTCATAAAAACGCTCCTTTCGCTTGGTAGTTGTTAGTTGTGAGTAGTTAGTTGTTAGAGAAGGGCAAGGGATTTTTGGAGCGGTTACAGCTCACTGTCATTCTGAACCGCAAAGCGGTGAAGAATCTCGGCTAGCAGCAACCGGCGCATAAAGGGCTTTTAATCGCTGATAGCATAAAACCGAGATCCTTCGGCGTTACACGCCTCAGGATGACAGGTGAGCGCGTCCCGGTGGGACACTGGTGCGAACCGGTCTACGCTTTCGCTTCGGGTGCAAAGCGCAGAAAGCTATAGCTTTCTTGGCGCATTGTCCTGCACCGACCGAGTTGACAAACGAGAACGGTGCTGGGCGTGGTCTCG
>JAETPP010000324.1 GCA_021771115.1 Bacillota bacterium | reverse complement strand
GATGCTGTTTTTGATGGAGAAGGCGGGATCGTCACTGGCATCCTCCAGGCGGATAATGCCGTCGGTGTAGTAACCAAAGTCCAGGGTAATCTCTGTCTCGGAGATGCCGATTACCGTGCCGGTGAGAATATCTCCCTCATAAATCTTTTTGAAAGAAGCCTCCAGCTCCTGAGCGTAGTCGGCCATGGATTCAGCGGGAGCAGCTTCGTCGGCCGTTGCCGCCGCAGCGGGAACAGCTTTCTCAGCTTCCGCGCTGCCCTCCGGCGCCGGAGCTTCTGCCGCTGCGATATCGGCTGCTTCGGGCACTGCGGTTTCCGCCGCTTTTTCTTCCGTTTCTGTTACGTTCATTTCTTCCAGTTCCATAGATGTAACCTCCTCTTTCTGGGTATGGCCCCTGCCCTGCGGGAGGGGCAGTCCGTCGGAAGGCAGTCCGTCCATGGGCTGTGTTTGCCTTCCTTTTTTGCACTGTCATCAGTATACCACAGAATAAGGAAAACCGGGGAAATTATTTCCTAAAAATATTACTGTTTGAGTGGCAATGTTTTTTGCGTCCTGCTATTAACAAAACACGAATATGTCCCTCCTAAAAAAAGGTTTTCAGAATGAGTGGATGGTGGTATAATGTACGGAAAGGGCAGAGCCAGAATGGAAAATCGTATGTCCGCAGGCGCGGGCGAAAAGGAGAGGCGACAATACATATGGAGACGATCATGTGGAACATGACTTCGGGTGTGGATGAGGCGGCGATGCTTCAGGCCGGGGAGATCATAAGGAAAGGCGGCCTGGTGGCGTTCCCCACGGAGACGGTATATGGTTTGGGGGCTAACGCGCTGGACGCGGAAGCGGCGGCGAAAATCTACGCCGCCAAGGGACGGCCCTCCGATAATCCGCTGATTGTTCATATCGCGGATTTTTCTGCGCTGGAGGCCATTGCGGAGGAGATTCCGGAGGCTGCCATGAAGCTGGCGAAAGCCTTCTGGCCAGGGCCGCTGACCATGATTTTCAGGAAGAAGGATGCGGTGCCCTACGGTACCACCGGAGGATTGGATACGGTGGCGGTGCGGATGCCGGATCATCCCGTGGCACTGGCGCTGATTCGGGCAGGCGGCGGCTATATTGCGGCGCCCAGCGCCAACACCTCCGGCAGGCCCAGTCCCACAAAAGCCTCCCATGTGGCGGATGACATGGATGGGAAAATTGACGCGATTATTGACGGAGGCAGCGTAGGCATCGGCCTGGAGTCCACCATCGTGGATCTGACAGAGAAAAATCCGGTGATTTTGCGGCCGGGGTATATAAATGAAGAGAT
>JAETPP010000323.1 GCA_021771115.1 Bacillota bacterium | reverse complement strand
CGCCAGCGCCCCGTGGAAGTTGTCCCCGGCAATGCGCTCCATATCGTACCCATACCGGCGCAGCCGGGCTATGATGGAGCGAACCAGCGAATAAAACAGGGACAAAAACAGGAAGGAAAGGATTCCCATAAACGCCAGTGTAACCAGGGAATTTTTCTGCAGGATTCCATGCTCGCCTGCGGAAAGTGCCACCCCCACCTGCAGGGGAAGCCGATCCAGAGGGGCGGAAAAATACCGCACCGGCCCGCGGGGGACCTGGCTTTTGGGGAACAAAAAGCCTGGCTCTGTCTCAACATTTGCAAACTGCGGCCGGTTTTCCTCATCCAGCAAAAACAGGGCCGTGCCCCCTTCTTGGGGCTTGCCAATCTCTGAAAACAGCTTTTCGCCCCGCATTTTCACCAGCAGGAAGCCCTCGCTTTTGCGGGAATCCGCTATAATGGGGCACAGGTAATACAACACCTGCTCTCCGTCCTGGGACTCTACATACCAGAGATCCTCCTGGCCATCCTCTGGGATTTTTAGAAGGAGCTGCTCGGGCGCAGAGTCCCTATGATACACCGTGCTGTACCCCTCGGGAATGCTGGTGTTGTCCGTTAGAAGGAAAATCCGGTCGATAGGCGGGGACACCGTGTTCCCCACCCCCTGCAGCAGGGGGAGCACCGTTTGGGTGTACTCCTCGTAGGAAGCGGCCCCGGTATAATCGTGGGAAAGAAAAGAGATCAGCCTTCGGTTGGAGGAAAGCGCGTGCACCAGCATCTCCACATGGTCCAGCTTTTCATTCACATCCTGCACCACCATCCCCAGCATATACTGGCCGCTTTGAGAAAGCTGCTGTTCATACTGGACGGCAAAGGAGCCAAAATTCCACAGCAGCAAAAGGGAAAAGGGAAACGCGATCAAACCCAAGAAGGCCCAAACAATCTTGTGGGAGATTTTCAGCCCATCCCACCAGCGTTTCATACACATCCCTCCCTTCGTCAACGCTGGGATAGCACCTTGCAATTTTACAGTTTTGAAGGATTCCACTAGACTTTTCTCTGATTTTCGCTTATGATTTAGTGTATCAAAAACTATAGCGGTTTCCTATAAGATTTTTGTGGTTTTCCAATTGCTGTGATAAAAAAACAAGAGGTGGGATCCATGAACCCTTTCCACCAGCTCTCCCTTTGGCTGCGCCGCAGGCGCAGTACCTGCTTTGCCGCCGCGGGAATTGCGGGCCTTTTGGTTTTAACCGCGTTTACCTGTGTTCACTCCCGCAGCGTCCCTTTCAAGCCCCTGCCCACAGAACCAGAGCCCGCTTTGCAGTGGGT
>JAETPP010000322.1 GCA_021771115.1 Bacillota bacterium | reverse complement strand
AGGCGGTTTTAATACTGTATCTCATAAGCACGCTTTTAGGCGTTGCAGCCCTCGTGATGTCAACCCAGGGGGAGATACGGGCACTTATTGTAGTGTTTGCAATAGTCATAATCGCGGCTATCGTGTTTTATATTCGACGCTGTCTGCCAAAGGGCAGGCGGGGCGGTCAGGGGGATAGCCCCAAAAGCCCGGACAGTCCCGATAAGCCCGGCAGGCCTGACAGACCCGATAAAAGCTGACTGCCCTTTAAAACATCGTATCCTAAGACTATGAGCATTATTATGAAATCCGGGTCACGGCTGTCTATGTAGAGAAGAAGGAGGAGCAGGAGGACGAATGCGTCTCCCATGTCAATTCCACTGGGGAGTATTCCTCCCAGAAGATTTTTAAGCCCTGTAAGTCCAGCAGAGTTTCCGCCGCCGTGTACCGGCGGCTTTTCTGCGCCGCGGCGGGGCGGAGAGTGAGCAGGAGAGTGGTGCGGGCAGGCTTCGCTTACCCGTACGACCTTCCCTGTATTTCCGTAATACCGGTTAATCATTTTCTGCTCCCTTCTTCCGCGCGGTTTTGTTCTGTGCCCATACATGGAGCGGCGCTGAGATAAATGTCATGTCAGCGCTCCCTGCCGTCTCCCATCTCTGAGAACACGGTCCGGGCTATCCGCGCAATCTTGGCGTAGCGCACCGCCCGGTCCAGCGCCTCGGACCGCTCTTTTTTCAGATATGGCTTCAGCGCATGCACAAGGTCTTTTTTGTCGTCTTTTTCAGAGCCGACTTTTTTTAATATGCCGGACATCATCGACATTATTTTTGGGTCCAGCCCGTCAAGGGGAGTGCCGGAAAGCCCTCCGCCGTCCTCCTGATTCCCGCCGCCTGACCCGGACAGGGACTGTGCCAAATTCATAATCTTTTTCATATCCTCCGGGGAGGAGAGTATGCTGTTTAATTTGTCCTCGAATTCTCCCATGTGCCCACACCTCCGGTAAACGCTTTTACAGAACTCCGGCTCCGCGCCGCGGTACTGGCGGCGGGGAGCGGAGTTTGCCCTACTTCATTAAATCCTTTAACTGCTGGGCAAGACGGGCCCCTTCTTTGGTGCTGAGTATGTTCTTTATTGCCGCCTGTACTGCCGCGGGGTCACCGGTGTTTATGGCCTTGTCAAGGCTTCCGCTTTTTTCCAGCATGTTTTTAACCCGCTGGCCGTCAGGAGAGTCGGCAATGCGGGCGATGTCGTCCTTTTTTCCCATGAGCTTTTTGCCTTTTTCAGTGTTCAGGTATTCCTGCGCTTTATCGGCCCAGTTATCCATAAAAACCAC
>JAETPP010000321.1 GCA_021771115.1 Bacillota bacterium | reverse complement strand
CACTGCTGGATTATCCAGAAACTTTCCTATGGCCGGTATCCGGTCCGCATCTACCACAAGCACACAAAGGGGACGGCCTATTACCATAAGCACGGCCATGCCAATACGGTATCCTCCGCCGTCCGGCAGATCAAAAGCCACGATGTGTGGCAGCTAAACGGGAGGCGCGCCATGGCGTAAAAGCCGGCGCGAATAGTGACAAGCCCGCGGCACATAAAATGTCGTGGGCCATTTTTTGATTTCAGGGGGTTCAGTTTTTCCGTCCCCGTGGCCTATATGTGAAAGATATTTTATCTGCTGCCGTCCGTTTCCAGACGCTGCGGTGGCATATGGCGGAGGTGTGTTTTTATGACGGAGGAACAGAAAAAGAAGGTTTCAGACCTGCGGCGGGCAGGCATGGGATATACGGAGACGGCAAGGCTGGCGGGCGTGTCCAGGGACGCGGTGCGGAGCTTCTGCAGGCGGAACGGCCTGGCGGGGAAGACGGCAGAGGACGGGCCGACAGAGGGGCAGGCGCAGGAAGGCTGCTGCCGGGAATGCGGGAAGCCGCTGCAGCAGAAGGATGGGGTAAAGCGGCGGGTGTTCTGCTGTAAGGAGTGCCGGGAGAAGTGGTGGCATAGGCATCCGGAGCAGATCAGGCAGAGGGCGGTGTATTCCTTCACCTGCGCCGGGTGCGGGAGGCAGTTTGATGTCTATGGGGATTCCAGGAGGAAATACTGCTCCCACGGGTGCTATATAAAATCAAGGTTCGGGGGAGGCGGCGGGGATGAGTGAAAAGGAATTCCAGGCGGAGCTGCGCTACCGGATGTCGCTTTCCGTGGCGCGGTCGCTGTTCGAAGAAGGAGCCATCACCGAGGAGGAATATTCGGAAATTGATACAATACTGCTTAAAAAACACCGCCCGATTTTGGGTACATTACTGGCCGGAAAACCCTTGCAATAACTGCGTTTCAGAGTGATGAATGGTAGCGGAAAGGAGTGGTTTCATTGAAGAAGATCAGTAAAATAGAGCCGGTTCTCCCCGCACTGGCAGGGCGGAAAAAAGTGGCTGCCTATGCCCGTGTTTCCAAGGACACGGAACGGCTCATGAATTCTGTTTCCGCACAGATAAGCCATTACAGCGCCTTCATCCAGGGCAACCCGGAATGGGAATATGCGGGGGTGTATGCGGACTGCGGGATATCCGGCACGGACACATCCAAGCGCAGCGAATTCTTAAGGATGCTGGCAGACTGTGAGGCAGGGAAGATTGACATCATCCTGACGAAATCCATCAGCCGTTTCGCAAGGAACACGGTAGACCTCCTGGAGAC
>JAETPP010000066.1 GCA_021771115.1 Bacillota bacterium | reverse complement strand
TTTGTATTTTACCGCAAGCGGCGCAGTTTGTCAATTTGAAAATTGATTTTGAGTATCGGCCGGGCGCCGCACAAAGAACCGGCCCCACGCATAGGATGGAAAAAGTCTGATCAGGAGGCGCTCAGTATGCCGATACGCATTTTTGTCGACCAGGGACACAACCCCAGGGGCCATAACACCGGGGCGGTGGGAAACGGTCTTGTGGAGCAGGATGTAAACTATGAGGTGGGCCTTACCCTTGCCCAGCTTTTAAATGACGACCCCCGCTTTATCGCCCGGCTTTCCCGGCCTACGCCGGACACCATTTTAGGCACCAACAATTCCACCAGCCTACAGGCCAGGGTCAACATGGCAAATTCCTGGCCCGCCGATTATTTTGTGAGCATTCACTGCAATTCCAACACAAACCCCGCCATCAACGGCAGCGAGGTTTACGTGTACCAGGAAAACACCCAGTCCTACTGGCTTGCTCAACATATTCTAAACGGCCTTGTAGCTGAGGTAGGCACCAGGGATAACGGCGTTCGCGTGAACCCCTCCCTCTATGTGCTGCGCCGCACCAGAATGCCCGCCGTTCTGGTGGAGCTGGCCTATTTGAGCAACGCCGCCGACGCCCAAAAGCTGCGGGATGACCCCAGAGGCTTTGCTCAGGGCATTTATAACGGTATGCTCAGCTATTTCGGATTCTGAAGCAAAAGACGCAAAAGCCGCCGGAGCAGGGCCAGGGCCCAACTCCAGCGGCTTTTGCTATTTGGAGATGTTACTTTGTAAAAATCTTGGGCAATACCGCACAGAGATTGTGCGTGAGTTTCGTCAGAGATTTTTCCGTCAGGCTACACGAATCGACTGCGGTCAATCTAGCGATTGGCAAAGGAGATTGGTGCAGTCTGACGGAAAAAGATCAAGAAAATCACGTGCAAAGCCTCAAGGGCGGTCTTTGTGCGGTGTTGCCCTTATGGTCTCTTTTCTGAATGGCAGCTGCCGCACATCTCGCATCCGGAACATCCGCCGGAGCAGCCGTGGGCGGAGCCTTTCTTTTTTCTTCGGACCAGAGAGCCCAAAATGGCGCCTACAATCAACAGTATCACGATCGCTGTCAAAATCGTTCCCCAATTTGCCGCAAACCAACCAAACATGGAACTCTCCCCCTTTTCCGAATTTATTTTACCGATACAGCCCTTGTAGTCAGACGGTCAGCTTCCTTGTAGGGACGGAACAGCAGGTACAGCATCCCCGCCAGAAGAGCCAGCGCAGCGACCAGGCCGATCACATTCAAATTTCCGGTAAATGCCGATCCGATTTGATAGATCATCAGCGAGATCACATAGGCGAAGCCGCACTGATAGCCAATGGCGAACCAGGTCCATTTGGCGCTGTTCATTTCCCGCTTGATGGCGCCGATGGCCGCAAAGCAGGGAGCACACAGCAGGTTAAAGACCAGGAAGGAATAGGAGGCTACTCCGGAGAAGGCTGTGGCAAAGCCGGTCCACGCACTGCCTGAACCGCCGTACAGGATCCCCAGCGTACCCACGATATTTTCTTTCGCGATCAGCCCGGTGATAGAGGCCACGGCGGCCTGCCAGTTCCCCCAGCCCAAGGGAGCAAAGATCCAGGCGATGGCATTGCCGATCACCGCAAGGATAGAGGAATCGATCTCTTCCTCCGAAAGCATGCGGAAGGCTCCGTCCACCACACCGAAATAGGTGGTGAACCATACCAGGATCGTGGAAAGCAGAATGATGGTACCGGCCTTCTTGATGAAGGACCAGCCTCTCTCCCACATGGACCGCAGCACATTCCCCACGGTGGGCCAGTGGTAAGCAGGCAGCTCCATTACAAAGGGCGCGGGATCTCCCGCGAACATTTTTGTTTTCTTCAGCATAATGCCGGACACCACGATGGCCGCCACACCGATGAAGTAAGCGGAAGTGGCCACCCAGGCGGAGCCGCCGAACACCGCGCCCGCGATCATGCCGATAAAGGGCAGCTTGGCGCTGCAGGGAATAAAGGTGGTGGTCATGATGGTCATACGCCGGTCCCGCTCGTTTTCAATGGTGCGGGAGGCCATGATCCCAGGCACACCGCAGCCGGAGCCGATCAGCATGGGGATAAAGGATTTTCCGGAAAGGCCAAATTTGCGGAAAATACGGTCCAGCACAAAGGCGATACGGGACATATAGCCGCAGGCCTCCAGGAAGGCCAGAAGCAGGAACAGCACCAGCATCTGCGGTACAAAGCCCAGCACGGCTCCGACGCCTGCCACAATACCGTCCAGGATCAAACCCTTCAGCCAATCCGCACAATGGATGGCTTGAAGCCCGCTTTCGATCAGGGGCGGAATGCCGGGGACCCATACGCCATAGGCGGCGGTATCCGGCGCGCCGTAATTTTCCTTATACTCGGTGTTCAGATATTCCCCGACAGCAGCCTGAAGCTCCGCTTTTCCGGTATCGGGGACCCCGGTGATCTCCAGTGTTTCCTCATCTTCTATTTCATAAGTAACAGCGGCGTCCTCCGGTACGGCGGCAACGAGCGCCGCAAGCGCCTCCTTTGCCCCTTCCTCGCTGTAGCTCTCCGCTTCCATATCCAGAGCTTCCGCCATTTCCTCAGTGCCGTATTCCCCGAGGAAAGCATCGATGATCTGGTCGCTGTCTCCATAGGTCTCGGCCGCCTCCTCATAGGTGGAGGTCCCGATCCCAAACAGGTGCCAGCCGTCTCCGAACAGGCCGTCGTTGGCCCAATCGGTGGCAGAGGTGCCCACCGTCACCATGGCAAGATAGTACACCACAAACATCACGGCGATAAAAATGGGAAGGCCCAAAAAACGGTTGGTGACCACCTTGTCTATTTTATCAGACACAGAAAGCTGTCCTGCGTTTTTTCGGTGATAACAACCTTTTAACAGCGAAGCAATATAAATGTACCGTTCGTTGGTGATAATGCTCTCGGCATCGTCATCCAATTCCTCTTCCGCCGCCTTGATATCTTCTTCGATATGCTTCATCACTTCAGGCTTCAGGTTCAGCTTTTCCAGCACCTTATCGTCCCGCTCAAAAATCTTGATGGCATACCAGCGCTGCTGCTCGGCAGGCAGATCGTGAACGGCGGCCTCCTCGATATGGGCGATGGCATGCTCCACCGCGCCGGAGAAGGTGTGCATGGGAACCGTTTTTGACGATCTGGCCGCCTCGATAGCGGCCTGTGCCGCTTCCATAACGCCTGTTCCCTTTAAGGCGGATATCTCTACTATCTTGCAGCCCAGAGCGCGGGAAAGCTCCGCGGTATTGATCTTATCGCCGTTTTTCTTTACCACATCCATCATGTTGATGGCAACCACCACCGGGATCCCCAGCTCGGTCAGCTGGGTGGTAAGGTACAGATTCCGCTCCAGATTTGTGCCGTCGATGATGTTCAAAATTGCGTCAGGCCGCTCACCGATCAGGTAATTTCTTGCCACCACCTCTTCCAGCGTATAGGGTGAGAGGGAATAAATGCCGGGGAGATCGGTGATCACGATATCCTCATGCTTTTTGAGCTTGCCCTCCTTCTTCTCCACCGTAACGCCGGGCCAGTTCCCCACAAATTGATTGGAACCGGTCAAAGCATTGAACAAGGTAGTTTTTCCGCTGTTGGGGTTACCCGCAAGGGCGATCCTCATTTTCATATTTGATCTTTCCTTTCCTGTAAATTTCAGAGATCAAAGACCTGTTTTGCGCCCACGACAGGTAGTTTTGACTAACTGCCGGCTCAAAAAAAGCGGGGAAACTCCCCAGAAAAGTCAAATGGATTCTATTTCTATCATTTCGGCGTCCGCTTTGCGGATGGAAAGCTCATAGCCGCGCACGGTGACCTCTACCGGATCTCCCAGCGGAGCCACCTTTCGGATCTGCACCTCCACGCCTTTCGTGATGCCCATATCCATGATCCGGCGCTTGACCGCGCCTTCTCCATGGAGCCTCACCACCTTTACCTGATCGCCGATCTTCGCTTCCCGCAAGGTTTTCATTCTGTTTGCCCTCCTTTGCCATCAATCATGCTATTTGCACGGAAACCGCCCGGAGCTTGTTTGAAAAGAGCGGATTTGATTTTTCAAACAAGCTCTAAGGACTTGTACCGATAAGATCTGTGCCGAAAAGACCGGTGCAGCCTCCTATCGGTACAAGTTCTAAAAGGCGGCCCGTTTCAAACCAGGATCTTTTGGGCCATTTCCCGGCTGATCGCCACCCTGGCTTCCTTCACCTTGACGATGATGTTACCGCCCATAGTGGTGATCACCTTGACTGTGCCGCCGACTACAAAGCCCAGATTTTCCAGATGCTTCTTTACCTCCGGTGTTCCTCCGACCTTTTTGATGATCGCTTCTTCCCCGATTCCCGCAAATGTCAGCGGCATTCTGGATTCCTTCTTTCCCTGTTTCAAATACTCTGTTTCTTCCGTTTTGTTAGCTTAAGCTAACCCGCAAGCCGACAGAGGTTAGCTTTTACTAACCTACGTGCCTATCATATTCCAGAATTTGCGGCTTGTCAATGGAGCAGCTGCAAATTCAGCAAGATAGCCAACTGGTTAGTCGGCACTAACCAGTTGGCTTGTGCAATTTTCCAGGCCTTTCCTTTGTACAGGATCAATCCAGGCGTCCTCCCTCGTCGCCGTAGCACTCGCTGAAGCGCGCGGAAAAGGCCGGGGGCTCGCCGTGGGCATAAAGGTGGGAAATATCCCCGAAGGCATTGACCCGGAAGCTTGCGGTCCCCTCCCGGCGTTCCTCTGTGATCACGGTGGTCACGGAGGAGGGAAGTGCCACAAAGCCATGCCAAAGCACCATGGGCGACAGGTTCAGCAGATGGCTGAGCAAAACGCATTCCACGCCGAAATGGCAGAAAAACACCAGGGTATCGTTATTGCCCCGCTCTACCCGGTACAGCGCACCCTCCCGCCGGTAGCCGAATTCCGCCAGAAGCTCATCCAGGCCGGAAGTGACCCAATGGTATTCCTGAGCCACATCTCCTGCCGCTATCACCTCATTTTGAAGCCATTCCCTGTGGGAAAACAGCTTCGGATCCTTCGTCCAATCCTGAGGAAGCCAATCCCAGCAGATAGAATCCTCCTCACAGTCCGGCCGGGGGATCCTGGCCTGAAATTCTCTGAGCCACTTACATTCCACGGCGGTGCGCCCCAGCTTTTCCAGGGTGGGCCGGGCGGTGTCCTTTGCCCTTCCCAGGGGAGAGCAGAAATAAGCGGCAGCCGGGATCTTCACCAGGCGCTCTGAGAGGTATTCCACCTCCCGCCATCCCTTTTCCGTAAGAGAATCGATGGAGTAATCGGGGTCTCCGTGACGAACGATCAAAAGCTTCATACAAACCACCCTTTCCGCCGGACCGGCCGGCTCTTTTTCTTTTCAGTTTCCCTGGCTCAACAGACCTGCCTGCTCTTTTCTGATCCATTCCACGAGAGGTTCCAAATACTCCTCCGAGGAAATATCGTAGGAATGGGAAATTGCCTGTTCAAAGGCCTTTTCCTCCGGGCTCTTTTCCTGTTTCCGCTTCATGATAAACGCGGCCGCTTTCATCAAAAGGCGGCGCCATTCTTTCGTAAAGAGAACCGTGCCGCTCTGTTTCCGTTTCTATGATTCCTCCGCCTCAGCTTCCCGCTTCGGCAGGCTTCCCTCCCCGCCCATCAGCGCGGTCAGCTCCTCAATCCGTTCCAGCGGGAAAGGAGGATTTGCCAAGGGCTTTAAGGCAATGGACATCAGCTTCATGGGGTTGTCGTCCGCCAGCACCCGGTTGGAGCTGAGATGCCCGCACCGGCGGCAGCGGTGGATGATCGCCCACTCGCCGTTGTTGCGCACCCATACGGCCACGGGCTCCATCAGGCCGCCGCAATCCGATTCCCTGTCCCCCGGCTCATTGTCCACATGGAGGCTCACAAGGCAGTTTGGGCAGTGGTTGCGGTGGTCGCTTCCCGCACCGCCGGGCACCACCGTGCGCCCGCAGTTTTTACAGGTAAAGGTTTCATCACAGGCATGGGTTTTATAATACCCTTTTTCGTATTGTCTTCTTTTATTTTCCCGATTCATTGCAGTACAGCCCCTTCCTGTTTCGGCCCGCCGCCGAAATCTTCTGCACTTATTCTACACGATTTTAATCGGCCTGTCCAGTACGCTTTCCGAAATGCGGAAAGCGGGGGTAAATTGGAATTTGCAGCGTGCCGCTGCACCAACTCGTGAAGACAGTGACAGGTATTTTACCCTGTGCGGCCCGACCGAAAGAAAGCGCTAAATTGGAATTTAGCGCACTAGTAATTAGCTGTAAGTAGTTAGTTGTTAGGAAAGGGCATAACAGAAAAGGGGCACACGTACCACTGTCATTCTGAGCCGAAGGCGAAGAATCTCGGTCATATCCCAGCCAGCGGCTGCAAATTCTCTTTATGCGCCGGTTGCTGCTAACCGAGATCCTTCACTGAAAGCAAAGCAAGCTTTGCTTTTGTTCAGGATGACAGTGTGTGGGGGTCGTTAGTATGCTAAACAATAATTTACTTCAATTTTTCCACAACCTTCTTCCTCCGTAAAGGAGCAGCCAGCAGAGGGCGCAGAGGATCGGGAGGCCGATGAGATAGCCCGGGTTTCCCAGCCAGGTTTCAAACAGGGAAAGGGGGTTTCCTTCCCCCGCAAAGCTGAGAAACATGAAGTTTGTATCGAAGATCCGGTTAAAGAAATAGACCGCGATCACCACCGGAAGGCAGAAGGGCAGCACCTTCAAAAATCGGGAAAAGCTGGGCTGGAAGCCGCTGCAAAGCAGCAAAAAGGGGTAAAGAAACAGCAGGATATGAGCTGTGAAGCTGTGGATGCACAGGGCGTTGCAGAACGGGAGATAACTCCAGCCGGGAAAAACCAGGGCAAAGGCCGCTCCCGGCAGGCATATGGCGTACAGGATCTCCCGCAGGGCGGCCGTGGGCCTCCACACATCCGCCAGGATCACGAAAATATTGATGCTGCAAAGGTGCAGGGGCAGGAAATCCACCCGAAAGCGGCCTGTTGCCAAAGTGGAGCAGACCTTAAACAGCTCGTCCGCAAGCAGCAGCGCCGCAACAAGCCGAAGGCAGCGTTTCCGTTTTTCTTCGTTCCAGGCCCGATAACGCCTTCCCAGAAAAAGGCACAAAAGGAAACAGGCACCCAGCCAGGCAAAATGCCCGGGGCCAAAGAGAGAGAACCCTTTTCCCGGCGGGATGGTAAATCCCGTGTCCCAAAAATATGCCGCCACTCTATTTCACCCCTTTTCTATTCCAGAGCCTGTTCTCACAAAGTGAGTGCGGAGATTTTCGAGAAGATTTTGTCGGATTCAAGGCAAATTTTTGCAGGCATACGCACGTATGGCAAAAAAATTTAACACAGAAGCCGACAAAATCCTCCGAAAAGATCTGTGCTTTGGCTTTGTGAGAATAGGCTCTAGTCATACACCGCCTCCGCCAGCCGATGGGCGGTTTCCTCCATGCGCTCCGGGGAGATACCGGAATAATTCACCACAATACAGCCGCTGCCGGCCTCCGCCGGGCGGCTGTAATATTCGGAAAGGCAGGAGAGATGGATCCCACGGTCTGCCGCCCGGCGTGTCAGCTCTTCATCGGAAAAGGGTGAATGGGTCTCCAGCAGAAAATGAAGGCCCGCGTCCGCTTCCCGAATTTGACAGCTTTTTCCCAGGGGGCTTTTCAGGATCGCCTTGATCATGGCGTCCCGCCGGCGGCGGTAAAAATGCCGGGTCCTGGCCAGGTGAGATTCAAAATATCCCCCCGCGATAAATTTTGCCAGGGTCATTTGCTCAAAGCTGGGAACCGTACAGGAAAGAAAGCCCATCCGCCGGGAAAACCGCCGGGAAAGCTCCGGCGGCAGCACCAGATAGCTGATACGGATGGCGGGGGTCAGCGTTTTGGAAAAGGTGTTGACATAGAGAACCCGCTCTGCCCTGTCGATGCTCTGCATGGTGGGGACCGGCTTTCCGGAAAAACGAAACTCACTGTCGTAATCGTCTTCTATGAGATAGCGCCCCGGCTGCTCCTCCGCCCAGGAAAGCAGTTCTCTGCGCCGGGAAACCGGCATGACTGCCCCAGTGGGAAAATGATGACTGGGAGAAACGTGGGCAACCTCTGCTCCGCTTTTCCACAGCGCCTCCATGGAAAAGCCCTGATCATCTAAGGGGACCGGCACACAACGCGCTCCGTTTGCCCGATAGACCTGAAAAATTCGGGAATAGCCCGGGTCCTCCACCGCGAAAACAGTCTCTCTGCCCAAAAGCTGCACCAACAGCCCATATAAAAATTCCGTTCCCGCACCGATGAGGATCTGCTCCGGAGACACGGCCATTCCCCGAAACCGATCCAGATACTCCGCAATGGCCTGCCGCAGCTGAAACAGCCCCCGCCCCGGCATGGGGGCAAGAAGGCCGGGATCCCGCTCTGTAAGCACCTCTCGCATCAGCTTGGCCCACACGGAAAAGGGAAACTGCTCCTGGGGGGTGCGGTTCGTTTTCAGATCGGCAAACCATTCCTTTCTTTCCTTCTCCGGTTCAAACGGCTGTTCCGGGAAAGCGGAAGGCCGCTGCACCGGCTGCTCCAGCGCACATACAAAATAGCCCCTGCGCTGTTCCGAGCGCAGATACCCTTCCAGCAAAAGCTGAGCATAGGCGTTTTCCACTGTCATCACGCTGACCCCCAGGTGCTCCGCCAGCCCCCGCTTCGGCGGTAACCTTTCCCCCGCCTTCAGCTTTCCCGAAAGGATATCCTCCCGGATGCTTTTGTACAAAAACTCATATACCGGCAGTTTTCCCCGCCGGTCTAAGGAATATGTCAGCATGGTGGCACCTCGCTTGGTAGTTGTTAGTTGTTAGTTGTTAGTCGTTAGTCGTTAGTCGTTAGAAAGGGCGTTTCGATGCTGGATTCTAGATGCTGGATGCTGGACGGTGGTAGCACTGCTTCGCAGTGCAATGAAGGAAGGGCAAGGGCAGTTCGGTAAATTATTGTTTAGCATACTAACGACCCCCACACACTGTCATCCTGAACAAAAGCAAAGCTTGCTTTGCTTTCAGTGAAGGATCTCGGTTAGCAGCAACCGGCGCATAAAGGGAATTTGCAGCCGCTGGCTGGGATATGGCCGAGATTCTTCGCCTTCGGCTCAGAATGACAGTGGTGCGTGTGCCCCTTTTCTAACAACTAACTGCTTACAGCTAATTACTAGTGCACTAAATTCCAATTTATCGCCCTTCCTTGTATTGCGCTGCGTAGCAGCGCCACCTTTGTCCAGCATCTAGAATCTAGCATCCAGCATCCATCTGGTCTGTTATTTTTTTCGTAAAATGGGTATTTTCATCAGTCCAGTTATGAGTATGATAAAAAGCAGCGGCTTTGTCAAGAAAAATTTGCCGAAGGGAGAATACTTACTATGGAACAAAGGGAAAACAGAGCTCAGTTAAACCGAAATCTGGCGCAGATGCTCAAGGGCGGCGTTATTATGGATGTTACCACGCCGGAGCAGGCGAAAATTGCCGAGAAGGCTGGGGCCTGCGCGGTGATGGCGCTGGAGCGCATTCCCGCCGATATTCGGGCGGCAGGCGGCGTTTCCCGGATGAGCGACCCCAAAATGATCCGGGGCATTCAGGAGGCGGTTTCCATTCCCGTCATGGCAAAATGCCGGATCGGGCACTTCGCGGAGGCGCAGATCCTGGAGGCCATTGAGATCGATTACATCGATGAAAGCGAAGTGCTTTCCCCCGCCGACGATGTGTATCATATCGACAAAACGGCTTTTCAGGTCCCCTTTGTCTGCGGGGCGAAGGATCTGGGCGAAGCCCTGCGGCGCATTCAGGAGGGCGCTTCCATGATCCGCACCAAGGGAGAGCCCGGCACAGGAGATGTGGTACAGGCCGTGCGCCACATGCGGAAAATGCAGAGCGAGATCCGCCGCCTGGTTTCCATGAGCAGCGACGAGCTTTTTGAGGCCGCCAAGGAGCTGCGGGTCCCCTACGAGCTGGTACGGTTCGTTCACGAAAACGGTAAGCTGCCCGTGGTAAATTTCGCCGCGGGAGGCGTGGCCACCCCGGCAGACGCCGCGCTGATGATGCAGCTGGGCGCGGAGGGCGTATTCGTGGGCTCCGGCATTTTCAAATCGGGCAATCCGGAAAAGCGGGCTGCCGCCATTGTGCAGGCAGTCACCAATTTTAAGGACGCAAAGCTGCTGGCGGAGCTTTCCGCCGACTTGGGAGAAGCCATGGTGGGCATAAACGAGCAGGAGATCGCCCTGCTCATGGCGGAGCGCGGACAATGAGCGCCATTGGAATTCTGGCGGTACAGGGGGCGTTTTTGGAGCACGAGCAGATCCTTTCCCGGCTGGGTGTACCCTGGTTTGAGATACGGCAAAAGCGGGATCTGGAGCGGCCTATGGGAGGCTTACTCTTACCGGGCGGCGAAAGCACGGTCATGGGAAAGCTGCTGCGGGAGCTGGAGCTTTTTTCTCCCCTGCGGGAAGCCATTCAGAAGGGCCTCCCCGTATTCGGCACCTGCGCCGGGCTGATCTTGCTGGCAAGCAGGCTTCAAAACGGAGAGCCCGCCCACCTTGCCACCATGGAGATCTCCGCCCGAAGAAATGCCTACGGACGGCAGCTGGGCAGCTTTCATACGGAGGAGGAATTTCGCGGGATCGGCAAGATCCCCATGACCTTTATCCGGGCCCCCATCATTGAGCAGGTGTGGGGAGACGCTGAAATTCTGGCGGAGGTAGACGGAAAAGCCGTTGCCGCCCGGCAGGGAAACCAGCTGGCGACAGCCTTTCACCCGGAGCTGACAGACAGCCTTGCGGTGCATGAGTACTTTCTGGAAATGGTTTCGAAGGCGGAACGTATTTGACTCAGGGCATAAAAAGCGTGTTGCAAAACAGAACAGCAAAGGAGCTGCTGCAAAATGCAAATTTGCAGCAGCTCTTTTGCTGTTCGTAGGTATACCTTTGTTCTAACGCCCTTCTCTAACAACTAACTACTCACAGCTAACAACTGCTCCGCTACTCCAGATGAAACACCTGCTTCAGCGGGATACTGACCGGGCTGTTGTCGGGGTTTGTCTCCATAATGTCCGCCATATAGTCCCACCATTTCCGGCAGATCGCCGTATCGCTGCTCTGCCGCCACCGTTCTTCGCTTTCCACCTCGATGGTGCCGAACAGTGTAAGCGTTTCCCGGTTTAGAAAGATGGTGTAATTCCTGCCGCCGTATTCGTGGATCATCTCCTTCATTTCCGGCCACAGTTCCTTGTGGCGGCGCTCATATTCCTCTTCCATACCGGGATAGAGCTTCATTTGAAAACCCAGGATCATACTGTTTCCCCTTTCCTGTTCACGCCCCATGGCGGCACGTTACTGCAAATGATTTTCCAGATCCCAAAGACCCGCGCGGGCAAAATTTGCCTGATCCACTACAAGATGTACCGCCTCTTCCAGCTGGCGGGAAAGCTCCTTTGCCAGACGCTTTGCGCCGCCGGTATAAAACCTTTCCTCCACATGGCACAGCTTGTAGCAATACTCCTGCACCACAGAGGCTTCCGCATCGGCGGTAAATTCCACCAGTCCGTTTTCCCCCACGGTATAATAGGGCTCGCCCACATGGTCGCAATAAGAGATCGTACGGAACAGCCCCATGACCCCGCAGACGTCAAGCTTATCCGCATCGAACAGCAGCTGAGCTTCTATGGTTTCCGCTCTGCCGCCGGTACGGTATCTGTGAGAGCGGATCGCACTGCGAACAGCTTCGCAAAACTCCGGGGAATAGCCATGGTCACCGAGCCACGCGGCGGCCATATCGGCCCCCACAGCGGCATGATCTAGGGAAGGGTCCTTGAATTGAGCGGCACGGCCGATATCATGAAGCAGGCAAGACGCGATCAGACGGTCGTGATCCACAGGCTCTGTGAGCTCTCCCGCCAGCTTCAAGGCATAGCCTAACACCCGCCAGACATGCTCTTTGTCGTGGGCGGCATCCGCCATACACTCCTGCATATAGGCTGTGAGCTCTTGATATTTCTCCCGTTCCACGATGCCGCTCTCTCCTTTTCAAAAAAATTTCCCATGTGCTTTGTGACTCTATTTCAATTCCGCAATGGTAACGCCGCTTTCGCCCTCTCCGTAAACGCCCAGCCGGAAGGCTTTTACCTGGGGGCATTTCCGCAGGTGCTGCTGCACGGCGGTGCGCAGCACTCCCGTGCCCTTGCCGTGGATGATGGTGACCTGGGAAAGATTCATGCGGGAGGCCCTGTCCAGGAAGGAATCCACCTCCAGAAGGCCCTCTTCCGTGTTCATTCCCCGCAGATCCAGACTGCTGGAGGTTTCCTGGGAGGAAATAGAGCGGGTCACGGTGCGGCCCCGCTGCTTCTGCTTCTGCTTTTCACCCAGCAGGCGCAGGTTCCCAAGCTCTACTCTGGTTTTGATGATACCCGCCTGCACCAGCACAGTCCCGTCCTTGGGCGCTTCCAGCACGACGGCGTTTTTATCGATATCAAAAATCAGCACATTGTCGCCCGGAACAAGCTCTCTCGGCAGGGTATAGTCCTCATTGCTCCGCTTTCGCACCGGGTCGGAAAGGCTTTCGAGGCTGTTCATGCCGGAGCGCAGGCGTGCCTTTTCCTCGGCGGACAAGGCCTTATTCTTCCTGCGGCGCAGCTCGTCCAGCTCATTTAAGAGGGCGTCTGCCTGCTGCCGGGTTTTCTGCACGATCAGGGCCGCCTCCTGTCTTGCCCTGTCGATCTCCTTTTTAGCCTGCTCCTCCGCCTGGGCCTTGGCGGCTTCCGCCTGCTCGGCGCTTTTTTGTGCCTGAAGAGAGGAGGCCTTGATGGATTCCATTTCGTCCTCCATTTCCCGGCGGCTTTCCTCAAGCCTTCCCACCACCTGCTCAAAGGCGCGGCTTTCCTGGGATACCAGGGCCTTTGCCCTGTCTACCACGCGCTCCTCCATCCCCAAACGCCGGGAAATGGCGAAGGCGTTGGACTTTCCGGGAATGCCGATCAAAAGCCGGTAGGTGGGGCGCAGGGTGGCCACATCGAATTCGCAGCAGCCGTTTTCCACACCCTCAGTTTGCAGGGCGTAGGCCTTCAGCTCCGCATAGTGCGTGGTACAGGCAAGCTTTGCCCCCTTCCCGCGCAGCTCTTCGATGATCGCCGCGGCCAGCGCCGCCCCCTCCACCGGGTCGGTGCCCGCGCCCAGCTCGTCCAGCAGCACAAGGCTGTGCTCTCCGGCAAGCTCTAAAATATGGATGATATTGGTCATATGGGCGGAAAAGGTGGAAAGAGACTGCTCAATGCTCTGCTCGTCTCCGATATCCGCCAGAATGTGGCGGTATACCGCGATACGGCTGTGCTCCCCCGCCGGGATCATCAGGCCGCACATGGCCATCAGGGTCAAAAGGCCAAGGGTTTTCAGGGCCACGGTTTTGCCGCCGGTGTTGGGGCCGGTGATGATGAGGGTATCAAAGCTTTCTCCCAGGGAAATATCGGTGGGCACCACCTTTTCCTTATCGATCAGCGGATGGCGGGCCTTTTCCAGCACCGTGCGGCCCCGCTCGTCGATCTCCGGCACCACGGCCTTCATGCGGTAGGCCACCTGGGCCTTGGCGAAGATCACATTGAGCTGCACGGCGTATTCATAGCTTTCAATGGTGGAATCCGCAAACTCCCCCGCCTCTCCGGAAAGCTCCAATAAGATCCGGTGGATCTCATCCTGCTCGTCGGACTGCAGCACCCGAATTTCATTGTTGGCCTCCACCACGCTCATGGGTTCAATAAACACGGTGGCGCCGCTGCCGGAGGTATCGTGCACCAGGCCGGGGATCTCGCTGCGAAATTCCGCCTTCACCGGCACCACATACCGCCCGCCCCGCTGGGTGACGATGCTTTCCTGCAAATGCTTCTGGTGAGACTGAGAATGGATGAGCTTATCCAGCTGATCTCTGGCCCGGGCGGAGGCGTTTCGGATCTTCCGCCGAATGGAAGCAAGGGCCGGAGAAGCGCCGTCCGCCATTTCCTCTTCGTTCAGAATACAGGTAAAGATTTTTTCTTCCAAATATTTATTGGGGGCCAGAATGGTAAACCTGCCGGAAAGGGCGTTCTGCATTCCCTCACTTTTTCCGTGCCATTGGGACAGGGAGCGAATGGCGCGAAGGGTCCCGGCGATATCCAGCAGCTCCCGGAAGCCCAAGCCGCCTCCCGCCTGGGCCCGGCGCAGGGCGTTGGTCACGTTTTTCAGGCCGTAAAAGGAGGGCGCGCCAAATTTTGCCATCAGCACAAAGGCTGCGTCGGTCTCCTCCAGTAAGTAGCGGGTCTCCGCGGCGGTAGCGGCGGGCTTGATCGCCCTGGCCTGCTCCGCGGCGTCCTCACAGGTAGTCTCCCGGGCTACCAGCTCCAAAATTTTATCAAGCTCTAAGGCTTTATGATTTTTGTCCATAGAAATCCTTTCTTTCACAAAGAAACAGGCTGTCGATAAACCCTCTAACCGTAAGAAACGGAAGGGGGAAGAGTGTGAGAGGGGACCATCAGGGTCCCTCTCTCGCGTTT
>JAETPP010000320.1 GCA_021771115.1 Bacillota bacterium | reverse complement strand
AACAAAGCCCTGCTCCTGTTGCCAGTCCAGCCGCTTCAATGTGCAGTTGTATTTCTGCGCGATACCGCCCACCGTGAAAATATCATTTTCCAGCCGCTGGCGGGTGGGGGCCAGATTTACCACGGTAAAGGTCAAGAGGAACATCCGCTCGTTGCGGGACTGGAGGTCGGCCAGAAGCTCCGCCGCGTCCTTGGAAAATGTGATAAGGTCGGGCGGCAGAATGTCGGGGTCATATCCGGCCCGGACAGCTTTGCGCTGTTCCTCCACTTTCATTTTTCCAATGTCAGAAATTTTCCCCTTGATGGTTTTAATCGCCTTTAGCTGATCCACGGTCTGGATATGGAGGGTCACGGTCATTTCCGCGTCAAGCTCCAAAATTTCCGCCAGGAGCTTGTCAGAGAGCTCCGACGCCAAAATCTGCAAGTAGGAGGCCGCGCCCCAATACTGGCCCATGCGGAACAGCCGGGGCTGGCGGAAGTCAAAGCTGTCGGGGGCAATAAAGTCCTTTGTGCCGAGCCCCGTCTTTGCAATATCCCCCCAGGAGAAGCGGAACGGCTCCCGGCTCCCAGGATGCATCTGGCCGTGAAGCAGGGCCAGACGCGCCCGCCCGTCCATAGGCTCGGAGGGCACGCCCAGCCGCTTAAAGTTGCTCATAACGTCCGCCTCCACGCGCTCCAGCCAGGGCCGCGCCTCGTCCAGACTTTCCGCCGGGATGCCAAAGGTAATATATTTTGAGCGTTCAATCCCATTGTTTGACCGGGCAATCTGATTTTTCAGCATCCCGGTAAACTCGGCCCGGACGCTGTTAAAGTCATCCTCGGCCTGGGGAATGTTCACCTTGTAGCGGCTCCGGGAGTGGGAACGGCGGTTAATGAAAGAAAGCTGGAACGGCAGAGAGCTGTCAAAGTAATTGAGGAATGAGCTCCAGCCGCTAAAGATAGCCGTCTGATCCTCGGTGCTTGCCACAGAATAATTGATGTCCTCATATTCCACGGTTTTTGTATAGAGCCCGCCGGGGAGCTGGCACACGCCGTCCGGGAGCATCCGCACATAGGGGATTGTCTGCTGGGCGGACAGGGCCGCCCGTTTTTTACCCTTTGCGGCGGGGCCGCGCCTGGGTGTTTGCTTTTTTGCTTGTTGCAATCGCATCCTCCTTTCCCACGGAGCCCCGCAGGGTAAACGGGGCGTATAAATTCTGCGTCTGATAGAGCCTCGCGCCGGGCCGCAGGAAACGGGCCCGGATGATATTTCTAATCACCTTTTCAAAGGGGAGCCCGTCACGCTCATACATCGCCAGCAAAAACGCCGGGAGCATAACGGCCA
>JAETPP010000065.1 GCA_021771115.1 Bacillota bacterium | reverse complement strand
GGCCACCGCCGGGTTTCCGGTGGCCGTGTCCAGAATGGTATCGGAAAGCCGCTCTCTGGGCCGGTGGAATGATGTAAAACAGGTCCGGCGGGTGGCGTTCCCCCTGTTTTTTGTTCTGGGCGGCGCAGGTATGCTCCTGCTGACGCTTCTGGCTCCGTTTTACTGTGATCGGATCATCGAAACGCCCCACGCGCTGATTCCCGTGCTGGCGCTGGCTCCGGCCATCCTGTTTGCCTGCCTGGGCTCTGTGTACCGTGGGTATTATGAGGGCCTTCAGAATATGATCCCCACGGCGGCCTCCGAGGTGGTGGAAGCGGTGGTAAAGCTGGGGCTGGGTCTGTCTGTCAGCCGCTGGGTGGTTTCAAGCTGCACTGCGGAATATGCGGGGCTGGGAACTGTTTTTTCACTTTTCCCCGCATCCCCTGATGAAGCTATGTTCCTCACCCTTTCCTTTGCGGCGGCCGGGGCCGTGCTGGGCGTGACCTTCGGTTCCGCCTGCGCGCTGCTGTATCTGGCGCTCCGCCAAAAAAGAAAAGGGGATGGCATCCCGCCCCGGCTGTACAAAAACGCTCCGCCTCCGGAAAGCCGCAGGCATACCGCGAAACGGCTGCTTGCCATTACTCTGCCTGTGGCCATAGGCTCTGTGGCGATGAATGTGACCGGGCTGATCGACGCCACATTTCTGCAAAGCCGGCTGGGCGGAATTTTGGAGCAGGCGCCGGAAGAACTTCTTTCCTGCTTTTCCGGCATGATCCCAGAGATGTATTTGGAGCATCCGGAGACGATCCCAACCTATCTTTACGGCTGCTATACGCTGGCGATGACAGTGTATCTGCTGGTGCCTGCGCTGACCCAGGCCTTTGGCATCAGCGCCCTGCCCGCTGTAACGGAGGCCTGGGCCAAAGGGGACAGAAAGGAGATCAAGCAGCGCATCGAATCTGTGGCAAGGATCACAGCGCTGTTTTGCTTTCCTGCCGGGTTGGGGATCAGCGCCGTGGCGGGGCCGATCGTCCGGGTACTGTATGGCGAGGACAGCTCTTCTCCCATCATTGCCGGGGTGCTGGCGCTGTTGGGGGCAGCTTCTCTTGCCGCAGCCATGTGTACGCCCTTTTCCAGCATGCTTCAGGCTGTGGGCCGGGCAGACCTGCCGGTGAAGCTATTACTCGGCGCCATGGTCTGTAAGCTTATGATAAATTGGGCGCTGTGCGGTATCCCGGAAATCAATATTTACGGAGCGGCCTTGGGAACGCTTGTGTGCTATCTGTTTTTGGCAGCAGCGCAATTTTTCTGCCTGCGGCGGGAAAGCGGCGTCAAGCTTTCCGGCGGAAAGCTGTTTTTGCGCCCCCTGCTCTGCGCCGCTTTGTGCGGACTTTCCGCCAGGGCCTGCTTTTCCGGGCTTCGCCCGCTGCTGCCCGCCGGAACCGGGGGAGAGGCGGTTTGCCTGGGAATTTCCATCATTTTCGGGGCGGTAATTTACCTTTTGGGGCTATTGGTTTTGGGTGCGGTAAAAGGAAATGACGTCAGAATGCTTCCAAAGGGACAAAAAATTGCAAAAACGCTTGAAAAATGGGAATGGATATGATATTATTACGAATGTTACAAGCTTTGCGGTGAATGCCGCGAACGTATCTTGATTGGCGGCACTACGATGAAAAGAAGATTCGCCGCACAAAAAAATGGAGGTTATCCCGAAATGAACAAGT
This sequence comes from Bacillota bacterium, assembly GCA_021771115.1. Lineage (GTDB taxonomy): Bacteria > Bacillota > Clostridia > Oscillospirales > Acutalibacteraceae > Acutalibacter. Next base: position 13,064 of record JAETPP010000065.1, on the reverse strand, counting down.
CTGAACTGATCGCAGAAGTTGCCGCTAAGGCAGAAATCACCAAGAAGGACGCCGACGCTGCTGTTGGCGCAGTCATCGAAGCTATTACCGAAGCACTGAAGAAGGGCGACAAGGTCCAGCTGGTTGGCTTTGGCACCTTTGAGGTTCGTGAGCGCGGCGCCCGCACCGGCCGTGATCCCCGCACCAACAAGGAGATCCAGATCCCCGCTTCCAAGGCTCCCGCTTTTAAGGCCGGCAAGGCCCTGAAGGAGACTGTAAACAAGTAAGCAAAGCACTGCTGGGTGGGCTCGGAGCTTTCCGGGCCCGCTTTTTCTATATCCGCGAGAAAACGGCTGCAAAAAGAGGTGAGAAGAATGCGACTGGATAAATATCTGAAAATATCCCGGCTCATTAAACGCCGCACCGTGGCAAACGAGGCCTGCGACGCCGGGCGTGTGCTGGTAAACGGCAAGGCGGCGCGGGCTTCCTATGAGGTAAAGGAAGGAGATGTGCTGGAGATCGCCCTAGGAGAGCGGGTGCTGAAGGCCCGGGTGCTTTCCGTATCGGAATACGCCAAAAAGGAGGAGGCCTCCGGCCTGTATCAAATGCTGGAGGAATGATTTTCCTTGCTGGGGCATATCCATTTTCTGAAAAGCTTTGCTGAGAACAGGAAAGGGATGGATCGTATGGCAGAAAATCAAAAGCCTCTAAACCAAAGGCCCCTGAAGAAACATACTTTTACGGTAGACGCCAGGGAAAAGCTGACCGCCACAGGGATCCGCAGGGTGATCTTCTGCAGCGATGAGCTGATCACCGCGGAAACAGAGCTCGGACAGTTCAATATGAAGGGGGAAGCCCTGCATATCGATACCCTCAGCTCTGAAACAGGAGATATGCTGGTGATCGGAAAAATCACGGCGATCTCCTATACGGAGAGCAAGTCGGCGGCGTCTCTTTTCGGGCGGATCTTCAAATGAACGGCGGCGGGGGAGCGCTTGTGTTTTTCTGCCTGGCAACGGGGGCGGCCCTGGGCTGCCTTTTTTTGCTGTTCTCGGCAGTTCAGCTGGCGTTTCACGCGGGGAAGCTTACCTGCGCCCTGCTGGATGTGTTCTACTGCTGTCTGTGCGCGGCCGTGGTGTTCCTTTGCGCGCTGGCAGTGGACCACGGAAGGCTTCGGCTGCTTCAGGCGGCATGCCAGCTTTTAGGAGGCTGGGCCGCGGTAGCCTCCTTGTCTCCGTTTGTATCCGGCGCGGCAAAACGCCTGAGAAAAATTTTTTGTAAGGTTTCCGCTTTTTTCAGGAGACGATGCGCCTTTCTGACGGCACATTTTCGGCGGCGGAAGCCGAAACCCGCAAAAAAGCGGAAAAAAACCGGGAAAAGGCCGAAAAAAGCGCAAAAAAAGACTTGAAAAACTTATGTAGACCAGTATATAATAGGTCATATAGGTAAGAGCTGGAAGAACGATTCCAAAAAGCGGAAGGGAGGCGGCCTTGTTGCGTGAGATCAAAACGGAACGTTATCGCGGCTTTGTGCCGCTTCGGGTCGCTTTATTTGTAGTGGCGGGCGCGGCGCTGGTCACTTTGGTTTTTTGGCAGATGCGCATTGCGGACAAACGGGCGGAGCTCACGGAGCTGCAAACTCAGATCGCGGCACAGAATGCCAGAAATGAAGAGATCCAGAAAACGGTAAGCTCTCTGGAAAACGAGGACGGGCTGAAGGAATACGCGGAGCGGAAAGCCAGGGAAGAGCTGGACTACGCCAGGCCCGATGAGCGGATCTTTGTGGACGTGGGCGGCGGAGACTGACCCTGTACCAATATATTATTTCGTGCGGCAAAACCGAGGAGGAAATCGCAGCTTATGCAGCTTGAGGTTGGCGGGATCTATGAGGGAAAGGTGACGGGGATCACCAAGTTTGGCGCGTTTGTAAGCTTTGAAGGCGGCCAGACAGGAATGGTACATATTTCAGAGGTGGCTCCCACCTTTGTAAATGAGATCAAGGATTTTCTCACAGAGGGGCAGAGTGTGAAGGTGAAGGTGCTTTCCATCAGCGAAGAAGGAAAGATCAGCCTTTCCATTAAGAAAGCTTTGCCGGAGGAGCAGCGTCGTCCGCAGCGCCGCCAGGAGGGCGGTCCACGCAGAGAAGGCGGGCACGGCCCCAGGCAGCCCAGGTTTTCCCGTCCTGCGCCTCAGCCCAGCCCCGGCAGACCCGGAGATTTTGAGTGGCAGAGCCGCCGCAACGACAGCGGCAGCTTTGAGGATATGATGTCTCGCTTTAAGCAGACCAGCGATGAAAAAATGTCCGATCTGAAGCGCAGCGGCGTAGACCTCCGCAAGGGGTCTTCCCGCAGAGGGCAAAAATAAGAAAGCAAACCCAAAAGGCCCTTTCGGGCCTTTTTCTTTGTGAAAGGGGAGGAACTTTGTGCGGGAGATCACAGCAAAGGAGATCGCCGCGGCCGTCAGCGCCGCCTGTGTGGAAGCGAACCGGAAGCTGCCGCCGGATCTGGAAGAGCAAATTCGTAAAAGCCCCGAATGGGAAGAAAGCTCTTCCGGAAAGGCCATTCTGTGCGACCTGTGCCGAAATCTGGACGCGGCGCGGGAAATGGAGCTTCCCATCTGTCAGGATACCGGCATGGCCGTGGTGTTTGCCGAACTGGGCCAGGAGGTCCATATCCTTGGGAATTTTGAAGAAGCTATCGATCGGGGCGTCCGGGAAGGATATCAAAAGGGGCTGCTGCGCTGTTCTGTGGTAAAGGACCCTCTGCGCCGGGAAAACACGGGGGATAATACGCCGGCGGTGCTGCATACCCGCCTGGTTCCGGGGGACAGGCTTCGGCTGACCATAGCCCCGAAGGGCTTTGGCAGCGAGAACATGAGCAGGCTGAAAATGCTTACCCCGGCGGCAAAGGAGAAGGATATCCTCGATTTTGTGGTGGAAACCGTGAAGCTTGCGGGAAGCAACCCCTGTCCGCCGGTGGTTTTGGGCGTGGGACTGGGCGGAGACTTTGAGCTGTGCGCCTATCTTGCCAAAAAGGCGCTGTGCCGGGAAGTTTTTCTGCGCAATCCCGACCCCTTTTATGCCGGGCTGGAAGCGAAGCTGCTGGAAGCGGTCAATGAAACCGGGATCGGCCCCCAGGGCTTTGGCGGAAAAGTGACGGCCCTGGCGGTAAATATCGAAGCATACCCCACCCATATCGCGGGCCTGCCGGTGGCGGTGAACGTGGGCTGCCATGTGACCCGCCATAAAACGATCGTTCTTTAGAGCTTTTTGTTGCTGCAACGCCGGGAATAACCTGCTTTTTGAACAAGATTCAAAGAAGGTGTTGATTATTTTAGCAAAATGTGCTAAAATAATGCTACAGACAGAAGCGATGGCTTCTCCTCTGAATTTCTGGCGAAAGGAAGCTTGCTGCGGAGAAGCGCGGCAACGGGTACAGGTCATGAAGATCAATGTTATCGGAAGAAAAGTAAGCCTGAGAAACAATTTCAAGGAAATGGCGGAAAGAAAGCTTTCGAAGTTTGACAGGATCTTCGATGAGGACGCCGAAGCCACTGTCACCGCGACAGTGGAAAGAAACTGCCAGCGGGTGGAGATCACCATTCGGCAGCGAGGCATGATCTACCGTGCGGAGGATACGGCGGATGAAATGAACGAGGCGCTGGATCACGCAATTTCGGCCCTGGGCCGGCAGATCCGCCGGAATAAAACGCGTTTGGAAAAAGCGAAAAAGATGGCTCCCGGCATAGAGCTTTCCGATGATTACTATTACGACGAGCCGGACGAGGAGCTGAGTGTGGTGCGCACCAAGCGCTTCTTTGTGGAGGTCATGACCCCGGAGGAAGCCATTTTGCAGATGAATATGATGGATCACGAGTTTTTCCTGTTCCGGGATGACGAGAGCGGGGAGATCCATGTGGTATACCGCCGGAAGGACGGCACCTATGGGCTGCTGATTCCCGATGTGAAGTGAATGGGGAAAGCTGGTGTCATAAAATAGCATGAGGGCGGCGGGGAAGACCGTGATGGTTTTCCCCGCTTTCTAATGGCCGAAAAACCATTCTGAGAGTGGCTTTGTGAAGGAGAGAAAAGAGATCTATGCTTGATAAAATGACCTTTTGCGCCCCCTGCCTGCTGGGAATAGAGGGCCTTGTGGCGGACGAGCTCAGAGAGATGGGGTGTGAAGCGGTACGGGCGGAAAACGGCAGGGTGCTCTTTGCGGGAGACAGCTCCGTTTTGGCCCGCGCCAACATAAACTGCCGCTATGCGGAACGGATCCTGATCCTGTTGGGAGAATTTCGCGCTTTGAGCTTTGAGGAGCTGTTTCAGGGCGTGAAGGCCCTGCCCTGGGAAGAATTTTTGCAGCGGGAGGACGCCTTTCCCGTCACGGGAAGCAGTCTTTCCAGCCAGCTGCACAGCGTTCCGGACTGTCAGGCAATTATCAAAAAAGCGGTGGTGGAGCGGCTGAAGGAGCGGTATCATATTTCCTGGTTCCCGGAAACAGGCTCCCTTCACCGGATCCGGTTTCGCATTTTGAAGGATCAGGTCAGCATCATGCTGGATACCAGCGGAGAGGGGCTTCACAAGCGGGGCTACCGCCGGGAATCCACCGCCGCGCCGATCAAGGAAACTCTGGCCGCCGCCCTGTGTAAGCTGGCCCGTGTCCGGCCGGACGGCAATTTTATAGACCCCTTCTGCGGCTCCGGCACCCTGCTGATCGAGGCGGCTCTGCTGGCAGCGAACCGGGCGCCCGGTCTGGGCCGCCGTTTCCTGGCGGAAACCTGGCGGGATATAGAGCCGAAGCTCTGGAAAGACGAGCGGGAGCGGGCACAAGGAAATATTCGAAGGGATCCCGGCTTCCGGGCAACCGGTTATGATATCGACCCCGCCGCCGTCGCCCTGACCCTGGAAAACGCCAAAAAGGCCGGGGTAGCCGGGCTTGTAAAAGCGGAGAAAAGGGAGATCGAAGCATTCGCTTCAGAAGAACGGTACGGCTGTGTGGTGTGTAATCCTCCTTACGGGGAACGGCTGCTGGATATTGAGGCGGCGGAAGAGATCTACCGGATCATGGGCCGGGTATTTCAGCAAAAGCCCGGCTGGAGCTACGGGATCATTACGCCGGACGAAGAATTTGAAAAGCTATTCGGGCGAAAAGCGGATAAACGGCGCAAGCTTTATAACGGCATGATCAAGTGCCAGTTTTATCAGTACTTCAAAAACCGGTAATATTCGGGGGAGGTGAAGCCGTTGAAGCTGCTGCAAAGGCTGAAGGGAGAAATTGAAACAAGCCGTCTGCTTCTCAGGCGTTGGAAGCGGGCTGATTTTAAGGAATATGTGGAATTTATGTCCGACCCGGAGGTGATGCTCCCTGCAGGGGCGGAGCCCCTCTCCACCCTGGAAAAGGCCATGACCGCCTTTAACCGGGATCTGCGAAACGAAGGCTGCTTTGCCATCACCCGGAAGGAAACAGGCGAGGTGATCGGTCGGATCAAGTTCCAGTCCGACCTGCGCCGCTTTCACGTGAAAAGCCTTTCGCTGGGCTATGAGCTGCGAAAGGACTGCTGGGGAAACGGCTACATGCCCGAAGCCCTTTCCGCCATGATCGCCCGGGCCTTCGAGCGGGAAAAGGTGGATGTGCTGGGGATCAGCCATTTTTCGGAGAACACCCGCTCCCGAAGGGTCATTGAAAAGTGCGGCTTCCGGTATGAGGGTACCATCCACCATGCCGTGCGCCGGAAGGACGGTGCAATCATGGACGATCTGTGCTACTGCATTTTGCGGGAGGATTACCCCGATTGGAAAGCGCTTTACGGGGAGAACGCCGAACCGGGGAATCCACTTTTGGAGCGGGAAAACGATCACTGAGGCTTTGCTTGCCGGAAGGAGGAAACAGCCATGAGACAGCAGACATTTTTTGAACCGGACCCCCAGAGCATACCGCTGGCCGCCCGCCTGCGTCCCAGAGACCTCACAGAGTTTGTGGGACAGGAGCATTTGCTGGGAGAGGGCAAGGTGCTGCGGGGGCTTATCGACCGGGATCAGGTTTCCTCCATGATCTTTTGGGGTCCGCCCGGTGTGGGAAAAACCACGCTGGCCCGGATCATTGCCGGAAAGACCCAGGCGAATTTCGTCAATTTCAGCGCCGTGACCAGCGGGATCAAGGAGATCAAGGAGGTCATGGGCGAGGCGGAGAAAAGCCGCCTGATGGGGGAAAAGACCATCCTGTTTGTGGATGAGATCCACCGCTTCAACAAAGCGCAGCAGGATGCCTTTCTGCCTTTTGTGGAGCGGGGCAGCATCGTGCTGATCGGGGCCACCACGGAAAATCCTTCCTTTGAAGTGAACTCCGCGCTGCTTTCCCGGTGCAAGGTATTCGTGCTTCAGGCCCTGACCGTGGAGGATCTGACAAAGCTGCTGCACCGGGCTCTGGAGGACGAGCGTGGCTTTCGGGGCTGGCAGGTGGAAATTTCAGAGGATATGCTGGAAACCGTGGCAAATTTCGCAAATGGCGACGCCCGCACCGCTTTGGGCACCCTGGAAATGGTGCTGCTGAACGCGGAGCGCACAGGGGAAAAGGTGGTGGTAACGCCGGAGCTTTTGGAGCAGTGCGTCAACCGAAAGTCTCTTTTGTATGATAAAAAAGGGGAAGAGCATTATAATCTCATTTCCGCCCTGCACAAATCCATGCGCAACAGCGACCCGGATGCGGCAATATACTGGCTGGCCCGTATGCTGGAGGCCGGAGAAGATCCCCTGTATGTGGCAAGGCGGCTGATCCGCTTTGCCAGCGAGGATATCGGCATGGCGGACAGCCGGGCGCTGGAGATCGCCACAGCGGCCTATCAGGCCAGCCACCTGATCGGCATGCCGGAATGCACGGTGAATTTGACCCATGCCGTGGTGTATCTTTCTTTAGCTCCGAAATCCAATTCCCTGTATATGGCCTATGAAAGCGCGAAAAAGGACGCCATGGAGATGCTGGCGGAGCCGGTACCGCTGGTGATCCGCAACGCTCCTACCCGCCTGATGAAGGAGCTGCACTATGGGGAGGGGTATCAGTATGCCCACAATACGGAGGAGAAGCTGACAAACCTTCAATGCCTGCCGGATTCCCTTTCGGGGAGAAGCTATTATCACCCTACCGACCAGGGCAGTGAGGCAAGAGTAAAGGAGCGCCTGCGGCAGATCAAGGAGTGGAAGCGGCAGCATGCGCCGGAAAAAAAGGAAAAATAAGCGTGGCCCGCAAAGCACGGCCCCTTCGCGCAGAGAAAGCGCGGAGGGGCCGTGTTTCAGTTGATGGAAGCGTTTTCAGAATACAAGCGCTGCTTCAGCGTTCGAAACCGGAGAACGCCCACAAGGTCCGCCAAAAACCAGCCGATGGGAACAGACCACCAGATGCCGGTCACGCCGATCCAGGGCACAGCGGAAAGGGTATAGGCCAGCAGCACCCGGGTGCCCAGAGAGATCCCGGTCAGAAGTAAGGACATACCGGGGCGTTCGATGGCCCGGTACAGCCCATACAGCAGGAAAAGCCCGGCGATCCCGCAGTAAAACGCACCCTCGATCCGCAGGTAGAAAACGCCGGTGGAGAGGATCTCCGTTTCCTGGGGCTGAATAAAAAGCAGAAGCAGCTGCCGGGCAAAGAGCACCACAACGGCGGAAACACACAGGCTGAAAAGAAGGGAGGTGCGCAAGGCGGAGCCAATGCCCCGCCGAATGCGCTCCGGCTTTTTCGCACCGTAATTCTGGGCGATAAAGGTGGAAAAGGCATTGCCGAAATCCTGTACGGGCATGTAGGCAAAGGAATCTATTTTCACAGCCGCGGCAAAGGCGGCCATCACCCCGGCGCCGAAGCTGTTTACCAAGCCCTGCACCATCAGGATCCCCAAATTCATCACAGATTGCTGTAAGCAGGTAAGCACAGAAGCGGAGCTCAGCTCCTTCACGGCCTGCCAGCTGATTTTTTGCGCCGCGCGGCCCACCCGCAGCCAGGGGCAGCGCAGAAGGGTGTAGAGAAGGATCCCCAGCCCGGAGCACCATTGGGCGGCCACCGTAGCCCACGCCGCCCCGGCGGCGCCCCACCGGAACACCAGAACAAACAGAAGATCCAGCCCGATATTCAGGAAAGCCGCGCCGCCGAGGAACAGCAGGGGAGCCATGGAATTCCCCACAGCCCGCAGGAGAGAGGCGTAATAGTTATAAAGAAACGTGGCGGCGATCCCCCAGAAAATCACCCATACATACTCCCGCATGATAGGATAGACCTCCGCCGGTACGGAAAGCGCCCACAGGATGTTGTCTAAAAAGAAAAAAGCGGCGGCATTGAGCACCAGGGTGAAGCCGAAGATCAGAAGAAAGGAAACGAACCGGTCAGACCGCAGCCGCTCCAGATCCCCCGCGCCGTAGCGCATGGAAAAGATGGCGCCGCTGCCCAGGCACAGCCCCAGCAGGATCGAGGTGAGAAAGGTCATCAGCGTGTAAGCGGAGCCCACCGCCGCCAAAGCATTGGCCCCCAGGCACTGGCCCACAATCAGCGTATCCGCCACATTATAAAATTGCTGCAGCAAATTGCCGCAGATCATAGGCAGGGCAAAACGCAGCATAGTCTTTGTGACAGAGCCCTGGGTCAAATCGTGGTGCGCCATGGCTTGTGATCTCCCCCCCCCTCGAAAAAATCCGAATCAAGAAGTATCATACCCGAAAACGCGGGGAAGGTCAAATTGGATGCTGGATACTAGATGCTGGATGCTAGATGCTAGATGCTGGATACTAGATGCTGGATGATAGCGGCGCCTTCGGCGCGGGGAATAGAAGTAGTTAGCTGTTAGTAATTAGTCGTTAGAGAAGGGAAAAGCCGCCTTCATCATCCTGATCTTTCTTAATCTATCGCTCTGAATACTTACTACCTGTATCATAAGCCTCTATCATAAGCTTCTCCTACCTGTACTTCTAAGCCCTCTCTTGTCATCCCGAGCTTTCTCCTGTCGTCTCTGAGCTCTTTCCTGTCGTCTCTGAGCTCTTTCCTGTCGTCTCTGAGTTCTTTCCTGTCGTCTCTGAGCTCTTTCCTGTCATCCTGAGCCGAAGGCGAAGGATCTCGTCCTTTCATTTAGCCGCTAACCCTGAGTCGTTATCAGTCAGAGAAGGGCACAAGCTTTTCCTGCTCTTTTGCCCGGTTGATGGGGATAAGATCCCCTTCGTGCCCCTTCCAGCTTTTCCCGCCTATTGAAACCCTGAAATTTTTTTGCGCGCTTGATTTTTGTCGATACTTCCATTAAAATAAACATAGCAAAAATCATATAAAAGTTCATAAGCAATCTTTGATTTTTAGGAATCATTGCCTCTGAAGCAGGGAAAGCAGCAGAAAAGCCAGGGCATCGATATCAAAACATACAATTTTTTATGAAATTTTTTAATTCTGCTGGCAGAGCTGACAATTTACTTTCCGAGAAAAGAATGTTAAAATATTATCAAAGTAAAAAAGAAGCTTACAGAAGGCTTTTACCAAATGGAAAAAGCCGGAGGCCCAGTCGCCGCATTGCAGGCTTTTGCGGCGCTCCGGAACGTTGCTGCGGCTTCTTTTTGAAAACCCGCTTCTTTGAAACGGAGGCGTTTCCAGAGGCAACCTTTTTTGAAAAAGAGGGAGGAGGGAAAAACGGCATTTTCACGATGGAGCTATGACTTCTGCGCCGGCTCTGCCGCAAAGCGGAGGCTTTCGGAAAAGCTTTTTTCTGATCAAGAGTCAGGCCTTGTGAAACCTGCCAAGGGCTTCAGGTATGGGGATTCAAAATATTTCCAGGCAAACTTTACAGCGCCTTCCCGGATATTTGAGCTATCTCAAAAGCTTGCCTGACAGCGGCCCCAAATGCATTTCCGCCACCGTCATTGCCGAGGCCCTGGGTCTGAACCATGTGGTGGTTCGGAAGGATCTGGCGGCTGTCAGCGGCTCCGGCAGGCCGAAGATCGGGTATGTCCGGCTGGAGCTGATCGGGGAGCTGGAGGCTTTTCTCGGCTATGATAACCTGGAAGATGCCGTGCTGGTGGGAGCCGGAAGGATGGGAAGGGCGCTGATGGCCTATGACGGCTTTCAGCAGTATGGCCTGAATATCGTGGCGGCCTTTGACAGTGATCCCGGGCTTGCGTATACCGAGGCAGAGGGCAAAAAGATCCTGCCCATGGAAAAGCTGGGAGACCTGTGCAGGCGAATGGGAATCCACATGGGGATCATCACCGTGCCGGGGCCCAGCGCTCAGGCCGTGTGTGACCTGCTGACCGACAGCGGAGTGCTGGCAATTTGGAATTTTTCCAATGTCCATTTGGACGTTCCTGAGGGAGTCCTGGTTCAAAACGAGAATTTGGCGGTTTCTCTCGCCATTCTTTCCAATCATCTTAAGGAACGGTTTTCTACAAAATAAATCAAGAGAAGGATGGATCATCTCATGGAAAGCAAGACGACTTACGAGATCGTGGAGAACGCGGAGACCTTCGAGCGAATGCTTGCCCGCGTTCGGGAAGCGCAGAAGATCTACGCCACCTATACCCAGGAGCAGGTGGATGAGATCTTCCGGGCCGCGGCTATGGCCGCCAATCTGCAGCGTATCCCGCTGGCAAAGATGGCGGTAGAGGAAACCGGCATGGGTGTGGTAGAGGACAAGGTCATTAAAAACCACTATGCTGCTGAGTACATCTATAACACCTATAAGAACACGAAGACCTGCGGCGTGGTGGAAGAGGACCCGGCCTTCGGCATTCGGAAGGTCGCGGAGCCCATCGGCGTAATCGCGGCGGTGATCCCCACCACAAACCCCACCTCTACCGCGATTTTTAAGACCCTGCTTGCCTTGAAGACCAGAAACGGTATTATCATCAGCCCCCATCCCCGGGCCAAGAAGTGCACCATTGAGGCCGCCAGGGTAGTGCTGGAGGCTGCGGTGAAGGCCGGCGCGCCGGAGGGGCTTTTCGGCTGGATCGATGTTCCTTCCTTGGAGCTGACCAATCAGGTTATGGCAGAGGCGGATATCATTTTGGCTACCGGCGGTCCCGGCATGGTAAAGGCCGCCTACTCTTCCGGAACCCCCGCACTGGGCGTGGGTGCGGGCAACACCCCGGCCATCATCGACGATACCGCGGATGTGATCCTGGCGGTGAACTCCATCATTCACTCCAAAACCTTTGATAACGGCATGATCTGTGCCTCCGAGCAGTCCGTGATCGTGCTGGATAAGGTGTACAAGGCCGTGAAGGAAGAATTCCAGAAGCGCGGCTGCTATTTCCTGAATAAGGCCGAAACCGAAAAGGTGCGGAAGACCATTTTGATAAACGGCGCCCTGAACGCCAAGGTCGTAGGGCAGAAGGCACACACCATCGCGGCCCTGGCGGACGTAAAAGTGCCGGAGGATACCAAGATCATCATCGGCGAGGTGGAGAGCGTGGATATTTCCGAGGAATTTTCCCACGAGAAGCTTTCCCCCGTGCTTGCCATGTACAAGGCAAAAACCTTTGACGACGCCATTGAAAAGGCGGAGCACCTGATCGCCGACGGCGGCTATGGCCACACGGCTTCCCTCTATATCGATCCCACTGAAGAGGAAAAGCGGGCAAAGCATCAGGAGGCCATGAAGACCTGCCGTATTCTGATCAATACCCCTTCCTCTCAGGGCGGTATCGGCGACCTTTACAACTTCAAGCTGGTTCCTTCTCTGACACTGGGCTGCGGCTCCTGGGGCGGCAACTCCGTTTCCGAGAACGTGGGCGTAAAGCATCTGCTGAATATCAAGACAGTTGCCGAGAGGAGAGAGAATATGCTGTGGTTCCGCGTGCCTGAGAAGGTCTATTTCAAGAAGGGCTGCATGCCCGTGGCTTTGGATGAGCTGAAAACGGAATATAACAAAAAGAAGGCCTTTATCGTTACCGATACCTTCCTGTATCAGAATGGCTACACCAAGCCCATCACCGATAAGCTGGACGAAATGGGGATCCGCTATTCCTGCTTCTGGAATGTGCAGCCCGATCCCACCTTGGGCAACGCCCTGGAGGGCACCGAGCAGATCCGCGCCTTTGAGCCCGATGTGATCATTGCCCTGGGCGGCGGCTCCGCCATGGACGCGGCGAAGATCATGTGGGTGCTGTATGAGCATCCCGATGCCGATTTCCAGTCTATGGCCATGGACTTTATGGATATCCGCAAGAGGATCTACAAGTTCCCCAAAATGGGAGAAAAGGCCATGTTTGTGGCGATCCCCACCTCTGCCGGCACTGGTTCCGAAGTAACGCCCTTTGCCATTATCACCGATGAGAAAACAGGCACCAAGTGGCCGCTGGCCGATTACGAGCTCCTGCCCGATATGGCCATTGTGGATGTGGACAATATGATGAACGCTCCCAAGGGCCTGACCAGCGCTTCCGGCATCGATGTCATGACCCATGCGATCGAGGCCTATGTATCCATTATGGCCACCCAGTTTACAGACGGCCTTGCGCTGAAGGCAATGAAGGCTGTTATGGACTATCTGCCCTCCGCCTATGAAAACGGCGCGAAGGATCCCATTGCCCGTGAGAAAATGGCGGAAGCCTCCTGTATGGCGGGTATGGCCTTTGCCAACGCCTTCCTGGGCGTAAACCATTCCATGGCCCACAAGCTGGGCGCGTATCATCATTTGCCCCATGGCGTGGCAAACGCTTTGATCCTCACTGAGGTCATGCGCTATAATGCCGCCGATGTTCCGGTAAAAATGGGTACTTTCTCCCAGTATCAGTATCCCCATGCCAAGGAGCGCTACGTTGAGGCTGCCCGCTTCTGCGGCATCAAGGGCAAGAACGACGATGAGGTCTTCGAGAACTTCATCCAGGCCCTGGAGGACCTGAAGGATAAGATCGGCATTAAGAAGACCATTAAGGATTACGGCGTGGACGAGAAGTACTTCCTGGATACCCTGGACGAGATGGTGGAGAACGCCTTCAACGACCAGTGCACCGGCGCGAACCCCCGCTATCCCCTGATGAGCGAGATCAAAGAAATCTACCTGAAGTGCTACTACGGCAAGTAATTAAACGGAGGAGTTTTCACTATGAAACTGGAAAAGGTAATCGCA
>JAETPP010000319.1 GCA_021771115.1 Bacillota bacterium | reverse complement strand
ACCAAGCGTTAGTATGCACCCACCCGGACGGGCATAACCACAGCGGAAATATCCATGTGCATATCGTTATAAACAGCTTGCGGATTGCGGAAGTGCCGCTGTTGCCCTACATGGAAAGACCAGCGGACACAAGGGAGGGCTGCAAGCACCGCTGTACGGACGCAGCTATGGAATATTTCAAAGCGGAAGTCATGGAGATGTGCCACCGGGAAAACCTCTATCAGATTGACTTACTCAACGGGAGCAAGAACCGTGTCACCGAGCGTGAGTATTGGGCGAAACGGAAAGGACAAGCCGCACTGGATAAAGAGAACGCTTCCCTTGCCGCCACGGGAGAGCCGCCCAAACTTACAAAATTTGAAACAGACAAAGAGAAGTTGCGGCGCACGATCCGCACCGCCCTGTCCTCTGCTATCTCTTTTGAGGACTTCTCCGGGAAGCTGTTACAACAGGGAGTGACCGTCAAGGAGAGCCGGGGGAGGTTGTCGTACCTCACGCCGGACAGGACGAAGCCCATCACCGCCCGGAAGCTGGGTGATGATTTTGACCGTGCCGCCGTACTGGAAGCACTCACCCAAAACGCACAGAACGCCGTCAGAGCCGCCGAAACGCCCCTACCCAAACAGGAATACCCCCGCAGCATAAAAGACCGTTTACAGCGCAACAAAGCGGCTATAAACGCACCGAAACAGGACAGCGTACAGCGCATGGTAGACCGGGAAGCCAAGCGAGCAGAGGTCAAGGTCATAGGATATGACCGCTGGGCGGCTGTCCATAACCTAAAGCAAATGGCGGCGACCATGAGCATTTACGAGGAATCCGGCTTTTCTTCCCCGGAGGAACTGGAAGCCGCCCTTGCCGCCGCCAGTGCCGGATTGCATGAAACTACCGGGAAACTGAAAGCCGTGGAAAGCACCTTGCGGGAGAAAAAGGACTTGCAGAAACAGCTATTGGCGTATATCAAGACCAAGCCAGCCCGTGACGGACTGCGGGCGCAGAAAACCGAGAAAGCCCGGAGAGCCTACCGGGAGCAGCACGAAAGCGATTTTATCATAGCCGAATCTGCCGCCCGGTATTTCAAGGCACAGGGCATTACCAAACTGCCATCTTCCAAGACCTTACAAGCGGAGATTGAGCAGCTTACCAAAGCGAAAAACGCCCTTTACAACGAGTACCGGGAGAAGAAAGAGAACGTCCGGGAATTGCAGACCGTGAAAAGTAATCTTGACAAAATCTTGCGCCGTGAGCCGGAACGGGGAAAGGGGCGGGAAAATGAACGGTAAACGCCCCTGCATGGACTACCCACAGTACAGAGCCGCCCGCCGCCTT
>JAETPP010000318.1 GCA_021771115.1 Bacillota bacterium | reverse complement strand
CGTCACGCCTGGAATCCCGTGGGCATCCGCCAGGTACAGGGTCGCGGTCTTGCGGCCCACTCCCGCAAGCCTGAGCAGTTCCCCGATTGTTTCCGGAACCTGGCCCGCATATTCTGTCACGATCTGACCGCAGCACTTTTTGATGTTTTGAGCCTTACTTTTGTAAAGACCAATGGATCGGATATTCCGTTCGATTTCCTCCACAGGAGCGTTTGCCATATACTCCACTTTCGGATAATTCCGGTACAACTCCGGCAAGACTTCCTCCACCTGCTTATCCGTACTCTGGGCGCTGAGCATAATCGCTACCAGGAGCTGCCACGGTTCCTGATGAAAAAATCCTGTCTTGGTTGTCCCGTATAAACGATCCAGCTGTTTCAAAACCGGCATGACCTGCTTTTCCGTATCGATTTTCTTCTGTTTTTCCTCTGACATCTGTACTCTTCTGCGAAGCATTTACATAAAATCGAAAAGGCTCAGCTGCCTGGCCGCCTCTGTCTCTCGCGGCGGATTCGCGCGTTGGGCCAGGAATATTTCTTTTGGCATATGATCCAAAAATGGTGATGGTTCCTGGGAAGTAGTTATAATCAATTCTTCTTTTGCCCGGGTCATACCCACAAAAAACAATCTCCGCTCTTCCTCAACATCGATCCGGCCATTTCCATTTTCCAGAGGAATCAGGCCCCTTCGCGCTCCATAGAGCAGCACCACGGGGAATTCCAGGCCCTTGGAGCCGTGGAGGGTCATCAAGGTCACCGCATCCGCCGTGTAACTCTTTTTGCCGCAGCGTTTCAGATCGCTCTCCCGGCCGAAGGTCAGGTTTTCCAGAAACTCCGGCATATTTTTGTAGAAAACGGACGTGGAGACAAGCTTCTGCATGGCTGCGTCCTCGGTCAGGTCCAGGTCCGTGATCCATGAATCAAGCATTTTCTGCGGGCGGGCCTTTTTAATCTGCTTCCTATATTTGTCAACCATTGACTGAAATACGCAGTCGGAAATGCAGTCCTCACCCAGTCCCCACAGCAATTTCAGGCACAACCGCCGTGACAGCCCATCGTCGGGATCCGCCAGGCTGCGGAAAAAGCAAATGGTTCCACGCACGCTGTCCGCCTCAAGGTACTCGTCGCGCCCTGCCACAACATACGGGATTCCCTCGCGCCTCAGGCATTTTTCCAGCAGATCCGCCTGGCGGTGGGTGCGGTACAGCACCGCTATTTCGGCAAAGCTTCTGGGCCGGCGGTCGTCAGGGCAGGAAAATCCCTCCTGCGCGTCCAGCATGTCGATTCCACCGATCAGGCGGTTGATTTCCTTTGCCACAAATATGGCTTCCGC
>JAETPP010000317.1 GCA_021771115.1 Bacillota bacterium | reverse complement strand
CAAACATGCAACTATTGCATTATTATAGCACAGCTTTCCGCCTAAATAAAGCAAAAAAGGGACGATACGTCCCTTTTTTGCATAACATTTTCGTGGATTATTTCAGGCGCTCTTTGACCTTCGCGGATTTGCCGACGCGATCGCGCAGGTAGTACAGCTTGCTGCGGCGTACTTTGCCGTAACGAACCACCTTCACGTCCGCCACATTGGGGGAGTGCAGCGGGAAGACTCTCTCCACACCCACGCCATAAGAGACGCGGCGCACGGTAAAGGTTTCGGCCACGCCGCTGCCGCGCTTGGCAATGACGGTGCCCTCGAAGGCCTGGATTCTTTCGCGATCGCCCTCGCGGATTTTCACATCCACCCGGACGGTATCGCCGATACCGAACTGGGGAGCATTCTCCTTAAGGCTGCCGTTGGCAATGGTTTTGAGTGCGTCCATTTTTCATTTCCTCCTTGATATTCAGACATTCTTACCCGGAAGGCAGAGGACTGTCCGCTCTAATGTCCGGCTTTCGCTTGGCATTAATCCCCGGTAAGAAGCCCGTCAGGAGAAGAGCCTCTTACGGAACAGGTATTAGCGCAATGCGCCGATAACTGCAATATTTTACCACGGTTTCAGAAAGAATGCAAGGGGTTTTCGCTTTTTCCCAATAAAATCTTTTAGAAAAACACATCCCCGCTTTTTCCATACAGCTCCAGGCGCGTTACCTGAAAGCGGATAGCCTCCCGGCCGGTCAACTGCCGCAGAGCGGTTGCTAGCAGCGCGGGGTTTATTGTGTTATCGCTGCTGCAGGGCAAGACCGTTTCCATGACGCAGCCGTCCTCCGCTTCCCTCAAGCTTACATCGGCCAGAGCCGGCTTGATATCCACGGTCTTCATGGTTTTCTTTTTGGTGCGCTTCTCTACGAGGATCTCATCCTGCTCCAGAAGCCGGCGAACCTCCTCCGGCAAACAGGAAAACGTCAAACGATAACGAGCGGCCGCCAGCTCCCCCGGCTTCATACGCGCCTCGTTAGCCTCCAGGACGGTCAGCCCTTCCGGCATCACGGCGTTCAGCCGGGAGACCAGCTCTTCCATGGGCATGTCCTCCTCCAGCCGGAAATCCATGCATTCCCGCAGCCCCTCATATCCCAGGGACAGCGGCGCGGCAAAGGTCACGTAAGGGTGGCGATTAAAGCCTTCGGTATACCACAGCGGAATTTCCGCCCGACGCAGCGCCCGAATCATGGCGCGATTCAAATCCAGATGAGAAATATATTTTGCCCGTCCGGTTTTGGAAAAGCGGATTCTAACGGTTTTCAACACAGACGCCTCCCTTCCAGCAGGCGG
>JAETPP010000064.1 GCA_021771115.1 Bacillota bacterium | reverse complement strand
CCACCGTTTACCTTTTCTGGCATTTTGCTCCCCAAAGCATTGAAGCCGCCTGTCTGGCTGCCATGACAGCCTCTACCCTGGGCGAGGCCGTTTCTTTTTTGGTAAGCTGGTCGGCTTACCGGCACAGCCTGAAGAAAAATACGCCGAAGGAGCGGAAAAAAGGGCAGGGCGTTTTGAAGGGGCTTTCCCACATCGCCTTGCCCTGTACGCTGAGCTCCGCGGCGAAAAGCCTTTTAAATACCGGAGAAAACCTTCTGATCCCACGTGAATTGAGAAAATTCGGGCTGAGCTATTCCCATTCCCTTTCCCAATACGGGCTTTTACAGGGCATGGCAATGCCTATGCTGTATTTTCCCTCTTCCTTTCTCACTTCTTTTGCTTCTCTCCTGATCCCTAAAATCGCCAAGGAAAGAGAGCAGGGGCATCGCCGGGAGGTGGCCTATATCACCGGAAAATCCATCCGTTCCGCACTGGCCTTCGGCATGTTCTTCGCCGCCGTGTTTATCGCCTTCGGAGACGGCTGGGGCAACGCCTTTTACCACAGCGATGCAGCCGGAGAATATCTGCGGGTGCTGGCCCCCATTGTACCCTTGATCTATCTGGACGTGGTGGTAGACAGCCTCTTAAAGGGAATGGACGAACAATTCAATTCCATGAAATACAATTTTTCCGATTCTCTGATCCGCGTGATCCTGATCCTCTGCTTTCTCCGCTTTTTCGGCATGGAAAGCTATGTGTGCATTCTGTTCTTCAGCACCATTTTCAACGCGGCGCTGAGCCTGCACCGACTGCTGAAGGTCACAAACGTGCATCTTTCCCTTGTTTGGCATGTACTGCTTCCCCTGCTGTGCGCGGTATTTTCTGTTTCTCTGGGAAGCCGCCTGCTGCAAAATATAAAGCTCTCCAATCTCTTTTTTCAGATCGGCCTGGAGACTCTGGTATGCGGCCTGTTTTTTGGGCTGGGCTATTACGCCCTCTGCCGCGCTGCCAATAGCCGAATGATACAAAAAGGCGGCAGCTCACCCCACAAGGATGAACTGCCGAAAAATGCAAAAAGAAACAGCAAGGATCGTTTTTCCCGGGAAACACCGTGAAAAATCAAAACTTATAGAGCTTTGCCAAGCTCTTGGTACGCTCCCGAAACTGCTCGACCAATTTTTTTGGGGCCATCAAACGGACCTCAGGGCCTTGGGAAAACAGCCAGACAAAGAGCCCAGGCTCCGTTCCTGCTTTCAAAACAGCGCGTACTCTGTTTTTTCCGGATGATTCCACGGTAAAATCAGCGCCAAACCGCTCTGTCACCGCCGAAAGCCGATCGGGGGAAAATTCCAGGATCACTTTCTCAGCTTTCTTATTTTTTTCTTCCGGCTCCGCAGCGTTCCCAAGGTCACGCTTTTCGGAAAGGAGCTCCAGGCCCTCCAGCTTTTCCAGCGGAAAGCACAGCTCCCGCTGCTTCTCATCCAGGGCCAACAGGGTACAACGCCCCTCTTTCACAAGGAGCTTTTCGGGGCTTATAACGGCGGGTTCAGCCCCCTCAACAGCGGCGTATTCCGGTTTTCCCTGAAGAGTCAGCTGCCATTCCCGCAGGGTAACTCGCACCTTCCTGTTTTCCGAAATAGCACGGCACAAAAGCTCTGCCGCCGCAGGCAGGGCTTTTTCCGCCTGCCCGGAACCCGCCTCCGCAAAGATCTCCTGTTTCAGCTTCTCCGCCTGATAAACGCTGCACAAAACCCCCAGTTTGGAAACCAGCTCTTCCGCCCGCTGATCAGAAAGGAAGGGCGCCGTTTTCACCGCCCCCGCAAGCAGCAGGAGCTCCTCCTGAGAAAAGGTCCGCTTTTCCATGAAATATTGATATGTTTTTCTTTTTCTGGTTCCAATGGCCACACCGGCACTGCGAAGCGTTTCAATATCATCGTAAATACTTTTTCGCTCCGCCGGAATTCCCGCGCTCTCTAGCCTTTGCAAAAGCTCAGGAAGTGTCAGCGTATGCTCCGGATCAGTCTCTGAAAGCAGGATTTGAAGCAGGCAGAGCAGCTTTTTCTTTTTTTCTGAAACATTCGGCACAAGCGCTCCCCCTCTTTTTCTGCCTGGCAGCCGATATCACTCCGCCTCCGAAATTTGGTCAAGGCGCTTTAACCGCCTGCCTGTCCTTCGGGCCCGGAGCTTACGATCACCGTAATGGTAGAACCATAATCCAGAGAATCCCCCTCCACATGATCTTTATACCGGATCACATAGCCGGGTTCCACATCCTCGCTGGCTTCCTCCTCCTGCACCGGGGTAAAGCCGTTTTTAATGAGGAGCTTCTGCAGATCGGCAAAGCTGATCCCCTTGATAGAGGGCAGTGTTCTGGTGGGGCTTCCCTTACTTACCGTTACCAGCACGGTATCCCCCCGCGCTATGGTTTCTCCCTTGAAGGGACTCTGGCTGATAATATTGCCTTCCTCTACCGTTTCACTGAAAATGCGGTCGGAGACCTTTAATTTAAACTGATAGCTGTCGCTTCCCACTTTTTTGACCCACTCATCATAGCTTTCATTCACCAGGTTGGGAACGACCAGCGCTTCCTCAGAAGCGCTGCCGCTATCAAAGATTTTCTGTATATCGCCGATGGACATACCCGCGTCTCCCAGCCACATGGTAGCTACAATAACCAGCGCCACCAGCGTGACCACGCAGGAGCCGATGAGCCACACGGCGGGCGGAAGGCCTTTATTCTGCGGAAGATCCACATCAATGGGCGGCAGGCGGCGGATCGCCTCTGTTTGATCCACTTCATTCACAATGGCGGGAGCGGCGGAAAGCTCTGTCTTAAACCGCTCGAAGCTGGCGGTACGCACATTAGGCTTGACCTGCAGGGCATTGGCAATCGCCGTGACCGCAAAGGGCGGCAGTGCCTTCAGCACCTCTTTGGAGATCATAAGCCGCTGGTCGTGCAGCCGCTTGGGGGCCTCCTGCGGCAGATGGCCCGTCAAAGCAAACAACATGGAAGCCCCCAGGCCATACACGTCGCTTGCCTCACCGCAAACAGCTTTTTCGCTGTACTGCTCTATGGCAGCACAGCCGGGAAAAAGCTCCTCCGCTAAAGGGGAACCGACCTGCCGGATCGAAGCAATGGAAAAACCCGCGATAAAAAGCTGGCCGCTTTTTGTGACCCGCAAGGTATCCGGCGATACGCCCAAATGGGAAATTCCAAGTGAATTCATCAGCCCTAACGCTGTCAGTACCGGCATAAACATGCGGTTTGTTTCATTCCAGCCGAGACTCCCGCCGGCATTTTCCACATAGCGCCGCAGGGAAAGAGCGGGGATATACTCATACACGGCATAGGCCGTATAGTTTTCTTCAAAAATATCCTGCACAGAGGTGACCACCGACAGCTCCCGCAAACGGCTGATGCCTTTGGATAACTGAATAAAATCCTGCAGATAGCGTTCAAATTCCACCTCGTGCCCGGACAAGGGGACGACACTTTGATCCTCCGCGCGCCGGGAGGCCAAGGAAGCAGGAAAAAACTCCCGGATCTCCACCACACGCTTTGTGGTACGATCCAGGGCCGCATAGGTAACGCCTTCTCCATTGATCGCTTTCACCCGCCCGATCACATACCGGGAGGCAAGCTCCGTATGGTACCGAAGCCCGCCCTGGACTTGGGCCTTTCCGTTGTCCCAGCCGCATACGGGACAAAGCTCGCCCTCCTCCGGACGGTATCCGGCAAAGCAATTCATGCACAGCCTGCTTTCCATCTCGTCCTCCATTTTCCCTCCGAACCGCAGCGGAGCGGTTCTTTCCGGTCAAGCAAAAACATCTTTTCAGGGTATTTCCTGACTTCTGGCAACCATTTTATCATAAAAAATAAGAAAAGACAAGAAAAAGGATCAAAAACACACAGAAAAAAGGGAATGGCGGTACGAAAGCCGCACCGCCATTCATTACATGCCGTATTGATCAGGCTTTGTTGATAGAGCCAAACAGTTCCATCTTTTCCTTTACCGTAGCCTTGATCGCCTCAAAGCCGGGCGCCAGAAGCTTGCGGGGATCGAAGCCCTTGCCCTGCTGATCCTTTCCTTCTTCAATGTACTTCCGGGTAGCGGCAGCAAAGGAAAGCTGGCACTCGGTATTTACATTTACCTTGGAAACGCCCAGGGAGATCGCCTTTTTCACCATTTCCTCGGGAATGCCGGTGCCGCCGTGAAGCACCAGGGGCATGGTCCCGGTCTTTTCCTGGATCTTTGCCAAAACGTCAAAGTTCAGGCCCTGCCAGTTTTCGGGATAAACGCCGTGAATATTGCCGATACCGGCGGCCAGCATATCCACGCCCAGCCCGGCAATGCTCTTGCACTCATCGGGATCGGCAACCTCGCCGCCGCCGACAACGCCATCCTCTTCACCGCCGATAGCGCCAACCTCCGCCTCAACGGAGATACCGCGCTCGCCTGCGACACGGATGACTTCCTTGGTCTTTTCAATATTCTCCTCGATCCCGTAATGGGAACCGTCGAACATGACGGAAGAGAAGCCGGCGTCCATGGCCTTAAAAGCGCCCTCATAGGAGCCGTGATCCAGATGCAGGGCCACGGGAACCGTGATGCCCAGAGTATTGATCATGGCTTTTACCATGGCGGCAACCGTTTCAAAGCCGCACATATACTTGCCGGCGCCCTCGGAAACTCCCAGGATCACAGGGGAATTATTCTCCTGTGCGGTGAGCAGGATCGCCTTCGTCCATTCCAGGTTGTTGATGTTGAACTGGCCGACAGCGTACTTGCCGGCCTTTGCCTTTGTGAGCATGTCTTTTGCAGAAACCAACATTTTCATATTCCTCCCTAGGAAAGAGATTTTCAACTGCTTTTATTATAGCGAAACACACTGGAAAAATCAACCGCTAATTCGCTCCTTGCGGAAAGACCTCAGGGTCAATTCCGTTCTTTACGCTGAAGCAGCACGGCCCCGATAATGATCGCGCCCTTAAAGGCGGAGCTGAGATAAGGGTCCACGCCGATCAAATTCAGCAGGTTATTCATCACCGCCACGATCAGCGTGCCGAAAACCGTGCCGATAATGGAGCCCTTACCGCCCGACATGCTGGTGCCGCCCACCACCACCGCGGCAATGGCGTCCATTTCATAGCCGCTGCCGCCGCTGGCGTAATCCAGAGAGCCGATACGGGAAAGCTGCAAAATGGAGGCGACGCCTACCAACAGCCCCATCACGGCATACACGCGGCGCTTTACGCTTTTGACATTGACGCCGGAAAGGCTGGTGGTGCGCTCATTGGAGCCCACGGCAAACACATGGCGGCCGAAAGCGGTGTGTTTGGAAACCACATACATGACCACCACGGCCATCGCCCAGTAGAGGATCGGCATGATCCGCTGCCCGCCGATGGAGGCCTGGGAAATCACCAAAAACTCACTGGGAAGGGCCACATTCTGCCCTCTCATAAAATACTGCATCACGCTGCGGAAGATCTGCATTGCCCCCAAAGTGGCGATAAAGGGCGGCAGCTTTCCGTAGGAGATCAAAAGGCCGTTGCACTCTCCCAGCAGCAGGGCAAACAAAATGGTAAGCAGCACCGCCAGCAAAATAGCAGGGGCGCCGGTCAGCCCGATCTTATTCAAAAGTCCCACCGCGCCGGTATCCAGCAGCACCAGGCAAAACGCTCCTGCCGCCGCATAGAGAGAGCCTACCGAAAGATCGATCCCCCCTGAAATGATGACAAAGGCCATACCCAATGATATGATGCCGATGCCCGCGTTATTGCGCAGGATATTGAGCCAGTTCGAGATCCATTTTCCAAACCAATCCGCCGGAGAAGAAAAGGTGGAGTTTACGCTGATGGCAATTGTCTGCAAAATCACCATCACCACTAAAGCCATTCCTGTGCTGAACAGCGGATTTGTCCGCCACAGCCTTATAAACCCTGTAAAGGGGTTCCGTTTGATCTGTTCTGTCTTTTCCACTCACACTGCCTCCCCTGTTCTCATTTCACCGCCTGTGGCCAGGCGCATGATCTCCTGCTCTGTCATTTTCTCCCCCTGCAGCTCTCCCTGCACCCTGCCATGATACATCACCAAGGTGCGGTCGCACAGGCGAATGATCTCCTGGGCCTCGCTGGAGAGCACGATGATCGCCACGCCCTGCGCCGCCAAGCCCAGAATAATATCATAAATATCCTCTTTCGCGCCTACGTCCACGCCCTGGGTAGGGTTATCAAAAATAAGTACTTTGGGATCCGCTCCCAGCCACTTGGCCAGCACCACCTTCTGCTGGTTTCCGCCGGAAAGGCTGCCGATGGGATTTTTCTCACTGTCCATTTTGATCCGCAGGCCTTCCACTTGTCCGGCAAAACCGGCACGCAGCTTTTTCCAATCCAGAAAGCACGCTTTCTTATTCCGCGGCCAGGTGACGATAGAGCCGTTTTCCAGAATATTCATATCGGCAATGATGCCGTTTTCCTTTCGGTTTCTGGGAACATAGCCGATCCCCAGCGACATGGCCTTTCTGGTGGAATGAATCTGCACCGCTTCCCCGGAAACTCTGATCTCGCCGCTGTATTTCCCTCCGCTGCCGAAAACGGTCTGGAACAGCTCGCTTCTTCCATCTCCCAAAAGCCCGGTAAAGCCCAATATCTCACCGGAACGCACGGAAAAGCTGATATTTTGAAAGCGCTCTCCCTGAGAAAGCATGGAAGCGCTGAGTATTTCATTTCCCAGCTCTCTCTGAGTCCTGAGAGACTCGGTACGGACCTCATGGCCCACCATGTGCCGGGCAAGCTCATCCACACTGGTATCCGCCGTCTGCCCCTCGGCAACGACGACGCCATCCCGCAAAACAGTGTAGCGGGTGCAGATCTCCAAAACCTCCTTGAGCTTGTGGGAAATAAACACGATGGCCACCCCCTGCTTCTGCAGGGTGCGCATCATATCAAACACGCGCTGGATCTCCGGGTCGGTCAGCGAGGTGGTGGGCTCATCCATAATGATCAGGGAAGCCTCCATCAGAAGCGCCCTGGCGATCTCCACGATCTGTTTATAGGAGGCGTCCAGATCCCGCACCATGGTGCGGGGATCCAGCCGGATATCCATGCGCTCAAAAATGGCGGAGCATTTTTCGCACATGGTCTTTGCATCCAGCCAGCCGGCTTTCTTTTTCAGCTCTCGGCCGATAAACATGTTTTCATATACGGCAAGATCGTTTACTAAGTTTAATTCCTGATGGATAAAGGCAATTCCCGCCGCCAGGGAATCAGCGGGACTGCGAAACTGCACCGGCTTTCCATCTAAGAAGATCGAACCGGAATCGGCGGGCAGAACGCCGCCCAAAATATTCATCAGGGTGGATTTTCCCGCGCCGTTTTCTCCCAGCAGTGCTGTGATCTCCCCGCCTTTCACGGAAAAATCGATCTGCTTTAGCACATCGTTTGCCCCGAAAGATTTGGAAATCCCCCACATTTCCAGGGTCATACTATTCCTCCCTTTTTGAAAAAGGCTATGACGCTCCCGCCATAGCCCTTTCAGTTTCCTTATTGTCGGTAGTCCTTAGTAGGGAGAGCTCTCATCCAGATACTCGGCGCAGTTCTCCTTATCCACCACGGTGGTGGGAATGATCTTTACCTTCTCCACCTCTTCTCCCTTCAGAAGAGCCAGCGCATTATCTACAGCGTCCTGTACCATAATAGGACTGTACAGAGCAGACTGGATGTTGATGCCGGCATTCTCTTCATCCGCCATCATCTTGAAATACTCCTGGCATCCGCCGCCGCCTGTCACGACCTTGACGTCGGTGCGGCCGGCTTCCTTCAAAGCGTTCAGAACGCCGATGGAGGTCTCATCGTCCATGGAGAACACGGCGTCAATCTGATCGTGCTTTGCGAGAATATCGGAGAAATCCTTCTGGCCGTCGTCACGGGTAAACTTTGTGGCATAGGTTTCCACCTTTATGTCAGGGGCGATCTCCGCGATCTTCTCCTCGAAGCCCTTCTGCCGCAGCTCGGAAACAGAGCCGGAGGAAGGCACATTCAGCATGATGACGGTACCGGTAGTACCGATTTTATCCACGATGTACTGGGCGCTCTGACGGCCCATGTCCTCATTGTCGCCGGAAACGCGGTACACACCGTCGCACTTGATCTCAATATCGAAGTTCACCACCGGGATTCCTTCATTGATCAAATCCTGAATGGGGCTCTCCATGCCTTCCCACTGGGGAAACGCCACCACAGCCTGCACGCCCCAGGTTTTGAGGTCGTCAATCTGGCTGGTCATTTCCTCAGCGTTATTGCTGGTAAGCAACTTGTACTCGATCTCACCCTTGCCGGCAAGCTCTTCACAGCGCTGTTTCGCGTAGTAGGCAACACCGGCGACCCAGCCGTGAGTCACAGCGGGAGCCAGCACGCCGATCTTGTACTTTTCGCCGGTGGCGGCAGTGCTACCGGCAGAAGCGTTCGGATCAGCGGAGCCGGCAGATGAATTATTGCCATTGCCGCATCCGGCAAAACAGGCGCACAGCAGCGCCAATGCCAAAATCAGAGAAAGAACCTTCTTCATGTAATTTTCCTCCTAGAGCTTTAGCCCTAATTAGATTTGCGGTATACCAAATACTGGATCCCGCTTTTTATTGTATTATAGCAAAGAATTCCAAATTTTTCAAGTAGGATTCGATAGTTTCCTTACAAAAGAAAAAACTCAGCATGCTAAGGTGAACAAAGATTTTTTAGGGCCCACCGGGGAAAATTAAAAGTATAGTATTTTAGTGTAATTTTCTTGACAAGCATCCCCGAGGGGTGCTACATTATAGCTGGAAAAGAAAAACCAGGCTTAAAAAGCCCTTTATTTTTCGGAAAGGCAAGGTATGGTATGACCCAGGAAAAATTTGCCGTCACCGGTATGAGCTGCTCCGCCTGCTCCGCTCACGTGGAAAAAAGCGTATCGGCGCTCAAGGGAGTACAGGCGGTATCGGTAAATCTGCTGACAAACAGCATGCAGGTGGAATACGAGGAAGCCGTCGTTTCGGAAAAAGATATTATCAAGGCGGTAAAAAGCGGCGGGTACGGCGCTTCTCCGGACAAGGCGGAAGGAAAAAAAGAAGCCGCCGCGGAGGATGCCCGCACAGAAAGCACGGAAGCCTTAAGGCAGATGAAGTTCCGCTTTCTCTTTTCCCTGTGTTTTTTGATCCCTTTGATGTATCTTTCCATGCACCACATGTTTTGGGAATGGTTCGGACTTCCCATCCCCTCTTTTATCACACGATACTTTCATGGAACGGAAAACGCCGTGACTTTCGCACTGACCCAGCTGCTTTTGCTGCTCCCCATTGTATTTGCCAATCAGAAATATTATAAAAATGGTTTCCCCTCTCTGTTCCGGGGACATCCCAATATGGACAGCCTGATCGCCATCGGCTCCGGCGCCGCCATTCTTTACGGCGTGTTTGCCCTCTACCGGATCGGCTATGGGCTGGGGCATGGGGACCTTGCCACAGTGGAGCACTATTCCATGGATCTGTATTTTGAATCCGCCGGGACCATCCTTACTCTGATCACCCTGGGAAAATATCTGGAAACAAAATCCAAGGGGCGCACCAGCGAAGCCATCACCAAGCTGATCGGCCTTGCCCCGAAAACCGCTTTGGTCGTGCGGGACGGCCAGGAGCTGGAGGTACCCGTTGGCGAGATCGCGGCAGGCGACTGCATTGCCGTAAAGCCCGGCGCCTCCATTCCGGTGGACGGCGTCATCACAGAGGGCTCCACCAGCATCGATGAATCCGCCATTACAGGGGAAAGCATTCCTGTGGAGAAAAAGGAAGGCGATACGGTCATTTCCGCCACGGTAAACAAAACCGGGTATTTCCGCTTTCGGGCTACCAAGGTGGGAGAAGACACCACCATTTCTCAGATCGTTCGGCTGGTGGAGGAGGCCAGCGCCAGCAAAGCGCCTATCGCCCGGCTGGCGGATAAGATCTCCGGCATTTTTGTGCCCACGGTGATCGCCATCGCTCTTATTGCCTCCACGATTTGGCTGCTCACAGGAGCCACGGCGGAATTTGCCCTTTCCATCGGCATTTCCGTGCTGGTCATTTCCTGCCCCTGCGCTTTGGGCCTTGCCACTCCGGTAGCCATTATGGTGGGTACGGGCAAAGGGGCGGAAAACGGCATTTTGATCAAATCCGGAGATGCCCTGGAAACCGCCCACAGCATCGATACCGTGGTGCTCGATAAAACCGGCACCATCACCCAAGGCGCGCCTAAGATCACTGATGTACTCCCCCTTGCCGCTGATAAGGATACCTTGCTGAGGGTGGCCTACAGCCTGGAAAAGCAGAGCGAGCACCCCTTGGCGGAAGCGGTGGTAAGCTATGCGGAAAGTCAGGAAATCACCGCACTGGAAAGCACAGAATTTCAGGCAGTATTTGGGCGGGGAATTTCCGCCCGGCTTGGGGGAAAGCAGTATTTCGGGGGAAACCTTGCCTATTTGAAGGAATTGGGCTTTTTGCAGGCTGACGAGCAGGAAGCGCTGGAAAAAACCGTTTCGCAGCTGGCGGATGAAGGAAAAACACCGCTTCTGTTTGCGGAGGAAGGTTCTGTTTTAGGCATTCTTGCCGCCGCGGATACCATAAAACCCACCAGCGCAGAGGCCATAGAGGCCTTCCGGGAGCTGGGGATCCAAACGGTGATGCTTACCGGCGACAACGCCCGCACTGCGGAGGCGATCCGCAAGAAGCTGAATATCCCGGAGGTGATTTCCGAGGTGCTGCCCCAGGATAAGGAACGGAAAATCTCCGAATTCCAGAGCACCGGAAAGAAAGTTGCCATGATCGGCGATGGGGTCAACGACGCCCCTGCCCTCACCCGGGCGAATGTGGGCATTGCCATCGGAGCAGGCTCTGATATCGCCATTGAAAGCGCCGATATCGTGCTGGTAAAAAGCGACCTGCTGGACGCTGTGACCGCCATTCGCCTGAGCCGTGCCGTGATGCGGAACATCAAGGAAAATCTGTTCTGGGCCTTCTTCTACAATTCCATTGGCATCCCGCTGGCCGCGGGGGCCCTTGTCTGGCTTGGTTTGCGGCTGAATCCCATGTTCGGCGCCGCCGCTATGAGCCTTTCCAGTGTGTGCGTGGTATCCAATGCCCTGCGCCTGAAATTTTTCAAGCCGACAAAAAAGAAAAACTAAATCTTGGGATACTAAAAGGCGGCGGGCAAGGAACCGTCATCCGGTAAAACCAACCGAATGACCGTTTTCTGCCTGCCGCCCTTTCTTGTTTCCGTACCGGCCATCCGTCCCAGAAAAATTTTTGTTTTCCAAGGCTTCTCAAAAACGGTCAATGGGGTTACAATGAAAGAAAATTGACCGGAGCGGTCTATCGGGGGAACAGTATGAATCCGAAATTTTTTGAGCTTTCCCAGGAAAAGCAGCAGAAGATTCTCAATGCCGGGTTTCGGGTATTTTCGGAAAACAGCTACAAAAAAAGCCCGGTGCGGGAGGTGGCGGAGGCTGCCGGCATCAGCAAGTCGCTGCTGTTTCACTATTTCCGCAACAAAAAGGAGCTCTATCTTTTTCTGTGGGAAAAGGGCGCTGAAATTACGATGGAAACCCTAAATGAATATCACTGCTATGAGCCAACCGATCTGTTTGAGATGATGGAACGGGGCATGAACGCAAAATTCCAAATCATGGAACGCTACCCCCACATGGCGGCTTTTACGGTAAAGGCGTTTTACGAAAAAGACCCTGAGATTTGCGTTGAAATACAAAAAAGCTACCGCAGGCATTTTGACGGCAAGGCAGCGACCGCCCTGGCGGCGCTGGACCCCCAGGATTTTATTCCGGGGCTGGACCTGCAAATGATGTACCGTGAAATGTATTGGGCTTCCGAAGGCTATCTGTGGGAAATGCTGCAGCGGGGCGGCCTGGATATGGCTCAAATGAAACGGGACTTTCAAGAGCTTCTGGCCTTTTGGAAAAAGATTTATCAGAAGAGGGAGGAAACAGCATGAACGCCATTGAGACGAGGAAGCTGACGAAATATTACGGAAAAGCCCGCGGCATCCTCGACATGGATCTTACAGTCCCGCAAGGAGATTTTTTTGGCTTTATCGGCCCCAACGGCGCCGGAAAAAGTACCACTATCCGGATCCTTCTGGGGCTGATCTCCCCCACCGGCGGCACTGCGGAGATTTTCGGGAAAAGCGGTAAGAGCTGCCGGACAGAGCTGCTTCACCGCATCGGCTACCTGCCCTCGGAAACCATGTTCTACAGCGGCATGCGGGTAAGAGATGTGCTGAAGCTCTCCGCCGGGCTCCGAAAAAAGGACTGCGCCGCCGAGGCCCGGCTGCTCTGTGACCGGCTGGGACTGGACCCCTCCCGAAAAGTGCAGGAGCTTTCCCTGGGGAACCGGAAAAAGGTGGGGATCGTCTGCGCCATGCAACACCGGCCAGAGCTCTACATTCTGGATGAACCCACAAGCGGCCTGGATCCACTGGTTCAGCGGGAGTTTTACCGGCTTTTGCAGGAGCGCAGCAGCGAGGGAGCAACGGTGTTCTTATCCTCCCATGTTCTTTCCGAAATACAGCGGTACTGCCGCCACGCCGCCGTGATCCGGGAGGGCAGGCTTTTGGCTTATGACCGTGTGGAAAACCTGGGACACGCCGGAGCAAAGCGCGTGACTCTGCGGGGCGTAACGGAAGCGCCTGCGCTGGAGAATATTCGGGATATGCGGCAGTCGGAGGATGGGATCAGCTTTTTGTACGGCGGAAAGCCGGAGGCCCTGCTGAAAGGCCTATCCGGTCTTCCTATTTCCGATATCACCATTTCAGAGCCTGATCTGGAGGAGATCTTTCTCCACTACTATGAAAAGGAGGGTGCTGAACATGACCATTCTGAAGCATGAGCTCAGGCAAGGCAGGGCTTCCCTGCTAATTTGGACAGCCGCCATTTCTTTTCTGCTGGGGGTCTGCGTGCTGATCTATCCGGAAATGGCAAAGCAGATGGGAGAAATCAGCACCATGTTTGCGGATATGGGCGGTTTTTCTCAGGCCTTTGGCATGGATAAGGTGAGCTTTGGCGAGTTTTCCGGCTTTTTCGC
Source organism: Bacillota bacterium (assembly GCA_021771115.1). GTDB lineage: Bacteria > Bacillota > Clostridia > Oscillospirales > Acutalibacteraceae > Acutalibacter. The sequence continues at coordinate 1,756 of JAETPP010000064.1, read as the reverse complement.
GGTGGAATGCGGCAATGTGCTGGGACTGGGAGGCGCGTTTTTTGCGGCGCTGCTGGGGATCACCGCTCTGGCAAAAGAGGAAAAGGAGCATACCGCTGAGTTTCTGCTGTCTCACCCTGTTTCCAGAACCGCTGTGGTCGCCGGAAAGCTGGGGGCCGTTCTTTTCCAGCTTTTTGTGCTCGACCTGACAGCCGCCCTGGTCTCTCTGCTGAGCATGGCCATGATCCGTGAAACTCTGCCCGCTTCCACCTTGGCCCTGCTGTTTTTGGCCTATTTTCTGATGCAGGTGGAAACGGCGGCGATCACCTTTGGAATATCGGCCTTTCTTCGCCGTGGCGGTATGGGACTGGGCCTGGGTCTTGCAGCCCTGTTCTACTTTTTGAACCTGATTTCAAACCTGCTGGAGGAAACGAGATTTTTGAAATATTTTACCCCCTTCGGCTATGCGGAGGGAGCGGATATCCTTGCGGATCATTCTATCCGGGCGGAATATCTGGCGGCAGGCATGGCCCTTTCTCTTATCGGCGTTTTTCTGGCTTTTTGGCAGTACCGAAAAAAGGATATCGGATGAGAGCGGAGCGCATGCAGAAAAGCCACAGAGATAGGCGACCCTTTTGAAAAGGCCGCCTATCTCTGTTTTTTATCGATCGATCCTTAAAAAAGAAGTGATCCTGCCATAGGGGTATTCCCCTTCGATCAGGCCAAACTCCGGGTCGTAACAGCGCCCGCCATAGAGCAGCGCCCAATGGGTATAGCCGCCGTTTGTGTGTACTGTCAGGATGGAATATTCAGCGGGAACCGGATTTTTTTTGGAGATCCGCGTATTTCTTTCTCCATGCTTTACACCGTAAAAATCCAGAATGTCCATGAGCTGCCCGATACTTGTAGGGCCGCTTGTTTTCATATCCCGGATCACTTCCTCCACCGGTTTCCCTGTGATCATGGCAATACACGCCTGCCCGCAGGCTTCCGGGGTGGGCTGTATGACAAGCTCCATTGGAATGACCTCCTTAAAAATGAGAAATATTTGCACTTGCGGCTAAAAGAAAAACGGAATATACTGAAAGCAAAAGAAAGGTGGTTTTTTCTTGAAAAGCTTTCCGAAACGAGTCTACGATCTGGTAGCCCAGATCCCCAAGGGGAAGGTGGCTACCTACGGCCAGCTTGCCGCCATGGCCGGCAGCCCCAGGGCCTCCAGGATCGTGGGGGCCGCTATGTACCGCGCCCCGGCAGGGCTCCCCTGCCACCGGGTCTTATACAGCGACGGAAGGCTCTGCTGCGACCAGGCCTTCGGCGGAAAGGAAATCCAGCGGGGTATGCTGGAGGATGAGGGGATCACCTTTCTTCCCGATGGCAGGGTAGATTTGAAAAAGCATTTCTGGGACGGCAAAAAGTAACCTCCCATATCGGGTCTCTGCGGCTTGCCCGCAGAGACCATTTTTTCAGCCAACCGGTTAGCCGCTTAAAGATTCCCGGAAAATTTGAAGCAGAAGCTCTCTGGGAGGCTCCTGATCCAGATAGATCTGAAGCATTCCCTTCGGAGTGATCTGAAATCCCACAAGCTCCGGCTTATGACTTAGAACAGCTTGAGCTTGAATATTGATATGATCCCTGAAGGGGATCAGCCTGACAGAATTTTTCCCAACAGAATAGCTGGGCTGCTTTGCCCAAAGCGTTTCCTCCGGCTCTCCCGCCGCTTTCAGGATCAGTTCTCTAAGCTCCAGATACAGCTGCCGCACAGCATCCGGATAATGCT
>JAETPP010000316.1 GCA_021771115.1 Bacillota bacterium | reverse complement strand
GTGGGCATCAACGTCCCCAACGCTACGGCGATCGTCATCGAGGATGCCCATCGCTTCGGCCTGGCGCAGCTCCATCAGCTGCGGGGCCGTGTGGGCCGCGGCGAGAAGGAAAGCTACTGCTTCCTGGTCAGCGATCAGGCCGAAGGGCCTGCCCGGGCCCGGCTGAACCTGCTCTGTACCTGCCAGGACGGCTTCACGCTGGCCGAGGAGGATATGCGCCTCCGGGGTCCCGGCGAATTTCTGGGCACCCGCCAGGCGGGGCTGGATGGGCAGGTCGCCGCGCTGCTGGCCCATCCGGAGCTGGCCGGTCAGGCCATGGCGCTGCTGGATGAGCTCTTCTCCGACCCAGGGCAGGAGGCCCTGCGGGATGAGCTTTTGGCGGCGGCCCAAGCGCACTATGCGGGCCGCCTGGACGGCATTGTGATGAATTAGCCTCTTTGCCGGGCACGGGAACCCGGGCCTTTCGCGGCAAAAGCCATCGCAGCCTTCCAAGGGCGGCGTTTGCCGCGCTTGGCCCCCCGCTGTAGGCAAAAGCAGACAACCGAATTATGGTCTTGACTTGCCATACAACTTGTGATATTTTGTGGTAAGAAAAATATGTTTCTGCCGAGAAACGCTTATTTTCACTCCGTTAGGCCGCAGAAGGGGTGAAGACAAGCGTTTATTTTTTTGTGGAGGGCTACATGATGTTTCGAGACATGAGAAGAAAAAGGCAGGCGCTGCCGCAACAAGAGATTACCGATATTCTGCGCAGGGGGACTTCGGGCGTGCTGGCCCTTTGGGGCGACAATGGTTATCCCTATGCCGTCCCCATCAGTTATGTATATGATGGCGGGAAAATCTATTTTCACAGCGCAAAAAGCGGGCATAAGATAGACGCCATTCAAAGGGCTGCAAAGGCGTCATTTTGTGTGATTGACAAAGACTTGATTGTACCCGCGGAATATACGACTTATTTTAGAAGCGTGATTGCCTTTGGACAAATACGGGTAATCGAAGATGATGGCGAAAAAAGAGCGGCAATCCAAAAATTAGCCATCAAATACGCGCCAAAAGATACCGCGGCCAACCGCGATACTGCAATAAACCGCGAGTGGAAACCTCTTTGTATGTTAGAAATGACCATCGACCACGTCACAGGAAAAGAGGCTATCGAGCTTGCAAGGGAGCGGCAAAAAAGCAACCATTGAACACCATGAGATCATAAAACCAGCCCGCCGGGGCTTCATTTGCTTGTGTAGTAGGCCAGCGTTACACAAACCGCTGGCCTATTTATATTGAAGGAGGAAGGGATATGTGGCTTTTACTAGGTACTACGTTGACGGCAAGTTTTTTTG
>JAETPP010000315.1 GCA_021771115.1 Bacillota bacterium | reverse complement strand
TCCCGGCGGCGGCGCCATCCACGGCCGCCGCCCGGTATCCGTACCGCCGCAGCTGTCCGGCGTGCCGTTTTCCGGCATTCAAGCACATTTTATGGGGGAATACAGTATGGAGAAAACCATTCGGATCTTGGGAATTGCACCTTACGAGGCGCTTCGGGCGGCGATGGTCAAAATCGCCAAAAACAGACCGGATTTGTCTGTGGACATTTATCTGGGAAATATGAAAGAGGGCGTTGACATCGCCAAATTCCATCAGAACGAAAACTACGACGTGATCATTTCCAGAGGCGCCACCGCGCGTCTGATCAAAGAGGAAGTGCACATCCCGGTGATCTCCGTGGACTTCTCAGCCTACGACATTCTGCGGACCATCAAGCTGGCCGAAAACTATCCCTACCGCTACGCGGTACTGGGATTTCCGGGAATCACCAAGGGAGCGCGGATTCTCTGCGACCTGCTGCAGAAGGATATGGAAATAATCACCATTTACCACGAGGAGGATGCGAAAGAGGCCATAAAAGATTTAAAGCAGAGAGGTATTTCCATGGTCATCTGCGGCACAGTGGGGGAAAATTACGCAAAAAAGATGGGACTTGCCAGCATCCTCGTGCTTTCCGGTGACGAGAGCGTGGAAGCGGCCTTTGACCAGGCCGTGGAGATGAGCTACGGTTACGCCTATATGAGGCAACGCAAGACATTGTATGAAACGATCCTGACCGGGGAACCGGAATCCCTGCTCCTCTATGACAGCACGGGATCCCTCTTTTTTTCCAGCTGGGACGCCGGACACGGCGACGAGGCCCCCGCCCACCTGCCGGAATTAGCCACAATGCCGCCGGAAGGGATTGAGCGGGTGCAGGCCGTCAAAAACATCCTCTTCGAAATCAGCGGAAAATGGGTGGAGCTGGACGAACACCGCTACGCGCTGTTTCGGATCCGGGAAGCCAAAATGCCGGTGGGAGCCGGCCGGCAGGGCATTTTCTTCTTCAACCGGAATCAGGCGGAGAGCGACTATTACAACAGCTTTTACGCGGCCTCCGGCGCCCTGGGAATGATGGAGGGGCAGATCAATGCGCTGGCAAAAACCTCCCAGCCGGTGGTCATAACCGGCGAGGAGGGCTGCGGAAAAGATCAGATCGCCCGCTATCTCTATATCCACAGCCCGCTCCGGAACAATTCCTTCATCATGATCGACTGTGAGCTGATCAACGACAAGAGCTGGGCCTTCCTGATCAACAGCTCAGGTTCGCCCTTTGGCGAGAACAACCAGACCTATTACTTCAAAAATCTGGACCGCCTTCCCGACAACAAATACCGCCAGTTGGAATTTGTCCTTTTAGAGC
>JAETPP010000063.1 GCA_021771115.1 Bacillota bacterium | reverse complement strand
CTCCATAACTGCCGTAAGGCAATATAACTGTGCAAAGCACAATAACACTGCGAAGCAATATCACTCGCCGAATGGCGAATAAAACTGGGGCGCCTTCCTTACGGAGGGCGCCCCAAAAGAGCATCTTTTTTTATCCCTAAAAGCCCTTCCTCTAACAACTAACAACTCACAACTAACAACTAAACATGGCACGCCTCGCACTCCGGGATCTCTCCCACAATGGGCGTGGGGTCAATGCCCTGCCTTCTGTAGTAATCCGCCACGGCGGATTTGATGGCCTGCTCGGCCAGCACGGAGCAGTGCACTTTTACCGGCGGCAGACCGTCCAAAGCCTCCATCACCGCCTTGTTGGTGAGCTTTAAGGCCTCGTCAATGGTTTTTCCTTTGATCATTTCCGTTGCCATGCTGCTGGTGGCGATGGCCGCCCCGCAGCCGAAGGTCATAAAGGAAACATCGGTGATGATATTGTTTTCCACCTTCAGGTACATTCTCATAATATCGCCGCACTTCGGGTTTCCAACCTCCCCAACACCGCTGGGATCCTTCATTTCTCCCACGTTTCTGGGGTTTGCGAAATGCTCCATTACTTTTGCGCTGTATGCCATCAAAATCGATCCTTTCCTGATAGATTAAAGAGAATAGCTGACCCTGCCGTTTTCAATGGCCTCCCACAGGGGAGACATGGAGCGCAGGCGCTGGATGATGGGAGGCAGAGTTTCCAGAATGTAATCCACATCCTCTTCCGTGTTGCAGTCGCCCAGAGAAAGCCGCACAGAGCCGTGAGCCACCTCGTGGGGCAGCCCAATGGAAAGCAGCACATGGCTGGGGTCCAGAGAGCCGCTGGTGCAGGCGGAGCCGGAGGAAGCGCAGATCCCCTGCATATCCAGCATCAGAAGGAGAGATTCTCCCTCCACGCCCTCAAAGCAGAAGCTGACATTGCCGGGCAGCCGGTGCTCCCGGTCGCCGTTTAAGTGACTGCGGGGAACTTTGGAAAGTCCCTCGATGAGCTTGTCCCGCAGGGGAGTGAGCCGGGCGGCACGTTCCTCTATGGTGGAGCAGGCCTGCTTTACCGCAACGCTCAACCCAACGATACCCGCCACGTTTTCCGTGCCTGCCCGTTTTCCCCGCTCCTGAGCGCCGCCGTCCAGGAAATTCTGAAGGGCCACGCCGCTGCGGATATACAAAGCGCCCACACCCTTGGGCGCGTGAAGCTTGTGGCCGCTGAGCGACAGCAGATCGATATTCTGCTCCTTGACATTGATTGCCACATTTCCCACGGCCTGTACCGCGTCGGTGTGGAAGAGAACGCCATGCTTTTTGCAGATGGCGCCGATCTCCGAAATAGGCTGGATGGTGCCGATCTCGTTATTGGCGTACATGATGGTGACAAGGGCCGTGCGGTCGGTGATGGCCGCCTCCACCTCCTCCGGGCGCACGATGCCGTTTCGGTGCACGTCCAGATAGGTAACGGAAAAACCTTCTTTTTCCAGGGCCGCGCAGGTGTGCAGTACCGCGTGGTGCTCAAAGGCCGTGGTGATGATATGATCCTTGCCTTTTTTCCGCAGCGCGCGGGCCGCGCCCTTGATGGCCCAGTTATCGCTTTCGCTGCCGCAGCCGGTAAAATAGATCTCCCGCTGCTCAGCACCCAGGCACTGCGCTACCGAGGCCCTGGCTTCCTCCAGGGCCGATTTTGCCTCCTGCCCCAGGCTGTACAGGCTGGAGGGGTTTCCGTAAGCCTCCCGATAAAAGGGGAGCATGGCTTCCAGCACCTCCGGCGAAACGGCAGTGGTGGCGGCATTGTCCGCGTAAACCGTTTTCCTCATGGGAATAACCACTTTCCTTTCTGTGAAAGAACTCCTTTCCACCAATGGCGGAAAAGAGATAGTTTTTGTCAGGACAGGTTTAATATACACCTTTTTAGTATACTTTTCAATACCTGAAAGCGGCTTTGCGGAAATTTTTTTACTCTCCCGGGCAGAAAAGAGAATATCCGGCGAAGTTTGGGCAAAAACTGGAAACAGCAGAGAAAATGGCCTGCGCCCTGTTTGTACATTTTCCCTTGTATTTCGGACCCGAAACAGGGGGCTTCCACATCTAGGGGCTGTTTGAAAAATCAAAAACACCGTCTTTTTGCCCAGAAGCAGGCGCTTCCCGCACCAAAAATCCTCGAAAACCGAAAGGTTTTCTGCGGTTTTTGTCTTGGAATCACCTACTCCTGAACAAAAAATCCGGCATTTTCTCTATTTTCAAACAGCCCCTAAACTTGACAGCAGTGGCTGGAACAGGTAAAATATAGAAAAAGAAAGCGCCCAGAAAAAGAAATTTCCAGGCGGCTTTGACCTTAAAAAGATCATTTTGCGGTGAGACCGCTTTTGATAGAACGGATTCAGAAAAGGCAGCGGGCAAGCATTTGCCTGCCGGAAGCGCCGAAGGCTTCCGAGCCGGATCGTCGAAAGCAGAAAACAGGCAGGCAGCGCCGGGGAAATATCCGGCGCTTCTGGTGTTATTCCGTTTTTTGAGGGCCCGGTGGGCTGTTGCGCGCCAAAACCGGCGCGGCAGCGGCTGAAAGCAGAGGAAATTCGCTGCCATTTTGTGAAGACCAGATCATGACTGAGAGAACAGGAGGAATTACAGTGGCAGAGAAAAACAGCCGCCCCCGCCGGACGCCGGCAAGCAATGGAAGCACAGGTAGAAAGCAGGACCAGGTTCTCAGCGGTGCGGTGGACGCGCCCCAGATTGGGAAGATCGCCGGCCCCCAAAAAGCAGCGGGGCAGCGCCGGAAACCGGAAAGCGGGGCGAAGCGTCCGCAGACCGGTACGGCAGCAAAAGGAAAAAATGCGAAAAGCGCTTCCGCAGGGCAGAACACATCAAAAACCGGAACGGGCAGACGCACCGCCGGACAGAACAGTGTGAAAAAAACGGAAGCCCCGCAGAAGCCGGAGCAGAAAAAAGCAGCGGGCAGCCGAAGCGGGCAGTCACGCGGGCGGCAGAGCCTGGGGACCGCCCCCATCGCGGCGGCGCAGCAGGCCCAGGCCGCAAAGCAGGCAGCCGCGGCGGAAGCCGCCGCACGCCCCCAGCAAAAGAAGGGAAGGGGCAGGCAGAAAAGCAAGCCCCCCATCCGTGTTTATTTTCTGGGCGGCCTCAATGAGATCGGCAAGAATTTCACGGTGTATGAATGCCAGGGCGATATGGTGATCGTCGATTGCGGCCTCAGCTTTCCCGATGAGGAAATGCTGGGCGTGGACCTGGTGATCCCGGATTTCACCTTTGTGGAAAAAAACCGGGAGAAGATCCGGGGCATTGTGATCACCCACGGCCATGAGGATCATATCGGGGCCGTGCCTTATCTTTTGAAAAAACTGAACGTGCCGGTCTATGCCACGGCGCTGACGGTGGGGCTGATCGAGGGAAAGCTTCAGGAGCACGGCCTTACCGGCTCCGCCAGGCTTATTGTGACTCCTCCAGGCTCCCGGATCCGCATGGGGTGCATGGAGATCGAATTCATTCATGTGAACCACTCCATCGCGGACGCGGTGGCGCTGGCGATCCACAGCCCGGCAGGCGTGGTGGTGCACACCGGAGATTTCAAAATAGACTGCACTCCCGCCGAGGGCAGGATGATCGACCTGGCCCGTTTCGCGGAGCTGGGAAAGGAAGGGGTGCTGGCTCTGCTGGCGGATTCCACCAACGCGGAGCGCCCCGGCTATACCCAGACGGAGCAAACGGTCAATAACTCTCTGGACGCTCTGTTCCAGCGGGCGGAGGGGAAGCGCATTATCGTGGCGACCTTTGCTTCCTCCATCAGCCGGGTGCAGATGATCATCAACTGCGCCGTGAAATACGGGCGCAAGGTGGCCCTTTCCGGCAGGAGCATGGTGAATGTGATGGGCATTGCCAGCGAGCTTGGCTATCTTCACATCCCGGACGGCGTGCTGGTGGACCTGAACCTCATCAATCGCTATGAGCCGGGCCAGCTGGTGCTGATCACCACCGGCAGCCAGGGTGAGCCCATGTCCGCCCTGTCCAGAATGGCCTTTTCCGATCACCGGCAGGTGGCCATCAATCCCAATGATTTTATCATCCTTTCCGCCCGGCCCATTCCCGGCAATGAAAAGACCGTGGGGGCTGTGGTGGATGAGCTGTTGAAGCAGGGCTGCACGGTGATCTATGAATCCATGTACGAGGTGCACGTGTCCGGCCATGCCTGCCAGGAAGAGCTGAAGCTCATACAGGGACTGACAAAGCCCAAATACTTTATTCCCGTCCACGGCGAGCAAAAGCATCTGCAAAAGCACGCGGGGCTGGCCATGGCCATGGGAATGCCGAAGGAAAATATTTTTATCGGTACCATCGGCAACGTGCTGGAGCTGCACGAGGACCATATGCGGCAGCTGGGGGACGTTCCCGCCGGCAGCGTGATGGTGGACGGCCTGGGTGTGGGCGATGTGGGCAGCGTGGTGCTGCGGGACAGAAAACACCTGGCGGAGGACGGCCTGATTGTGGCTGTCTGCTCCATCGATTCCAGCTCCGGCCACGTGGTTTCCGGCCCGGATATCGTATCCCGGGGCTTTGTCTATGTAAGAGAATCGGAACAGCTTATGGACGAAGCGCGAAAGCTGGTGTATAATACTCTGGAAAGCTGTGCGAATCAGCATGTCCGGGACTGGACAGGGCTGAAGCAGAACGTGAAGGAAGAGCTTTCCCGGTTCCTCTACCGGAAAACCCAGCGCAATCCCATGATTTTGCCGATCATTATGGAAGTGTAACGGGATTTTGTGAAAGGGCGGGGTGAAATACAGTGCGCAGGAAAAAGGTTTGGGTGATCTCTCCTCTTTTTTATCTGATGGCGGCTGGGATGGTGGTCATGGCGGTCATCACCTATCGCTATAATAAGATCGCCGCCGCGGTGGAGCTGACGGCGGCACTGCTTGCGCTGCTCTCTGTATTTACCTCGGATATTTTGTATCGCAGAAATGTATCTCTCGCGGTGAAAAGCGCGAAACGGGTGCTGACGGCCGAAGAGCGGCACGCCTTTGACGAGTTTGCCCTGCCTGTGGCCGTGGCCGCCCCGGCGGGAGATATCGTATGGGCAAACGAAGCCTTCAGTGCCACCCTGTGCAGCGGCGGCGAGTATTTGGGGGAAAATATCCTTCGGTTTCTCTACCCTAAAACCTTCCGGCAGGTCATGGGGGAAAAGGGCGCGGCCGTTTCCTATCGGGGGCGGGAATACACCGTATACGGTGCCCGGGCAAAGGCCGGCTATATCTTCTATTTTGTAGATGATACGTATTTTAAAGCCATTCACAAGGAATACCGGGAAAAGAAAACGGTGGTGTGTATAGCGGTATTCGATAACCAGGAGGAGCTGGTTCGAAACAGCTCCGGCGGCGATGATTCCCGGATCACCGCGGATGTGGAGGCCGTGCTGCGCCGCTGGGCGGTGGAGGATATGGGCGGCTTTATCCGCAGGCTGAACAATGGCCGGTATCTGGTGGTCACAGATGATTCCCACGTGGAGGCCGCTAAGCAGCGGCGGTTCCGAATGCTGGACGATGTGCGGGAGGTAAAAAGCGCCAGCGGCATGAGCGCCACGGTATCCATCGGCGTGGGCCGGGGCGCGGATACCGCTGCGGAAAGCGAGCGCTGGGCAAGGCAGGCCTTGGATATGGCCCTGGGCCGGGGTGGTGACCAGGTGGCGGTAAAGCTGCCGGGAGATACCTATGAATTCTTCGGCGGCCTTTCCAAGGGCGTGGAGAAGCGGGATAAGGTGCGCACCAGAGTTATCGCGGCCACCCTTTCCGACCATGTAAAGGCCAGCGACCATGTGTTCATTATGGGCCACAAAAATTCCGACCTGGACAGTGTTGGCGCCGCCGTGGGTATGTGGGCGGCCATCCGCAAGGGGCTGGAAAAGCCTGCCAGCATCGTCCTGAACCGGGGGCAGACGCTGGCCGGGGCGCTGGTGGACCGTGTGGAGGAGGCCTACGGGGAGGAAGAAAACCTGTTTATTTCTCCGTCTGAAGCCATGCAGAGCGTCACGGAGCGTTCTCTGCTGATCGTGGTGGATACCCACTCAGTTAATTTTGTGGAAAATTCCGATCTTTTGGAGCGTGTTTCCCGGATCGTGGTGATCGACCACCACAGAATGATGGTCTCTCACATCAAGAACGCTCTGATTTTCTATCACGAGCCCTATGCCAGCTCTGCTTCTGAAATGGTGACAGAGCTGGTGCAGTATATCAGAGGCTCCGCCATCGATACCATAGATGCGGAGGCGCTGATGGCCGGTATTGCGCTGGATACGAAAAATTTTGTGCTGAAAACGGGTGTGCGCACCTTTGAGGCTTCGGCTTTTCTGCGCAGGCGGGGGGCCGATACCGTAACGGTGAAGAAGCTGTTCTCCAATACCCTGGATAACTATAAGCAGAAGGCCCAGCTGGTATCCGGGGCGGAGCTCTATAAGGGCTGCGCCATTGCCACCTCCAACTGGGATTTTGAAGATATGCGGGTAGCGGCTGCCCAGGCGGCCGACGAGCTTTTGTCCATCCAGGGGGTGCGGGCTTCCTTTGTGCTGTACCGCACCGGAACAGATGTGAATATTTCCGCCCGAAGCCTGGGCGATATCAATGTGCAGGTGATTTTGGAGGAATTCGGCGGCGGCGGCCACTTCACCCAGGCCGGGGCGCAGATCAAAAATATCAGCATGAGCGACGCCCGCCGCGCGCTGGTTCGCACGCTGGATGGAAAGCTTCAGGAATCCACGGCAAATTAAAGAGGTGTCCGCAATTATGATACACAACGAATTCGACCCGGACCGCCGGGCGATCATCAACCCGGAGGAATGCTGCCGCCCGGTGGAAGGCTTTCCGGAAATTTGTATCGGTATTTTTTCAAAGCCGATCCTGGACTGGGTGCTGAAAAGCTTTGGAGGCGCGGAAATCAGCCGTTTTAATTACTGCACCGGCACAATTCCCATCTATGAGGTAGAGGCCTATGGTGCCAGGGCGGCGGTATACGCGCCCATGATAGGCGGCCCGGCCGCCGTTTCCACAATGGAGGAAGGCATCCCCATGGGCGGGAAGTATTTCGTGTATTTCGGCGCCGCGGGAGTGCTGGAAAAAGGCGTTTCTCACGGGAAATTGCTGCTGCCCACCGCCGCGGTCCGGGACGAGGGACTGTCCTATCATTATCTGCCCGCGGCGGATGAGGTGGAGCTGTCGCCCATGGATGTGAGCGCCTGCCGTGCCGCCATGACAGAGCTGGACGTTCCCTGCGCGGAGGGAAAAACCTGGACCACCGACGCCTTCTACCGGGAGACCCGGGCAAAGGTCATGAGGCGGAAGGAGCAGGGCTGCATTTCGGTGGAAATGGAGTGCGCAAGCCTTGCGGCGGTCGCTCAATTCAGAGGAGTGCGCTTCGCGGAGTTTTTCTACGCCACCGATACCGTGGACGACGCGGGCTGGGATAACGGCATTCTGCATGAAAAGGGCGCGGGATTGGAAGAAATATGCTTCCATACGGCGGTGGAAACCGGAAAACGGATGAAGCTGCTGTCAAATACATAGATGATTTTATCAGGAAAGGATGAGCAAGGATGAAGGTCGTATTGCTGCAGGATGTAAAGTCCATCGGAAAAAAAGGAGAGCTTGTCAATGTCTCCGATGGGTACGCAAGAAACTTTTTGATGCCCAGGAAGCTCTGTAAGGAAGCCAACGCCCAGGCCATGAACGAGCTGAAAAACGCGGAGGCCGCCAGAGAGTATAAGATCAAAACCGAAACCGAGCAGGCCCAGAAAAACGCCGACGCTCTTTCCGGAAAGACCCTGAAGATCTACGGAAAGGCCGGTCAGGGCGGAAAGCTGTTCGGCTCCGTTACCGCCAAGGAGCTGGCCGAGGAGATCGGCAAGCAGTTCGGAATAGAAGTGGAAAAGCGGAAGATCGTGCTGGAAAGCGATATCAAGGCCTTTGGTACTTACAATTTCGATGTGAAATTTTACAGCGGCATCACCGCCACCCTGAGCGTAGCCGTTTGCGAGAAGTAGTTGTTAGTTGTTAGTCGTTAGTTGTTAGAGAAGGGCGTAAGGGCGCGCTCCCTGTCATCCTGAGCCTCTCCCTGTTATCCTGAGCCTCTCTTCTGTCATCCTGAACGAAGTGAAGGATCTCGCCCTTTTACTCAGGAATGAAGATCGAGATTCTTCGTCACTACGTTCCTCAGAATGACAGTGGGTAGGAGCGGTTAGCGCCTTTAGCCTCCCCCTTGCTTGCAAGGGAAGCCAAAGGGCACCGCTAAACAACAACTCATCGCCCTTTTGCCCTTTCTTTTGTCCAGCATCCAGTATCCAGCATCTAACATCTAAAAGGAGGGAAAACATATGCCTTACGAGGGGAACAGCCAGGCGGAGCCGGGGCTCAATATGCCTTTTAGCCTGGAGGCGGAGCAGTCTGTGCTGGGCGCGATTTTGCTGGAGCCCTCCTGTCTTGCCACGGTGGCGGAGATCCTGCCGAAGGCGGAATATTTCTATGCGGTGAACAACCAGATGATCTATGGGGTCATGATGGAAATGTTCACCCTGGGCCTGCCGGTGGATTTTGTCACGGTGCTGGAAAAGCTGAAGGAAAACGAGGAGTTTGACGAGGCCACCGGGAAGGTGTATCTGACCCAGCTGGCCCAGATCGTGCCGTCTCTTTCCAATGTGGCCGTCTATGCCAATATTGTACGGGACAAGTACGATGTGCGCACGCTGATGCAGGCGGCCCGGCATATTCTGGACGACGCCAGCGAGGGGACGGAGGAATCCTCCCTGCTGCTGGATATGGCGGAGCAGCGGATCTTTGATATCCGCCAGGGGAAGAACATGCGGGGCCTTCAGCCGGTGCGGGAGATCCTGCTGGAAACCTTTGACCGCCTAGATCTCTTGAATTCCCCTGACAGGGACAAATACAAGGGCATCCCCACCGGCATCGGGGAGCTGGACGCGCTGATCACCGGGCTGAACCGCTCGGATCTGATCGTTCTGGCGGCCCGGCCCGGCGTGGGAAAAACCAGCTTCGGCCTGAATATTGCCCGGCACGCCTCTGTTACCGGAAAGCGGCGGGTCGCTTTCTTTTCACTGGAAATGGGACGGGAGCAGCTGGTTTCCCGTCTGCTGTCCGGCGAGGCCGTGGTGGAAGGCTCCCGGCTCCGTTCCGGGGATCTGACGGAAGGAGACTGGGTAAAGCTGGTGGAGGCAGGCGATATCCTTTCCAAGGCGGAGCTCTATTTTGACGATAATCCCAGCATCACCGTGCCGGAAATGAAGGCAAAGCTTCGCAGGCTGGGCGGTGTGGATTTGGTGATTGTTGACTATTTGCAGCTGATGAACAGCGCCCGGCGCATCGATAACCGGGTGCAGGAGATCACGGAGATCACCCGAAGCCTGAAGATCATGGCAAAGGAGCTGGATGTGCCGGTCATCGCCATGTCTCAGCTGCGCCGCCCCACCGACCGGGCCAAGGATCACCGGCCGGGCCTGTCCGAGCTGAGAGATTCCGGCTCCATTGAGCAGGATGCCGATATTGTGATCTTCCTCCACCGCGAAGCCTACAACGCCACCAGCGAGGGCGGAGAGCTCACGGAAAATATGGACGCCAACGCCGCGGAGATCATTGTGGCAAAGAACCGCCACGGCAGCACGGACACCATTCCGGTTCACTGGCAGGGAGAATATATGCGCTTTACCTCCCGGGAGGTCATTCGCCATGAGTGAGCCCTTCTTTTCCGCGGCGGATCTTTCCGGCCTGCCGGAAGTGGGCCTTGTGATCGTAGGCTTTTCCGGCGGAGCGGATTCCACGGCCCTGGCCCACTGGCTCACAAAACAGATCCCGCCGGAGCGCATCGTTCTGGCTCATGTGAACCACATGCTCCGGGGAGAAGAAGCAGATCGGGACGAAGCCGCCGCCAGGGCCTTTGCCCAGGGGCTGGGGCTTCGTTTTGCTCTTTTGCGGGAGGATGTAAAGGCCCTTGCCGAAAAAAAGGGGCTGGGCCTGGAGGAATGCGGCAGGAAAGTGCGGTATGGCTTTTTTCAGTCCCTTGCAGCAGGAGAAAACGATAGAGTCCTTACCGCCCACAATGCCGAGGACAATGTGGAGACCATGCTCTTAAATCTGTGCAGGGGTACAGGGCCCGATGGGCTGTGCGGGATCCCCCGGCGCAGGGGGAAGATCCTGCGGCCCCTTTTGCACGTGAGCAGAGAAGAGATCGAAGCCTACTGCGCGTTTTACCGGCTTTCCTATGTGGTAGACAGCAGTAATCTTTCCGGCGCGTTTTCCCGAAACAGGCTGCGCCTGGAGGTGCTGCCCGTGCTGCGGGAGCTGAACCCCCGGTTTTCTCAGGCCTTTGCCCAAGCGGCGGAGCTTCTGGAAGCGGACGGGGAATTCCTGGAAAAAGAAAGCGAAAAGCTTTTAGAAGCCGCAAAAAGAGAATATGGGCTGGATGCGGACACTTTGCAAAAGGCGGAAAGCGCCCTTTCGGCCCGGGCCGTAAAGCTGTGGCTGGAGAGCCTGGGCTGCGGCAGATTGGAAAAAAAGCATCTGGACGCGGTAACAGAATGCCTGTGGCAGGGCGGTGCGGTTTCTCTGCCCGGCGGGATCACGGTGCGCAGGGCACAGGGAACGCTTTCCGCCTTCCGGGAAAGGGAAGCAGCCTCCTTTTTTCTGCCTGTGGAATTGGGGGAAACCCCCCTGCCCGGCGGAAAGACCCTGATTTTGGAAAAAAAAGAGCTGCCGTTTGCGGAAAGAGGACAAAAAATTCATAATTTGTTATT
Source organism: Bacillota bacterium (assembly GCA_021771115.1). Lineage (GTDB taxonomy): Bacteria > Bacillota > Clostridia > Oscillospirales > Acutalibacteraceae > Acutalibacter. Next base: position 4,197 of record JAETPP010000063.1, on the reverse strand, counting down.
CAAAAACGCGTTGGACTATGATATAATTACAGGCACTTTGATCGCCAGAAGCCGCCGGGAGGGGGATCGTTTTTCTCCACCGGGAAGAAATCTTTCCAAAAGCCTGAAGCAGGTGTTCCAGGAATGCGGGATACCGCCGGAACGCAGAAAAGACGCAGTACTGCTGGAGTGCGGCGGGGTGCTGGCCTTTTGCGAGGGGGCAGGTGCATCTCAGGGATTTCAGGTCACGGAAAAAACCCGCAGGGCGCTTTTTGTGACAGTTCGGCGGAAGGCGGAAGACAGTGCTCCGGCGGTTCAGGCGGAGCGATGAGAAGCTCCGGGGATATTTGCGAAGAGGGAAAGGGTTATGACTATGGTTGAGCGCAGTGCGATGATGGAGGACATTCAGGAAGTGCTGTTTACCGAGCGGCAGATCGCCGTGATGGTAGAGCGCGTGGGAAAGGAAATTTCCCGGGACTACAAAGATAAAAACCTGCTGCTTGTCAGCGTGCTGAAGGGATCGGTGGTATTCATGGCGGATCTGATGCGCTCTATCAGCATCCCCGCTAAAATCGATTTCATGGCCACCTCCAGCTATGGCTCCGGCACCAAGACCAGCGGCGTGGTGAAGATCATCAAGGATCTGGATATTCCCCTGTCCGGCTATGACATTGTTTTGGTGGAGGATATTCTGGACAGCGGCAAGACTCTGAGCTATCTGATGGAGCTTTTGCGGGACAGAAATCCCAGAAGCATTCAGATCTGTACGCTGTTTGATAAGCCGGAGCGCCGGGAAGTGGAAATAGAGGCTTCCTATGTGGGTTCCGTGATCCCGGATGCCTTTATTGTGGGCTACGGTCTGGATTACGATGAGAAATATCGGAATCTGCCCTTTGTGGGGATCCTGGAGCCCTCGGTATACGAATAACCGGCGGGAAAAAGGAAAAAGTTATGTTTGACAGGGAAGAGAGGTCATTTCGGCCGTTCTTTCCATTATCATGAAAAGTAAGATGGGCTCCGCGTCCTTTCATCGGAGACCGTCTGGCGATAAGCTCATAGATAGATTTTAGGAGGACAAATTTTTGAACAGCAATCGTAAAACGTTGCGCACCCTTCTCTTGTATCTGGGAATTCCGGTGGTGGTACTGTTTATCATCATCTTTTTGCTCCAGGGCCGGGGAACCGAGCAGACAACGTACAAGTATTCCGACATCATTGACTATTTCGAGACCGGGCAGGTCGCGGAATATCGGCTGAACCTGGGAACGGGGGATCTGCGGCTGCGGCTGAACGACGCAAGCGGAAAGCAGATCGATTTTGAGCTGCCCAGCGTGGATCTGTTCTACCAGAACGTGTCCCAGTCCATTCGGGAGTATAACGAAGAGCATCCCGATAAGAAGATGGTGCAGGATATCATCCGCCCGGTGGAAACCAGCTGGTTTTTGAGCCTGCTTCCCACCTTGATTCTGTTCGCGGGACTGATCATCTTCTGGGTGTTCATTATGCGCCGCCTGGGGAACAGTATGGGCGGCGGCGACAAGCAGATGAATTTCGGCAAAGCGAAGATCAAGCAGATGAGCGATGAAAAGCGCAAGACCACCTTTGCCGATGTGGCCGGGGCCGATGAGGAAAAGGAAGAGCTGCGGGAGATCGTGGAATTCCTCCGAAATCCGGCGAAATATAATTCTCTGGGCGCCCGGATCCCCAAGGGCGTGCTGCTGGTGGGCCCTCCCGGTACCGGTAAAACTCTGCTTGCCAGGGCTGTGGCGGGAGAAGCCGGGGTCCCCTTCTTCTCCATTTCCGGCTCTGACTTTGTGGAAATGTTTGTAGGCGTGGGCGCTTCCCGCGTTCGCGATCTGTTTGAAAAGGCGAAGAAGAACCATCCCTGCATTATCTTCATCGATGAGATCGACGCCGTGGGCCGCCAGAGAGGCGCGGGCCTGGGCGGCGGACACGATGAGAGAGAGCAGACTCTAAACCAGCTGTTGGTGGAAATGGACGGCTTCGGCGCCAACGAAGGCGTCATCATGATCGCCGCTACCAACCGCCCCGATATTCTGGACCCCGCTCTGATGCGCCCGGGCCGTTTTGACCGCCAGGTCACGGTGGGCTATCCCGATGTCAAGGGCCGGGAGGATATCCTGCGGGTACACGCGAAGGGAAAACCTTTGGCTCCCGATGTGGAACTTTCCACCATTGCCAAGTCCACCGCGGGCTTTACCGGCGCGGACCTGGAAAATCTGCTGAATGAAGCGGCTCTGCTGGCCGCCAGAAAGAACCATAAGGCCATCACCATGCCGGAGATCGAGGAAGCCACCATCAAAGTGGTGGTAGGCACCGAGAAGAAGAGCCGGGTGATGAGCGAGAAGGAAAAGAAGCTGACCGCCTATCACGAGGCAGGCCACGCCATTGCCACCTATTACTGCGGCACCCAGGACCCGGTGCACCAGATCTCCATCATCCCCAGAGGTATGGCAGGGGGCTACACCATGCACCTGCCCTCAGAGGACCGCACCTACCGCAGCCGGAATGAAATGCGGGAAGAGCTCATCGTCCTGCTGGGCGGCCGTGTGGCGGAAGCCCTGGTGCTGGACGATATCTCCACTGGCGCCTCCAACGATATTGAGCGTGCCACCAAGATCGCCCGGGCCATGGTCACCAAATACGGCATGAGCGAGAAATTGGGTCCGATCACTTACGGCTCGGACGATTCCAACCCCTTCCTGGGGAAGGAAATGGGCCATATCAGCAACTATTCTGAGCAGACCGCTTCGGAGATCGATGAAGAGATCCAGGCTATGATCTCCACGGCCTATCAGCAGACCGAGCAGATCCTGAAGGATCACATCGACGAGCTGCACCGCCTGGCCGGCGTGCTGTACGAGAAGGAAAAGCTGGACGGCACAGAATTCCAGGAGGTCATGAACGGCACCCTGCTGCCCGGCGGCCAAAAGGAAGAAGAGCTCCCCGCGGAAGCCTCCTCTCCGAAGGCAGAGAGCGCAGCACAGAAGACCGTGGAAGTGCAGAAGCCGGAAGGCGCTTCTCCGGAGGAAAAGAAAGAACAATAAAACGAAACATTCAAAAACCGGAGCCCGCTGTAAGCGGGCTCCGGTTTTTAGTTTTTAGTCGTTAGTAGTTAGTTGTTAGAAAGGACTATTGCCTGTTATCCGGGGCTCTTTCCTGCCATCCTGCGCCACCGTCATCCTGAGTCGCTATGCTCCTCAGAATGACAGCGGGTAGTGAGATAAATTGGAATTTAGCGTGCTAGTTGTTAGTCATTAGATGTTAGTCGTTAGTCGTTAGAGAAGAACAAGGGCTCCAACCTGTCATCCTGAACGAAGTGAAGGATCTCGCCCTTTGCCCTTTTCCTCAGGCATCAAGGACGAGATCCTTCGTCACTCCGTTCCTCAGGATGACAGGTGGAGGGCACGCCCTTCTCTAACAACTAACTACTCATAACTAACAACTAGTTCACTAAACAATAATTTACCTTTCCAATCGAACAGCGGGCAGCCCCTCACACAAAAACAGCAGGCTTCCATTCCGCTTTCTTCCTTCCGAACCTCTCCATCCTTTATGAAAACAAATTACCGATAGCCTCATAGAGAAAAGGAATGTACATACAAAATAAAGCAAGCCTTTCCCATACGCCTTCCAGTTTCAAAACGGTGTTTTGAAATTGCTCCTTGTCCCCCATAACAAAGCAGGCAAAGAAAACAAGAGATAAAACAAAGGAGCCGATACTGATCACACCTGCGGGGATGTCTTTTTGCCGGAACGATACGATCCCGTGAAGCAGCGGGAAAAACAGGAAGGCCATAAAACCGATGACGGCGCCCGCACCGTGGATCTTTGAGGCCGTGATAACCATGTCTTTCCGCTCGTTTACGCTTAAAATTCCGGAAAGAAAACCGGCTCCAACGGCAAAAGCCCCAATCGAAAGCGGCACGGGAAACTTTTCTTTCCATGACAAAAAGTATACGCTTGCCGTAAAAAGCAGCCGTGAATTTCGGAAAGGCCGATGAAATTGCATAAAGCTTTACATAAGTCCATCAGATTTTCTTCAGGAAAGGGGCTTTTTTCGTTGCCAATCTCTATATCTGGGCGGCTGCTGCAAAAAATGAGCAAAATACCTCTTGATTTTGTGATTGCCTTATGTTAACATAATGTTGCTTTTTTACCTTTATTTTACATATTTCAAAGGAGAGTAAGGATTCA
>JAETPP010000314.1 GCA_021771115.1 Bacillota bacterium | reverse complement strand
CAGTCGCTTCATGCCAGCCTCAAGCACTGCCGCATCCCTGGTAAACAGGCTCAAAAACTGACGGCCAAACAGCACCAGCAGGCTTCCCAGCACAAAACCGATCCCGCACGAATAGGCCAGGCTGATCCGGTAGCTTTTTATCACCCTCTCCCGCTTTCCTGCGCCAAAATTCTGTCCCATAAAACTGCCGCAGGCCGTATAAAATGCCGCCATAATATCGTACACCAGGCCATCCGCGTTGGCCGCTGCCGAATTTCCCGCCACCATTACCGCGTCAAAGGAGTTCACGCCAGCCTGAATAAACAGATTCGCCAGCTGAAAAATGGCATTCTGCAGCCCCGCGGGCACGCCGATTTTCAGGATGGCCGCCGCCTTGTCCCGCATTAGCCAAAGGCTGTCAAGCCTCAAGCCGTAAACCTCCCGGCACCGAAACAGCGCCCCCACAATCAGCACCGCGGATATGTACTGGGATATAATGCTGGCAAGCGCCACGCCGGCCACCCCCAGGCCGCACACAATCACAAAAAACAGATTCAGCACAATATTGATTGCCCCGGCCAGCGAAAGGTAATACAACGGCCGCTTTGTGTCCCCAGCCGCGCTTAACACCGCATTGCCGAAATTATAGAGGCCTAACGCCGGCATTCCCAGGAAGTAGATGCGAATATAGAGCACCGCACCGGCAATCAGCTCCGGTTTTGTATTCAGGCTCCGAAGCACCGGCTCCGAAAACACCGCCCCCACCAGAAGAAATAATAATCCCGCAAGAAAGCTTAAAATCGCCGCCGAATGCACCGTTTCCTTCACGCCATTTTCATGTCCCGCCCCCAGATACCTGGCCACCAGCACATTTATTCCACCGGACATGCCTATCAAGCTTCCCGTAAACATCATCACCAGAATCGTGGTGGATCCCACGGCCCCCAACGCCATGGAACCGGCAAAGCGCCCCACCACCGCCACATCCGCCATATTAAACAGAACCTGCAGCATATTGGACAAGATCAGCGGCAGGCTAAAAAAAAGGATCTTTTTCCCCAGGGACCCTTCCGTTAAATTTTCTTTCTTCTCTTCCATCTTTCTCCCTTACGTCTTCTGGAACCTCCTGTCCTGGATGGCTCCGCCCCTGCCGCCCTGAAAATTTCCCCACAGCAAAACGCCGGCAAGCACACTTTGCGAACTTTCCATTGTCACGAATTATACACTCTTCCTCCCGGAATGTCCATCCTTGTTTCATTCCATCTATAACCGATCCTTGTTCTCAGTTATGTTCGTGTTTAGTTAATTACCCGGACGCAGGAAGGGAAAGCGCAGAGCCGACCCTGTCATCTGAAAAACTGCTTCGAATACC
>JAETPP010000313.1 GCA_021771115.1 Bacillota bacterium | reverse complement strand
CGGTCTATACCTGCATGACTTCGGATTTTTTCATCAAAGATGCGGATAAGTGGCGGCAGACGTGCCCTTTTATTTTAAACAGACCGGGGCGCTTTTTAAAAAGGGAGAAAAGATATATCACATTGACAGGAAAAACCAGATGATACAGGCACAGAAAGCAGGAGTCAATTATGGTAATTACAATATTACAGGAGCAAAGGAATAGGGACGGCAGGAAGGAAAAAGAGAAGGAACAGGAGACAGGCATCAGCCGTATCGGGACAGAAGGAGAGCAGAAAAAAACATTGTTGGAGCTGCTGCGGGAAAATGGGATTTACCTGGACACCCCCTGCAATGGCAGGGGAAGCTGCGGAAAATGTCTGGTGCAGTACGGAAGCGGTGCGCCAGAGCCTGCCGAGCAGGAAAAAAAGAAGCTGGCGGAGGGGAAACTGCGGGAGGGCTGGCGGCTTGCCTGTGTTTCCGTGCCGACGGAGGATTGCGAGTTTCTTGTCCCTACCCAGGGGCAGGAGGAGATGGCGGTGGAAACCGGATTTTCCTGTGGGGAAAAAAAGAAGGGGGCAGTTCCTTCCGGGCAGGGGTACGGTGTAGCCCTTGACATCGGAACCACTACCTTAGCGGCGGCTCTTATTAAAATTTCCACCGGAGAAACCTGCGGGAATGCTGTGTCTGTCAATCATCAGCGGGCTTATGGCGCAGACGTGATTTCGAGGATCAAGGCGGCAAGGGAGGGTAAGGCGGCAATCCTCCAAAGCTGTATCAGGGAAGATGTTTTAGCATTGATAGAAAAGCTGACAGCGCAGGCGCAGATTGCGGGGGAACAGATTATCTTCCTTGTGATAGCGGGAAATACCACCATGTGCCACCTGCTGCTGGGATATTCCTGCGAGGGTCTGGGAAAAGCGCCTTTTACCCCGGTGGATATTTCCCTGCAGAAAAAGAGTTGGGAAGAGGTTTTCGGCAATAGGGAATACCCGGCGGAGGTGACGGTTCTGCCGGGGTTCTCAGCCTTTGTAGGGGCAGATATTGTTGCGGGAATTTACAGCACGGATTTGTGCGGCAGACAACAGACCAAGGGCGGAGAGATTTTGCAGAGAAGCAGCGGAGAGCAGAAAACCAGCGGAGAGCAGGGAGACAGCGGGGAAAGCTGCGCCTTGCTTCTTGATATCGGCACCAACGGGGAAATGGCGCTCTTTGCGGGGGACAGGCTCTTTGTCACTTCCGTGGCGGCGGGGCCGGCTTTTGAGGGCGGAAACATCAGCTGCGGCATGGCTGGGGTTTCCGGCGCCGTTTCCCGTGCGGTGCTGTTCGGGAGAAACAGAATGGTGGTGAAAACCGTCGGAAATGCCAAACCGGA
>JAETPP010000312.1 GCA_021771115.1 Bacillota bacterium | reverse complement strand
AAAATGCAGAAATTACAGGAAGATTACCTGTTCCTTGCAAGGCACGATGCATCCACGGCGGGGGACATCAGGCAGACGGCAGCACAGATGGCGGACAGGAAGAAAGAGACTTCAAGGGAAAAAAGCCGGATATTCAAGGAACGTGCAAGAATGAAGCCGCTTTTTGATATTGCGGCGCAGATGGAGGCGCTTTTGGAATGTGAAAACTGTTACCAGCGTGGGGAAGCCCTGTTTGAGAAAGAGCATGGGCAGTATGCCGCACTGTCGGCAAGGCTTGAAAAGGAAGGATACACGGCAGGGCAGCTTGCAGAATTTAAGGAACATTACCGGAGCGAGATCGCACGGATAAGGGAAAAGGAGAAGGCTGTGGCGAAAGAGGAAAGGATCGCCGCCCGCATCCTTGCGGAAATCACGGCAGGGGAGAGGGCAGGAAAACCGGAGCCGGAAAAGAAACAGGAAAAGGAGCGGGAACGGAAAGAAAAATCCAGATGAGTGTAACAGCCCCAAAACGGCTGTTTATTTTTTGCCCAAAACGGGCAGGAAGGGAGGACATTGATGCAGGAACGGACGGCGCTTAGCGGCATGGATCTGAAAGCATATCTTGGCAGGCTGAAACAGAACCCGAAGTATACGGAAGAAATCTTAAAGCTGATAGAGGATGACCTGCGGTTCGGTCTGACAAAGGAGGAAACAGAGGAATACAGCGCTGGCAGATACGATTACAGACAGATGTGCGTGTATTCCCGCTGTCTGCGCAACGGTTACAATGAGGAGGAAAAGGCTGCAATCTTAAAAGAGGGGTTAAGCGGCGACCAGATGGCGGTGGCGCTGGAGTTTTATGAAAAAGGCGTCCCTATGAATACCATAACCGAAGTGCTTTCCAGTGCGGAAAATACGGCGTATACCATGAAACGCCTTTTTTCACAGGTGCTTTGCAAGGCAAGGGAGGCAGAGCCGGTGAGCGGGCAGGATGCGGCGTATGCAAAGGAACTTGTGCAGCAGATCCATGAGGTGGTCGAAAAGATTTCCTGTCAGGAAAAACGGTATGACGCCTTAAATGAGAAACTGAAAGAGATCGGGACGGCGGGGCAGGATGCACAGATACAGAGCAACCTCCTTTCACAGCTTTCCGAAAAGGACAAAATGCTGGAAAAGCAGCAGAATGAACTAAACGAGGCAAGGGTGCAGATTGCAAGGCTGCATGGTGAGATAGAAGCAGTAAGAAAGGAGCGGAAAGCATTGGAGGAACAGGTAAAAAATATGGTCAGTGCAGAGCCGGAATCGGCGGCAGAACCAAAAAAGCCGGAAAAGGAAAAGAAGCCGGAAACAAAGGCGGAAAGCAGTGCGCCCGCTATGC